>NZ_JBDJLB010000001.1:0-414700 GCF_039673155.1 Stenotrophomonas sp. TWI1149
GCCGCTGCCGCCGTACCTGCGGCGCCCGCGCCCAGCGCCGTCGCCACGGGTGGCGCGCCCAAGCCCGGCCGCATGCAGACCAGCAATGTCCGTTCGGGGCAGCAGCTGTATGCGGAAAACTGCGACCTGACCGTCATGGCCACCGTCGGCGCGGGCGCCGAAGTGATCGCCGACGGCAGCATCCACATCTACGGTACGTTGCGGGGCCGTGCCCTGGCAGGTGCCCAAGGCAACACCACGGCGCGTATTTTCTGCCGTGAATTCCACGCTGAACTGGTCGCCATTGCCGGCCACTACAAGGTACTGGACGATGTCCCGGACTCCCTGCGCGGCAAGGCCGTGCAGGTGTGGCTGGAACAGGACCAGATCAAGATCGCTGCGCTGGACTGACGCAGCCCCCAAACAGAAGAATCAGGAGAAATCCTTTGGCTGAAATCATCGTAGTCACCTCCGGCAAGGGCGGCGTCGGCAAAACCACCAGCAGCGCCAGCCTGGCCTGTGGGTTGGCGCGTCGTGGAAAAAAGGTGGCGGTGATCGACTTCGACGTCGGCCTGCGCAACCTGGACCTGATCATGGGCTGCGAGCGCCGCGTGGTGTACGACTTCGTCAATGTCGTGCACGGCGAAGCCACTCTCAAGCAGGCCCTGATCAAGGACAAGCGCTTCGACAACCTGTACGTGCTGGCTGCGTCGCAGACCCGCGACAAGGACGCGCTGACCCAGGAAGGCGTGCGCAAGGTGCTCGACGATCTCATCGCCGACGGCTTCGAATACGTCATCTGCGACTCCCCGGCCGGCATCGAGAAGGGTGCATTCCTGGCGATGTACTACGCCGACCGTGCGGTCGTGGTGGTGAACCCGGAAGTGTCCTCGGTGCGCGACTCGGACCGCATCATCGGCCTGCTCGACTCGAAGACCCACAAGGCCGAATCCGGCAAGAACGTGCCGGCCTTCCTGCTGCTCACGCGCTACAGCCCGGTACGGGTGGAAAGCGGCGAGATGCTCAGCATCACCGACGTGGAAGAAGTGCTGGGCCTGAAGGCCATTGGCGTGGTGCCCGAGTCGGGCGACGTGCTCAATGCGTCCAACAAGGGTGAACCGGTCATTCTGGACCCCGAATCGGCGGCGGGCCAGGCATACGAAGATGCGGTGGGCCGCATCCTTGGCGAAGAGCGTCCGATGCGCTTCACCACCGTGGAGAAGAAAGGCTTCTTCAGCAAGCTGTTCGGAGGGTAAGCATGGGACTGTTCGATTTCCTGAACCGAAAGAAGACCACTGCCGAAACGGCCAAGAACCGCCTGCAGATCATCATCGCGCAGGAACGCAGCCACCGCGGCGGCCCGGACTACCTGCCCCTGCTGCAGCGCGAGCTGCTGGAAGTGATCAAGAAGTACGTCAACATCGACGCTGATGCGGTCAAGGTCGATCTGGTCAAGGACGGTGAGCACGACGTGCTCGATATCTCCGTCGCCTTGCCGGAAGGCCCGCAGCAGCCCTGATCGACATCGCCCCTTCCGGACCGGAAGGGGCGGTTGAGCGGTAACCCATGAACGACGCTGCCCCCACCGCCGAACCGCAGGTCACCCGCGTCGGCGATATCCGTTTCGACGATGCCCATGCCCTGCTCGCCGCCCACGATCTGCACCTGCATCGTGTGGCCGAGGGCGCGCCGATTCCGGGCAGCTATTGGGGCGAACCCGAGGCCGGCATCATCGGCAGCGACGTGTATGTCCGCGATGACACGCCGGTGCACTCGATGCTGCACGAAGCCTGCCACCTGATCGTGCTGCCGCCGGAGCGGCGTGCGCTGGTGCATACCGATGCCACCGATTCGGTGCCCGAAGAAGACGCCACCTGCTACCTGCAGATCGTGCTGGCCGGCAGACTGGCCGGTGTCGGTAGTGCGCGGTTGATGGCCGACATGGATGCGTGGGGGTATACGTATCGGTTGGGGTCTACGCAGGCGTGGTTCGAGCAGGATGCGGAAGATGCAAAGGCGTGGTTGGTCGAACGCGGCCTTCTTGCGGCGTAAATCCGCACGTGCGGTCAGTCCTGGGCGCGTGGCGACGCGCCAATCACATAGGCGCCTGGAGGTTCACTCGGCGCGGTTCGAGCAGGATGCGGAAGATGCAAAGGCGTGGTTGGTCGAACGCGGCCTTCTTGCTGCTTGAATCTGCAGGCGCGGTCATTCCCGGCGGCCTTGATCCCCGGTAGTGCCGGCCGCTGGCCGGCAACCTCCTGGACAAGTGACGCATCGCCTGGTTGCCGGCCAGCGGCCGGCACTACCGCCCTCAGCCCTGCCCGGCCATCGCGCGCAGGGTGATGCCCACGATGTAGGCCAGATACGTGCCCGTCGCGTAGCCCATCGTGCCCAGCAGCACGCCCACCGGGGCCAGCGAGGGATGGAACGCCGCGGCCACCACCGGGGCCGAGGCCGGCCCACCGATATTGGATTGCGAGCCGATCGCGAAGTAGAAGAACGGCACCTTCAGCGCGCGCGCCAGCGCCCACAACAGCACGATGTGCACGGCGATCCAGATCAGGCCGAGCAGGAACAGCCACGGGCGGTCGAGCAGCGCGAGCAGGTCCATCTGCATGCCGATGCAGGCGATCAGGAAGTACAGCAGCAACGAGCCCAGCTTGGAGGCACCCGCACCTTCGAGGTTGCGTGCACGGGTGAAACTCAGCGCCAGGCCGCAGGTGGTGGAGATCACCACCACCCAGACGAACGGCGCGTCCAGACTGAACTGCGACGCCCAGGCCACATGGCCCTTGAACCAGGCCGAGAGCGGCCCGGCGATCGCATGCGACAGCCCCACCACGCCGAACGCCACGGCCACGATCAGCATCAGGTCGGTCAGGCTGGCCACGCGTTCGTGCTGCGCCTGGAAGGCCTGGATGCGCAGCTTGAGCGCGTCGATGCCCGAGGTGTCGGCACCGCTGCGCGCATCGATCTTCGCCGAACGCCCGGCCATGAAGATCAGCACGGCCATCCACACGTAGCCGACGCCGACATCGACCACCGCGAACTGCCCGAAGGTGGTCGCGTTGACGTCGAACACTTCGCGCATGGCGAGCATGTTGGCGCCGCCGCCGATCCAGCTGCCGGCCAGCGCGGCCATGCCGGCCCAGGTATCGCCGGCGACGGTCGCCGGATGCAGCCACTTCATCAGCTGGAAGGCCACCACCGCGCCGATCATGATGCTCAGCGAGGCGCCCAGGTACATCACGATCAGTTTCGGGCCCAGCCGCAGGATGCCCTTGATGTCCACGGCCAGCGTGAGCAGCACCAGCGCGGCGGGCAGCAGGATGTCGCGCGCGACCGGGTTGTAGAGATGGGTGTTCTGGCCGTCGATCAGGCCAACGGTGTTGTACACACCGGGAATCAGGTAACACAGCAGCAGCGCGGGCACGTAGGTGTAGAAGCGCTTCCACAGCCCCTCCTCGCGCGAGGCGGTCCAGAACACGGCACCGAGGGTGGCGGCGATCAGGCCGAAGACGACGATGTCGTTCTGGATCAGGGCAGGTGCTTTCACGGAGATGGGGTGCCTGGGTCGTGCCGGCCGCGGGCCGGCAACCTCATGAGTACTGAAAGCGCGGTGCAGATGCCGGCCAGCGGCCGGCACTACGGATGAAGATACAGATGCTGGCCTGCGGCCGGCACCCGCGATGCAAAAGCGCCGCCCCTGGGGGCGGCGCTTCAAACCGGCTTATTCGCCGATGTGCTGCTTCAACCAGCCGTTGACGGTGTCATGCCACTGCACGCTGTTCTGCGGCTTGAGCACCCAGTGGTTCTCGTCCGGGAAGTACAGGAACTTGGACTCGATGCCCTGGCGCTGTGCGGCGGTGAACGCTGCCAGGCCCTGTTCCACCGGAATGCGGTAGTCGAGCTGGCCGTGCACGATCAGGATCGGCTTCTTCCAGTCCGACACGTGGTTGACCGGGTTGAACTTCTCGTAGCTGGCGGCCTTTTCGTACGGCGTGCCGCCCTGCTCCCACTCGGTGAACCACAGCTCTTCGGTGGCGTAGCCCATCATGCGCTGGTCGAACACGCCGTCATGGTTGACCAGGCACTTCCACGGCTCGTTCCAGTTGCCGGCGATCCAGTTGACCATGAAGCCGCCGTAGCTGGCGCCCAGCGCGCACGCCTTGTCGCCGTTGAGGAACGGGTACTGCTTCTGTGCCGCGGCCCAGCCCTTCTGCAGATCTTCCAGCGGGCGGTCGCCCCAGTGCTGGCTGATCGCATCGGTGAAGGCCTGGCCATAACCGGTGGAGCCGTGGAAGTCGATCATGACCACCGCGTAGCCCTGGCCGGCGTAGGTCTGCGGATTCCAGCGGTAGCTCCAGCCGTTGCCGAAGCTGCCCTGCGGGCCGCCGTGGATCAGGAACGCAACCGGGTAGCGCTTGCCTTCCTGGTAGTTGTACGGCTTGACCACGTAACCGTGCACGGTCTCGTTGTTCCAGCCCTTGAACTGGAACTGCTCGTAATCGCCGAAGGCGACATCGGGCAGCATCTCGCCGGCGCTCGGGGTGATCTCGCGCGGGTTCGCACCATCGAAGGCGGCGACGACGATCTGGTCGCCGCTCTTCAGGCTGTTCTTCGTATACGCCAGCGTGGTGCCGGCGATCACCGGCGAGCCGATGCTGCCGCCGTCGACCACGACCTCGGCCTCACCGGTGGCGATGTCGACGCCGAACAGGCGGTGCTCGCCCATGTCGTCGGCGCTGGTGTAGATCAGGGTGCCGTCACCGGACAGCACGATCTCGCCGGCCGAGCGGTCCCACTTCGGTGCGATCTCGCGGGTCTTGCCGGTGGCCACGTCCATCGCCATCAGGCCGAAGCGGTCCGCTTCGAAGCCCGGGCGCTTCATGGCGCGGTAGTACAGGGTCTTGCCGTCGGCGCTGAACACCGGGCCGGCATCCCAGGCCGGGTTGGACGCGGTCAGGTTGACCGGCGCCTGCTTGCCCTCGGCATCCAGGCGGTACAGGTCGAAGTTGGTCGACCACGGCTCCTGCTTGCCGGCCACGCGGATCGCAGCGACCACGGTCTTGCCGTCCGGCGACCAGGTGAAGTCGTCATTGCCACCGAACGGCTTGGACGGCGCATCGCCGGCCAGCGTCGCGCTGATCGCCGAGGCACCCTTCACCGCGGCAGCCTTGGCGGCCGGCAGCGGTGCCACGAACAGCGTGTTGCGGCGGCCATCGGCCCAGGTGTCCCAATGGCGCACGAAAAGGCTGTCGAATACCTCACCGGTGTTCTTGCGCGCCTTGTGCGCGTCCAGTTTCTTGCTGGTGCAGGCCAGGTCCGAACCGCAGTCCTGGAACACGCCGCTGCTGAAGGCGACGCGGTCGCCCTGCGGCGAGACGTGGAAGCTGTCCACATCGACCGGGAAATCGGTCAGCTGGCGCGGGGTGCCGCCGGTGGTCGGCTGCGCGTACAGCTGCTGGCTGCCGTTCTTGGCGCTCAGGAAATACACGGTCTGGCCATCGGCCGACAGCGCGGCGGAATTGACGTTCCAGCCAGCCGGGGTCAGCGGCTTGGGCGGGGCCAGGTCACGCGTGCGCAGGTTGCGGATGAACAGGCCGGTGCTGGCCTTGCTGTCGGCACCGACCACGCGCTTGGCGAAGATCACGTTGCCGCCATCGGCGGTGAGCAGCGGGCTGGAGACCCGATCCAGCGCGATCATGTCGCGCACATCCAGGCCACGCGTGGCCGCCAGCGAGGGCATCGCGGTCAGCAGGCACAACGGCAGCAGGGCGTAACGAAGTTTCATCGGGGTCTCCGCTGAACGGCAAAACGCCGATGGTAGGGCCGCAGGGGCTGCACATGCAAAGGCCATCGGTCATGCCGGCGCCTTGCCTGGAGGCAGAAACGACAAACCCCGCCGGAGCGGGGCTTGTCGTGACGCAGACCGGGGCGTTTTTAGACCGAACCGACCGCGCGCTTGCCGGTGCGGTAGATCAGCCAGCCGACCAGGAACAGCACGGCCAGACCGATCCACTGCGCGCCCGGCAGGTGGAACGGCAGCGCCAGCACGTCGGCACGGCTGCTGATCACGATCGGAACCGCGATCGCGATGCCCATCAGGGCTTCACCGGTGATCAGGCCGGCAGCGAACAGCACCCCCGGCTTGTGCACGCGGTCGCGGCCTTCTTCGTCGTCGCCACGGATCTTGTGGAAACGCTCGACCAGATAGGCGATCAGGCCACCCAGGAAGATCGGCACCATCAACTCCAGCGGCAGGTAGATACCGATGGCGGCCGCCAACACCGGCACGCGGAAGCGTGCGTTGCGCGACTTCAGCCAGCTGTCGAAGGCGATGATCGCCGCGCCGACCACCGCGCCGATCCCGATGAAGGTCCACGGCAGTTCGCCACCGAACAGACCCTTGGCCACCGAGGCCATCAGGTTCGCCTGCGGCGCGGCCAGCGCGTTGGGATGCAGCTCGGACTTGACGCCGATGCCGTAAGCGGTGGCCAGCAGGTTCAGCACCGGGGCCATGATCAGCGCGCACGAGAACGCGCCGATGCCCAGCATCAGCTGCTGCTTCCACGGGGTGGCGCCGACGATGTAGCCGGCCTTGAGGTCCTGCAGATTGTCACCGCCGACCGCGGCCGCACAGCACACCACCGCGCCGATCATGATCGCGGCCACGGCACCCAGCGGTGCCCCGCCAACGCCCACCGGCTTGAGGCCGTCGGCGCCGAGCAGCAGCACCAGCACCGCCGAAGCGAACAGGATGGTGGAGATGGTGATGCCCGAAACCGGGTTGTTGGAGGAGCCGATCAGGCCGGCCAGGTAGGCCGAGACCGAGACGAACAGGAAGCCGGCCACGATCATGATCAGCGTCATCGGAATCGAGACGTGCCACTGGCCCACGATGGCCTGGTACAGCGCCAGCAGCGGCAGGGTGAAGACGACCAGTGCCACCAGCATCCACTTCATCGGCAGGTCGCGCTCGGTGTCCGCCAGCGCCGGGCCACCGCTCTTGCGGGCCGCGGCAAAGCCACTCTTGACGCCATTGAGCAGCGACTTGCGCAGCGAGATCAGCGTCCAGACACCACCGATCAGCATCGCGCCCACGCCCAGGTAACGCATCTTCGCGCCCCAGATGGCGAAGGCCGCCTCGGTGGAGGAGGCCGTGGCGATCGAGGCCGCCAGCGCTGGATCGGTGTTCATGAAGAACGCCTGGTACAACGGAATGGCGATATGCCAGGTCAGGATCGAGCCGGACACCACCACGATGCCGACATTCAGGCCGACGATGTAGCCCACGCCCAGCAGCGCCGGGGACAGGTTGGTGCCGATGAAGGCGCTGATCTTCGAGCCGCCCACATAGGCCGAGGTGGCCCAGGCATCCGGAATCAGGCGCAGGCCGCTTTCGGCCGCCAGCTTGACGAAGGCGCCGATCACCGCCGACACGGCGAGGATCTTCAGGCCCGGACCCGGGTTTTCACCGGCCTTGAGCACTTCGGCGGCGGCCTTGCCTTCCGGGAACGGAAGCGGATCTTCCACGATCATCGAACGGCGCAGCGGCACCGAGAACAGCACGCCCAGCAGGCCACCCAGGCCGGCGATGCCCAGCACCCACCAGTACTTGAAGTCCGGCCAGTAGCCCATGATCACCAGCGCGGGGATCGTGAAGATCACGCCGGCGGCGATCGACGAACCGGCCGAGGCGCCGGTCTGGACGATGTTGTTTTCCAGGATCGTGCCACCGCCGAGCAGGCGCAGCACCCCCATGGAAATGACCGCGGCGGGAATGGCGGTGGCGATGGTCAGGCCTGCGAACAGACCGAGGTAGGCGTTGGCGGCCGACAGAATCACCGCCAGCACGATGGCAAGCACCACCGCGCGGAATGTGAGCTGGCGTGGCGCAGCGTCGTTGTTCATGGAAGCCCCTGCTGGCAAAAAATCCCTGCCACGCTAGCGTTCATGTACGGGCAAGTCCAGTAGTGCCGGCTGCTGGCCGGCCACCCTGCACCACTTGATCGAGGCCCCTGTTGAGCTGCGCGTGCCGACGCAGCCGCGACACGCCGGACTCGGCAAGGTCCAGGGACGGGCCCATCCATTTTAGTTATGTTATATCCTATCGCACCGAACAACCGGCGCTGCTGTGACGTCTTCCCCCACCTCCCGCCTGACCTCCATCGACCAGCTGCGCGGCACCGTGATCGTGCTGATGCTGCTCGACCACGTGCGCGAAACCTTCTATATGCACCAGCAGGTGGGCGACCCGATGGCGGTCGACCAGGTCGAGCCGGCGCTGTTCGTCAGCCGGCTGCTGGCCCACCTGTGCGCCCCGGTGTTCGTGCTGCTGACCGGTCTGTCGGCCTGGCTGTACGCCAGCGGCAAGCCAGACGGGCGGCGGGCCGCGTCGGCCTTCCTGCTCAAGCGCGGCCTGTTCCTGGTCGTGCTGGAGCTGCTGGTGGTCAACTTCGCCTGGACCCTGCAGTTCCCGCCCAGCGTGGTGTACCTGCAGGTGATCTGGGCGATCGGGATCAGCATGATCGCGCTGGCCGGGCTGCTGTGGTTGCCACGCGGGGTGCTGGCGGTGCTGGCACTGTCCGTGATCGTCGGGCACAACCTGCTCGATGGCATCCGCGTGCAGGGCGACGGTGCATTGGCCGTGCTGTGGAAGGTGCTGCATCAGCGCGACTGGATCGCCGTGACCGACGGGCTGCGCCTGCGCACCTCCTACCCGGTGCTGCCGTGGATCGGCGTCATTGCGCTGGGCTGGGTGGTCGGCCCGTGGTTCGCGCGCGGCGGCGATGCCCTCCTGCGCCACCGCCGCCTGTGGATGGCCGGCGCCGGTGCGCTGCTGGCCTTCGTCATCCTGCGGGCGGTGAACCTCTACGGCGACAGCCCGTGGCAGTCGTTCGCCAGCGCCGGCGACACGATCATGAGTTTCTTCAACGTCACCAAGTACCCGCCCTCGCTGCTGTTCCTGCTGCTGACCCTGGGCATCGGCCTGCTGTTGCTGCGCCTGTACGAGCAGCCGCGCGTGGCCCGGGCGCTGGCGCCGCTGGCCGACATCGGCGCGGCGCCGATGTTCTTCTACCTGCTGCACCTGTACGTGCTGAAGCTGCTCTACGTGCTGGCGGAGGCGCGCTGGGGGCACAACCACGGCGCGTATTTCGCCGTGGACCACGTGGCAAGCCTTTGGGTGATCACCGCGGTGCTGGCAGTGGCGCTGTACTGGCCGACCAAAGCGTTCGCGCGATTCAAGGCACGGCGGCGCGATCTGGCGTGGCTTCGCTATCTGTAGGCGGGCGATGCCGGGCTGCTGAGGCTGCCGGCCAGCGGCCGGCACTACGATAGCGGAGCGGCTGGCACTACCACAGCGGAGCGGCCAGACCCGGCACGGCTGACCCTTCGCCCCGGGCCTATACTCGCCGCCTTGTCCGCCCTGCCCCTATCCCTCGATGACCGCAGCCGCCCTGCCCGCCTCCGCAGCCTCCCCCGCTACCGACGACTTCCTCGGCCATCCCAAGGGCGTTTACATCTGCTTCTTCACCGAGATGTGGGAGCGGTTCTCGTTCTACGGGATGAAGGCGCTGCTGCTGCTGTACCTCACCAAATACCACCTGTTCGGCGACAAGGCCGGCCTGGACCTGCTCGGCGCCTACGGTGGGCTGGTCTACTGCATTCCGGTGTTCGGTGGCCTGCTCGCCGACCGCTGGCTGGGCATGCGCAAGGCGGTGGTATTCGGCGGCGTGCTGCTGGTGCTCGGCCATCTCGGCATGGCCTTCGAAGGCCATGCGGCGGTCCGCGTCGATGGTGCGGTGGTGCGCGATGACGCCGCACTGGGCATCACCTACCTGTCGCTGGCGCTGATCATCATGGGCGTGGGCTTCCTCAAGCCCAACATCTCCACCATCGTCGGCAAGCTCTACCCGGAAAACGATCCACGCCGCGATTCGGGCTTCTCGCTGTTCTATGCCGGCATCAACCTGGGCGCGCTGTTCGCGTCGCTGGTCTGCGGTTTCCTCGGCGAAGCCTACGGTTGGAAATACGGCTTCGGCGCGGCCGGCATCGGCATGGTGATCGGGCTCGGCATGTTCCTGTGGGGGCAGAAGTACCTGCAGGGCCATGCCGAACCGTCCGACCTGCCGGCACTGCGCCAGCGCGTGCTGGGCATCCGCCGCGAATGGTTGATCTATGCGGTGGCCGTGCTCGGCGTGATTCCGGTCGCCGCGCTGATGTGGGCGGCCGCCAATGGCGCGTTCGCGCTCGGCGGGGAAATCAGCCTGGCGCTGATGTTGATGATCGTCGTGCTGGGTGGCGTGCTGGTCTGGTTCGCCTGGTTCACCGGCACCCGCTGCACGCCGGTGCAGCGCCAGCAGATGATCGCGCTGATGGCACTGATCTTCATGGCGCTGGTGTTCTTCACCCTGTACGAGCAGACCTACGGCTCGTGGGTCACGTTCACCGATCGCCTGCTGACCAAGGACCTGGTGCCCTCGCTGGTGATCCAGGGCGGCACGCCGCTGCCGTGGTCGATCGCCTCGCTGCTGCTGGCACCGCTGGGGTTCGTGGTGGCCGCGCGCCTGTCCGAGCGCAGCCCCGGCTCGTCCGCACCCCGCACGCTGTTCATCGCCATCGTCGCTGCGATGCTGGTGATGCTGATCCGCGACTGCCTGGTGATCCCGCAGACCGCCGGCTCGCTGACCTACCTCGGCGGCCTGTTCCTGGTCGTGCTTGCGCCGCTGTTCGCGATGCTGTGGGCGTGGCTGGATCGTCGCCGCATGGACCCGTCCAAGCCGGTCAAATCCTCGATCGGCCTGGTCTTCGCCGCGCTGTCGTTCGTGCCCCTGGCACTGGCCGCCCAGCACGTCGGCGCGACCGGGCAGATGGCCAGCGTGTGGTGGCTGGTGCTGGCGTACCTGATCCTGGAGATCGGCGAAATGTGCCTGTCGCCGGTCGGCCTGTCGGCGGTGACCCAGCTGGCCGCGCCGCGCGTGGTCAGCCTGATGATGGGCACCTGGTTCCTGGCCACCGCGTTCTCGGAAACGCTGGCCGCGCTGTTCGGCAAGCTCGCCGCGATCGAAGTGCCGGAAGGCCAGACCATGGACATCGCCAGCGCCGCCGCCAGCTACGAGCACCTGTTCTGGCTGCTGATGTGGATCGGCCTGGGCTGCGCCGCGGTCGCCCTGATCTGCTCGCCGCTGCTGAAGCGGATGATGCACGGGGTGAAGTGAGTCCTGCCTGCTGCGCACACGACAACGGCACCTTCCGGTGCCGTTGTCGTTGAAGCGGTGTTTCCTGCGCGCCGCGCTCAGGGATGGGCCGGCGTCGACACCCTGGCGGTCTGCCCGCCCAGGCTGTTGGACAGGAAGGCAAGCAGCTTGGTGTAGTACTCGCGGCGATGCGGGTCGGTGTAGAAGCCATGGCCTTCGGTGGGGTAGTACAGCGTCTCCACCGGCACGCCGGCCTTCTTCAATGCCGCTTCCATCCGCCGGGTGTGCAGGATCGGCGCGCGCTCATCTTCGCCACCTGCGGCCAGGAACACGGGCACGTTGATCCGCTCGGCCAGGTTCACCGGTGATACCGCCGCCAGTGTCGTGCGGTCCCCCACCCATTCCCTGAGATAGGTCTCGCCCGAGCCACGGCGCTGGATGTCGCCGGTGGTGTACATGATCGGCAGGTCATAGACCCCGACATAGCCGGCCGCACACGCGTACAGCGACGGCTCCTTGGCCACGCCCATCAAGGCCGCATAGCCGCCATAACTCGCACCGTACATGCAGATCTTCGCGCCATCGGCGATGCCTTCGGCTACCGCCCAGCGGGTGGCATCGGTCAGGTCGTCCTGCATGGCGCCGCCCCATTCCCGGCTGCCGGCGTTGGCATGGGCCCGGCCGAAGTTGGACGACCCCCGGTAGTTGACCTGCAGCACCGCATAACCGGCGGCGGCCAGCAGCTGGCTTTCCATGTCGTAGGCGCCATCGTCGTACACGAAGAAGGGCCCCCCATGTGGCATGACGACCATCGGCAGGCGCTTGCCCTCACTGCCCCTGGGACGGGTGACGAACCCGTGCAGCGGCATTCCGTCGCGGGCCTTCAACGCGATCGGCTGGACCACGGCCGCGGTGTCCGGATCCACCCACTGGCTGCGGCTCACCACCAGATCGGCCTTCTTGGCCTGCGTATCGAACACGTAGAAGTCGCCGGGGTTGCTCCCCGACCAGACCTGCACCATCGCCAGCCTGCCGTCGCGCGAGGACGAGGTAATGAACACCGCCTGGCCGCCGAAGGCCTGCTCCAGGCTGCGCTGCAGGCGGGCATCGGCCGAAGTCTCATCGAAGAAGCGGGTGCGCGGCGTGTCGCCCAGGTACAGCGCGCCGATCGGGATCGAGGTCCCGCGCCGGTAGATCACCCTGGCCGGGTCGACCACCGCGTCGCGCAACAGTTCGCGGCGCTCGTCGGTCGCCGGGTTCCACGACACGATCGTGTCCGGGCCACTGGGCTGCTCGACCACCAGATAGGCCAGCCTGCCATCCTCGGAGAAGCCCAGCGCCCGTTCGATGCGTTGGCTGACGCCTTGATCGTTGATCATTTTCCAGGCCGCGCCGGCGCCGTCGCGGTAGTACAGCTTGTTGACGTTGTCACTGGCGGCGCCGTCGGCGAAACGCACTTCCCCCTTGCCGTCGGCGACGAAGTCGGCCCGCTGCACCGGCGCGCGCGCGACCGTCGTGCGCTGGCCGCTGTTGACGTCCAGGCGCTCGGCCGAGGTGAACGGATCGGCCGAGAACGGCATCACCTTGACCAGCACGCGGCGGTCCTGGTCGGGCAAGGCATCGATCATGAAGGCAGCCACCGCTTCGACCTTCTTCGGCTGGATCCGCGTGCCCAGCCCGCGGTTCTGCACGCGGTACCCGATCAGCAGCTCGCCCCGCCCGCCGTCGGCATTGATGCCGAACAGTTCGCCGGTCGGCTGCGGCTCGTCCAGCGAGCCGAACTTCTCCGCCAACCCGATCAGGACGCGCTGGTCGTTGACCCAATCGAAGTCATTGGCGTGGTTGTTCTTTGGCGGAACGAACGAGCCGATCAGCTTGCCGTCCTCGCGCCGCATGATCGCCAGCCCGGTGCGGTCCTCCATCGGAATGGTGGCCGCATAGAACGCGCCGGTCGGCGAGATCTTGATGTCCGTAAACGTATCCCGGCGCAGATAGTGCTCCAGGTCCACCGCACCGGCCTGGCCCGTCATGGCCAACAGCACGGTCATTCCCCACAGGCATGCACGCTTCATCCTTCCCCCCTGCTCCACTGGACATCGTGTCCGGAAGGGCGATTCTAGGCGCAAGCCCGGCGGGTCAACCAGCGGCGTTTCCAAAAAAAAATGGCACCGCGAACGGTGCCATCTCCAGGGCCTGCATCGAGGAGAGAGTTCAATGCATGCCGCGGAACGCGAGGCTGAGCGCCAGGATCGACAGGATCACCGCGATGGTGCCGTCGAGGATGCGCCAGGTTCTGGGCTTGGTGAACAACGGGGCCAGCAGGCGTGCGCCCAAGCCCTGGGCGGTGAGCCACAGGCAGCTGGCGGTGAACACGCCGGCGGCGAAGGCCATGCGTGCGTTGCCGAAGTTCTCGGCGATGCCACCGATGACCATCATGTCCAGCCAGAAGTGCGGGTTGATCAGCGAGAACCCGACCGCCGAGATCAGCACCGCGCGGCGCGAGGTGCTGTCGCCGTCGTCCACATGCATGCCGCCGCCACCGGCCAGCGCGCGTCGCGCCGACTGCCAGGCATACCAGGCCAGGAAGGCGACACCGCCCCACAGCACCACCGTGGTGAGCCACGGCACCGCCTGGGTCAGCGTGCGCAGGCCGGCCACGCTGGCGAAGATGAAGATGCCATCGATGGCGGCACACGTGGCCACCACCGGAATGATGTGCTTACGCAGGATGCCCTGGCGCAGGATGAACGCGCTCTGCGCGCCGACCACCGCGAACAGGCCGATGCCGGTTGCGGCACCACTGAGCCACGCGCTCAGCCCGGCGCCGCCGGAAAGGATCGAAAACATGGGATACCACCTGTGTCTTGCTGGGGGGCGGTGCCTCGCCAAGGCGTACAGCACCGGATGGCGCGTATTGTCGCGCCGCAACATTAAAAAGTAGAGCTAAACTTACTTAACCATCTTTAGCAGAACTTAAGATCATGCGCATCGACCATGCCCAGCTCCGTGCCCTGGCCGCCGTGATACGCGAAGGCAGCTTCGAGCGTGCCGCGCAGTCGCTCAATGTCACCGCCTCGGCGGTCTCCCAGCGGGTCAAGGCGCTGGAGGACCGGGTCGGCCGCCTGCTGGTCAAGCGCTCGTCCCCGGCGGTGGCCACCACCGAGGGCCAGGTGCTGGTCCAGCTGGCCGAGCAGACCGCCCTGCTCGAGCACGATGCCCTGCACCGGATGGGTATCGCCGATGAGGACCTGCCCCACGCCAGCATCCCGGTGGCGGTGAACCATGACAGCCTGGAAACCTGGTTCCCCGAGGCGGCCCTGCAGTTCGCACGGCAGACCGGCACCACGCTGGACCTCCGCTCGGAAGACCAGGACCACACCGTGGCCCTGCTCCGCCAGGGCGCCGTGCTGGGCGCGGTGACCACGCTGGATGAGCCGGTGCAGGGCTGCCAGATCCACGCGCTGGGCAGCATCCGCTATGCGGCCACCTGCACCCCCGCCTTCCATGAGCAGTACTTCGCCAAGGGCGTCAACGCGCAGTCGCTGGCCCAGGCGCCGGTGCTGGTATTCAACCGCAAGGACGACATGCAGGCCCGGTTCGCCCGCCGCCTGGCCGGCAACGACCTGCCGCTGACCGCGCCGACCTGGTGGATTCCCTCCACCCGCGCGTTCGTCCAGGCCAACCTCGGCGGGCTGGGCTGGACCATGAACCCGCTGCCGCTGGTCAAGCGCCATCTCGATGCCGGCCGGCTGGTGCACATGAAACAGCGCGCCTGGGAAGACGTGCCGCTGTACTGGCAGCACTGGAAGGGCGACGTGCAGACGATGGCACTGCTGACCCGCGCGGTACTGGCGGCCTCGGCGACGCTGGTGCGGCGGAAGCGGTAAAGCAGCGGCCCAGCCCTGCCCTACACAGGCCACCGACCCGGCCCGGTGCAGGATCGGCCCATCCAGCCGTGGGGGTCTCGATGGACAGCGATCCGGTCTACCTGCACATCCGGGTGGTGCTCAGCATCATCCTCGGCCTGAGCATCACCACCCTGCTGCGCGGCCTGGCAGGCATCATCGAGCACCCGAAACGCCGCGGCTGGTCGTGGATCCACCTGTGCTGGGTGGTCTGGGCGCTGATCTCGGTGGTGACCTTCTGGTGGTGGGAGTTCCGCCTGGGTGAGGTGCGGCAGTGGACGTTCGAGCTGTATCTGTTCGTGATCGCCTACTGCGCCGCGTGGTACATGCTCTGCGTCCTGCTGTTTCCCGACGATGTGCGCGAGTTCGGCAGCTATGAGAACTACCTGCTGCAGCGGCGCGGCGGCTTCTTCGGGATGCTGGCGCTGGTCACCCTGCTCGATCTGGTCGATACCGCCATCAAGGGCCACAGCCGCTGGCAGATGCTCGGCGACGCCTACTGGGTCCACACCGTGGTGATGCTGGGGATCGCGGGGTTGGGCATCGCCCTGCGCCAGCGCCGCGCCCACCTGGCCCTGGCGTTGATAGCGCTGATCTATCAAGCCAGCTATTTCCTTCTTGAATACTTCACCTTGGCCAGCGACTGACCCGGCGCGGCACACCGACCGGATGCTGCGTTGCACCAAATCCGTACCGGAAAGGGCTAAAATCGCCTCCAAGGTACCGCTGTGACGCCCGTCTTCACGGGCGTTCCCGGCAGCGGCGGCATCCTTCCCATGTCTCCCTACCTGAGATCCCCATGAAAAAACTAGCGAAGGTCGTCCTCGGCCTGTTCGTGGTGTTGCTGATGGCAGCGGCACTGTTCCTGTACTGGCCGCTGCATCAGCGTTCGGTCCCGGCCGCCGGCAACGACAAGCCGGTCGACGTCGTCCTGGTCGGCGGCGGCATCATGAGCATCACGCTCGCCACCTTCCTGCAGGAACTGCAGCCGGACTGGAACATCCAGGTCTATGAGCGCCTGGACGGGGTCGCACTGGAAAGTTCGGACGGCTGGAACAACGCCGGTACCGGCCATTCCGCGTTCGCCGAGCTGAACTACACCCCGGAACTGCCCGACGGCAGCATCGAGACCAAACGTGCGGTCGGCATCGCCGAGCAGTTCGAGATCTCGCGCCAGTTCTGGTCGCACCAGGTCCGCGAAGGCCGCCTGAGCCAGCCCAGCGACTTCATCAATCCGACCCCGCACATGAGCTTCGTCTGGGGCGACGAGAACATCGCCTACCTGCACAAGCGCCAGCAGGCGCTGGTCAAGAACCCGCTGTTCTACGGCATGCAGTACTCCGAGGACGCCGCGCAGATCAAGCAGTGGGCACCGCTGCTGATGGAAGGCCGCGACCCGAAGCAGAAGGTCGCCGCGACCTGGATGCCGCTGGGCACCGACGTGAACTTCGGGGTGATCACCCGCCAGCTCACCGCCGGCCTGCAACGCAGCCCGAACTTCAAGCTGCACCTCAACCATGAAGTGCGCGCCCTGCGCCAGAACGACGACAAGAGCTGGAACGTCACGGTCAAGGACCTGGCCTCGGACACCGAATCGACGATCAAGTCGCGCTTCGTCTTCATCGGTGCCGGTGGCGCCGCGCTCAAGCTGCTGCAGCTGTCGGGCATTCCGGAATCGAAGAACTACGCCGGTTTCCCGGTGGGGGGCCAGTTCCTGGCCTTCCAGTCGCCGGCGATCGCCGGGCGTCATTCGGTGAAGGCCTATGGCATGGCCGAAACCGGCTCGCCGCCGATGTCGGTGCCGCACCTGGATGCGCGCAAGCTGGATGGCAAGCCGGTGGTGCTGTTCGGGCCGTTCGCGCTGTACAGCACCAAGTTCCTCAAGCATGGCTCGTGGTTCGACCTGTATTCCTCGGTCAACCACAACAACGTGGCCGGCATGATGGACGTGGGCCTGGAGAACCTGGACCTGGTGAAGTACCTGATGGGCCAGGCGCGCCTGAACGATGACGACCGCCAGGCCGAGCTGGTCAAGTACTACCCGAACGCCAAGCGTGAGGACTGGAAGCTGGTCACCGCCGGCCAGCGCGTGCAGATCATCAAGAACGACCCGGAGAAGGGCCCGATCCTGCAGTTCGGTACCGAGATCGTGACCGATCAGGACCACACCCTGGCCGCCCTGCTCGGCGCCTCGCCGGGTGCTTCGACCTCGCCGCCGATCATGCTCGACCTGCTCAAGAAGGCGTTCCCCGAGCAGATGGCCGCGGGCTGGGAAGCACGCCTGAAGGAAATCGTGCCGTCGTATGGCCGCAAGCTCAACGACAGTCCCGCGCTGACCAATGAGATCCGCCGCCTGACCAGCGAGACGCTGAAGCTGCCCTACCTGGACGTTCCGCTGGAAGGCGCGACCAGCCCGGCGGTGATGCTGACCCCGCCGCCGGCCACCAAGCCGGCCGAGGCCAAGCGCAACGCCAACGAAGAACTGCAGGCGCTGTAAGCCTGCTCCGGCGGGGCCTGCGGGCCCCCGCCACGGTTTCCCTCCGGCCACCCTCGCGGTGGCCGGTTGCGTTGTGGGGTTGGGTGACGCTGAATGTTCACAATTTGTAAAGCGAATGAGAACGCTTTACATTTGCACCCCGCCGGGCTTGGGGCCCGGCCACGTCCCCCAGATCATCACGAGACCCCGCATGTACGCCTGCGCTGCTTCGCTTCGCCTCCCCCGCCGTGCCCCGCTGGCCCTGGCCCTGCTTTCCGTGATGGTGCTGACCGCGCCGCAGGCGTTCGCCGATGCGCTGGCAGACGCCAGCAGCGCCGCCGATGCCAAGACCCTGGACAAGGTCAGCGTGGTCGGTGCGCGCGCAATGCCCTCGAGCACCACGCGTCTGCCGATCAGCCTGCAGGAAACCCCGCAGTCGGCGACCTCGATCGGCCTGCAGCGGCTGCAGGACGAATCGTTGTTCAGCATCAACGACGTGATGCGCAACGTCACCGGCGTCAGCGTCTCCTTCTATGACACCCAGCGCCCGCTGTACTACGCGCGCGGTTTTGCCATCACCGATTTCCAGGTGGACGGCATCCCCACCTACAGCGGCTCGACCAACCAGGAATACGACACCGCCTTCTACGATCGCGTTGAAGTGATCCGCGGCGCCAACGGCCTGCTGAGCGGGGCCGGCGTGCCGTCGGCCACGGTCAACCTGCTGCGCAAGCGACCGGGCAAGGAATTCGATGCCTCCTTCGCAGTGAGCGCCGGCAGCTGGGACTACCAGCGCATGGAAGCTGATGTCACCGCGCCGCTGACCGCCGATGGCCGGTTCCGCAGCCGCGTCGTCGCCGCCTACACCGACCGTGATCTGTATTACGACCGTTACCACGAGAACAAGATGGCCGGCATGGCCGTGCTGGAAGGTGACCTGACCGACAGCACCACGCTGACCGTGGGCTACCAGACCCAGGACAACAATCCGGTCGGTTCGACCTGGGGCACCGTGCCCTTCTTCGACAGCCAGGGCAACTTCGCGCACCTGCCGCGCTCGACCAACGTCGCCCCGAAGTGGAGCTACTGGCAGCGCGAGACCAGCACCGCGTTCGCGAACCTGGAACAGCGCTTCGGCGAGAACTGGCTGCTGAAGATCAACACCGCCTACACCCAGGGCAACGTGCAGAACGTGCGCGTGTACGGCAGCGGCTACCCCGATCCGGCCACCGGCGCGGGCATTTTCCTGCGCACCGCCGCCGGCGATTCGGAAGACACCCGCCGCAACGTCGATGCCTATCTGAGTGGCACCTTCACCCTGTTCGGCCGCGAACACGACCTGACCGTGGGCGGCCAGTGGGCGGATATCGAGGGCACCACGAACACCATCGCGCTGCGCTACCCCACCGACTGGGCACGGTGCGGAACCGAGCGCTGCTACTACATCCCGGACATCCGCGCGTGGGATGGCGACATCTCCGAAGTGACCTACTCGCGTACCGGCGCACGCCGCGTCGCCAAGACCACGCAGAGCGGCCTCTACGTGGCTACCCGCCTGCGCCTGGCCGATCCGCTGGCGCTGATCGCCGGTGCGCGCCTGAGCCGCTGGGAAACGTTGACCCGTGCCTACAACGCGGCCGGTGCGTACACCGGCACGAGCGGCGCCTACAAAGTGACCGATGAAGTCACGCCCTATGTGGGCCTGGTGTACGACATCACCCCGCAGGTAGCCGCGTATGCCAGCTACACCGAAATCTTCAATCCGCAGAACTACAAGGACCGCAACGAAAACCTGCTGGCGCCGGTGGAAGGTTCCAATCTGGAAGCAGGCATCAAGTCGCAGTGGTTCGACGGTCGCCTGACCGCCAACGCGGCGGTGTTCGAGGCCAAGCAGGACAACTACGCGGTACTCGATACGAGCGTGCCGGAGCGCTCGCTCAGCGATGGCAGCTCGGCCTACATCGGCATCAACGGCACCAAGGCACGCGGCTGGGAAGTGGACGTCAACGGCGAGATCCTGCCGGGCTGGACGGTCAATGCCGGCTTCACCCACGTCAAGGTGACCCGCGCGGCCACCGATCTGCTGTACGCCAACCCGGCCGAAGATCTGCTGCAGCTCAACACCCAGGTGCGACTGCGCGGCGCGCTGGAGCGCCTGAGCGTGGGCGCGGGCGTGCAGTGGCAGAGCAAGGTGCAGGGCTACAACATCCCCTATCCGCTGGGCGGCACGGTGACGGTGAACCAGCCGGCCTACGCGCTGGTGCAGTTCAATGCCAACTACCGCATCAGCGACAGTTGGACGGCCACCCTCAGCGTGCGCAACGCGCTGGACAAGACCTACTGGGCCAACCTGGATTACAACAACTACGGCGAACCGCGCTTCGTCGCGTTGAGCCTGCGCTGGAAGTACTGAGGCCTGGCGACATCGCTGTGTTGAACGAACGGGTCGCCTTCGGGCGGCCCGTTCTGTTTTGTGGCAACCCACCGTATACCGGTAGTGGGGGGGGGGGGGGGGGGGGGCGGAGCGGTCGCGCATAGGGGAGGGGGGGGCCGGCTCCTCGAGGACCCGGCATTGCGTGGAGCCGGCCAGCGGCCGGCACTACCGGGGCCGTGTCTCGCGCAGCGTCCACATCACCGGCAGCACCAGCACCGCGACCACCGCGATCATCGCGCCGGGCGCGGACGACCACCCGGTGTGCCGCACCAGCAGCTCGGCCAGCAACGGCGTTGCCCCACCGAAGAACGCGGTCGCCATGGTGACGCCCAGCGCCAGGCCACTGAGCCGCCCTTCGCCGGGGAACTGCTCGGCCGTGGCGGGGGCCGCCACCGCGCTCACGCCGCCCGCGAGGCAGGCCAGCACCACCGCCGCCAGACCGATCGTCACGGTACTGCCGCCGGCCATCAGCGAGAACATTGTCAGCGGCAGCAGGGCCGACAGCACCGCCAATGCGATCAACACGGGGCGGCGCCCGATCCGGTCGGACAACGCACCGGCCAGCGGCGTCACCACGATCACCGCCACCGCCGCGACCGTTGACAGCCACAACGCCTCCGATTCACTCACCTGCCCCACCGAACCGAGGAACGCGGGCACATAGGTGATTCCGACGTAATAGGTGATCGAGCCCAGTGCGGAGATCGCAAACGTGCGCGCAATCGCGGGCTTGTGGTGCCGCCAGCTATCGCGGATCGGCGACGTCGGCACGGTGCCCTCGGCCTGTTGCCGCTCGAACTCGGGCGACTCGTGCATGGTCGAGCGTGCCAGCAGGATCGCACCGGCCAGTACCGCACCGACGAAGAACGGAATGCGCCAGCCCCATCCATCCAGCTGCGCCGTGCTGAGCAGCGCGACGGTCAGCGCCGACAGCGCGACCGCGAGCAATGCCCCTACTTCGCTCGCGGCCGAGGCCAGCGAGGTCACCAGCCCGCGACGGCGCACCGGCGCGGTTTCCAGCAGATACGCGACCACGCCCGTGTACTCGCCGCCCACCGAGAACGCCATCAGGCAGCGCAGCAGCAGCAACAGCACACCGGCAGCGGCACCGATGCTCTCGAAGGTGGGCAGCAGGGCGGTGGCGAGCATCGCCACGGTCATCAGCAGCATCGAGGCCAGCAGCATGTAGCGTCGACCGAAGCGGTCGCCGAGGTGGCCGAACACCAGGGCGCCCAACGGACGCATCAGGTAGGACACCGCGAAGCCGGCGAGCGTGGCCAGCAGTGCATTCTCGCCACCGCCGAAAAACACGCGGGACAGTACCGTGGCCAGGTACAGGTAGAGCGTGAAGTCGTACCACTCCACCACCGTCGACAGGCCGGCAATGATCATCGAGCGCGTACGTGGGCGCGTACCGGGCGCGGTGGGCGCCGGGCTCAAGCGTGCTTCCTGTGGACGCGCAGGCCGTCGCGGAGCGACAGCGGAAGAAATCGCATCGGGCTACTCCCGGCCGTCTCGGCCGCATCTGGACGGCGACAGCCTACGACAGCCGATCTGCACGCCGCGTCACGGGAGCGCGGCGTTGTCGCAACGCGCCCCGCCCGCGCTCAGGCCGCGGCCACGGGTCGGACCGCACCTCGCCGATAGCTCAGCAACCGGCCATTGCCCGGCGCATTGCCCTCGTCCTCGAACAGCCCAAGTTCCTCGGTCACGTCGAAGCCCTGCAGGGCCATGCCGCGCGAGAACGCCCCGACGTTGCCGCGGCCGGGGTCGGTGATCAGCAGTTCGGCCTCGGGTTTGGCATGCCGCAGCATCATTGCCGCGACCTGATGGGCATGCCCCCGCTCGTAGAGGATGTCACTGCCGATGATCAGGTCGAAGCGGCCGAGCGAGCCATCGGGGACTTCCCAGGGAAGGTCGCGATAGCTGACGGCCGGCAGGTCGTTGAGCCCCGCGTTGTAGGCGAGGAACGATTCGGCCAGGGGATGGTGATCGGTCGCCACGACGTCCGCCCCGCGATGCGCGAGCACGAGGCTGGACAGGCCCA
Organism: Stenotrophomonas sp. TWI1149; assembly: GCF_039673155.1. Classification (NCBI taxonomy): domain Bacteria; kingdom Pseudomonadati; phylum Pseudomonadota; class Gammaproteobacteria; order Lysobacterales; family Lysobacteraceae; genus Stenotrophomonas; species Stenotrophomonas sp. TWI1149. Next base: position 22,043 of record NZ_JBDJLB010000001.1, read on the forward strand.
GCCCACAGCCCAGCTCGAGGATGCGTTTACCGGCCACGTCGAAGTGGCTCATGGTCTCGGCCAGTGCGCGGCCGGCCGGCCAGATCTGGCCGAACAGGCTCCACAGCGAAGAATGGATGCCGGCGCGCTCGGCACGCCCGGTGGGATCGGAGAACTGCTGCAGGTCGCTGAGCGCGCGGATGCGGAAGTCGTGGCCGCCGACCGGGATGGTGAGGATGCGGGTGGTATAGCCCGGCATGTGCGCTCCGTGGGACACGGGAGCCTTCATTCCGGGAGCGGCATGAAGGGCTCGGAGAAAGGAGCGGGGCGATCAGGTGTCGATCGCACAGGACGCGCGCAAGCACGTGTGACCCCATCCTACGCCATGCGCACAGACCTGGCTGAACGCCTCGGCGCCGCCTTGCGTGGCGTCGAAGTGGCCTTGCGCACGGCGGCTACGGCGCCGTAGCGCACCTGGCAGACCGGGCAGAAGAACGTCCGCCGCCGGGTCGTGCCCGGGTAGGTCTTGCTGAGCGGGCCACCGCAGTGGGGACAGCTGCGCTTGGTGTGGACCAGCCAGTGCTGGCGCAGCACGAACTGCCGTTTCCAGTCCAGGAAGTCGACACTGTACTGCCGCGCCTGTTTGATGACCTCGCCGAGCTTGCGCGGTGGCAGCGCGCCGACCGTGGATTCGGGATGCACACGCGTACGGAACAGCACCTCGTTCTTGATGATGTTGCCCACGCCGGCAAAGATGTCCTGGTCCAGCAGCGCGTCGCAGATCAACGTCTCCGGCTGCTGCTTGAGTTTACGTCGCGCCAGTGTCGGATCCCACGCCGGATCCATTACATCGCCGCGCCAATCGTAGGTATCCGCCAGCGCGCCTTCGATGTACTTCACCGACGAGGCATAGATGTTGAGCTCGCCGTTGTCGAACTGCAGCGACACCCGGGGTGGCGACGGCTTGCGCTCATCGATGCGGTAGCTGCCGAACATCAGCATGTGCACGCGCAGGCTGAAGCCGCGAAACTCGATCAGGAAGTGCTTGCCCCAGCTGCGCAGCGCGACCACGCGACGGCCTTCCATGCGGGTGAGGTCGAGCGAGCTGTTGCCGGTGGCCAGCCGCACGGTCTTGCCGCGGAACTTGGCGGCCGCTTCGCGCAGGATGACGATGGAAGGACCTTCAGGCATGCGTGGTGATCTCCTTCAGGCGCAGGGCATTGGCGATCGCAAAGCCGTGGGCGGTGTTGTCGAAGATCACCCACGGTGCCTGCGCCTGCCCGGGCTGCTGCACGACCTCTGCCGCCAGAGAGGCCAATGCGGCATCGGGGTAGTCGCTGTAGTACATGCGCGGCGAACCGTGCCAGCGCCAGTAGTGCCAGCCCTGCGCGCCGCCCGGCAGCGCGGCGGCGGCAACGCGCGCCGGATCCACTGCGGCCCGGGAGATCGCGTGGCGCTGCAGCAGCGCATCGGCCTGCGTGCTGAACCAACTGGCATGGCGGGGCTCGCAGACCACAGGCACCGGGGTGCGTCGACGCAGCGCACGAAAAAAGCTTCCGGCGCGGCGCGTGTCCAGTGCCAGCGATGGCGGCAACTGCAGCAGCAGGGCGCCCAACGTACGCCCCAATCCACCCACGTCGTCCAGGAAGCGGTCCAACAGTGGGCCCACGCCGACCAGTCCGGAATCGTGCGAGATGGTCCGCGGCAGCTTTACCGAGAAGCGAAAGTTGGCCGGTACGGTGGCCGCCCAGCGCGCGTAAGTCGCGCGTTGGTGCGGCCGGTAGAACGAGGAGTTGATCTCCACCACGTCAAAGCGCGTGGCATAGCGCGCCAACAGGCTGTCGCCGGGCCCGAAGTGCGTGGCGTAGCGGCTGGGGATGGACCAGCCGGCACACCCGATCTTCGGCATACGCGAGGCGGCCATGCGTGCCTCCTTCAGCGCAGGATTTCGCCCTGGTCTTCCCCATCCCAGTAATGGATGCGCGCCGCAGCCACCTGGATCAGAACCAGCCCAGGGCTATCCACACCCTGCTCGAACCAGCGCTCCAGATCTTTCACCCAATGCTGCTGCATCACCGCCTTGTCGCGGATCAGGGTCGCCCTGCCCTGCACCGCCACGAACAGCGGCGGCTTGCCCAGCAGCGACTTGCTGCCGGTGAAGCTCAGCGCCACCTTCGGGTCGTGCGTGATCTCGCGGACCATGTCGGTGTCTTCGGTGGTGAAGAACCAGCTGTCGCCGTCGTAGTCCACATCACCGTTGTTGCTCATCGGCCGCGCCGCGATCTCGCCGCTGTCGGCATGGGTCTGCAGCATGGTGAAGTCGATGTTGGCCATCTTCTTGGCCAGTTCGGGCAGGGTCAGCGTGGTCATGGCGGATCCGGGTTGGGGACAGGCTGCCAGCGTCGGCCGATGGCAGTGACCGTGCCGTGGAGGGCCGCTGTCCTGGCCTTCACGCCGTGCCGGGGCGTCGTCCCGACCGCGCAGGCGCTTGACAGCCGCCCGCCAACGGAACACCATCAGTTAACGAATTAGTTAATTACCACCCATGGACCGCATCTTCGAAGCCCTCGCCTCCACCGCACGCCGGCAGATCCTGGCCTACCTCAATGGCGGCGAGTTGAGCGCGGGCGAGCTGGGCGAGCGCTTCGATTTCAGCAAGCCGGCGCTGTCGAGCCACCTGCGCATCTTGGAAGACGCCGGGCTCATCGAGCGCGAGAAGCGCGGCCAGTTCGTGTACTTCCGGCAGGTGCCCGACACGCTGGCCAATACCCTGTTCGCGTGGGCCGCCGAGGTCTGTCCGGTGGGCGGCCCGCTGCAGCGTGAAAGTCGTGCCCGTGCCCGCCGCAAACCCACCGCGTGAGCTGAGCGACCCAACGACAAGGAGATCGGCATGCAGGACATCGCGCACGTGAGTCGTTCGTTTCCCAGCATCAGCCTGCCCTCCTGCGGCGATGGCAGCCCGGTCGAGGTGGCGTTGATCGCCCAGCTCGGGATCGGTGCCGGCGATGCGCTGCTGCGCGACGCGGGCCTGCGCCAGGCGCAGCATCCGCGCTTCGTTGATGCACTGGACGAACCCTCCGCGCGGCTGGGGGGCATGCACTTGGCGCACGGCGACGCGTCGTCGCTGTATTCGTTCTCGGTAGGCCGCACCGGGCATCCGTTCCATCGCCATGCCGGCCCGCGCATGTTCACCGCCATTGCTGGCAGCGGCGGCGCACAGCTGCGTTTTTCCACCGTGTCCGACGCACAACTGCAGCAGGACCCGGCCGCCTTCGTGCGCGCCCTGCGCTGCATCGACGTGCCGCCGGACTGCCTGTTCACCGTGCGCTTCGGCAGCGGTACCTGGCACCAGTTCGTGTCGCGTCATCCCCGGCACGCGGCGCTGTTCGCGCTGTCCTGCCATGCCGATGAGCGCAGTGGCGCATTGAGCGATGCGCAACGTGCACGCATCGATGCAGGCGCCGCCGACATCCCCTCATTGACCGAGACCCTGCCGCCGGCGTTGCAGCAGCTGCTTGACCAGAGCGACCTGGACCAGCTTCCGCGGGTGACGCTGTCGCTGCGCGCGCCAGCCGCTTCGGTACTGGCTCGCTGGTGCGCCGGCAGCCGCAACCTGGTCGGCCGGGTGCGCAGCGGCCTGGCGCGGTTGCGCCCTACCCATGGCTACATCGGGCAGTGCGCGCCATGCGGCACGCTGGGCACGCAACCCACAGCGCCGGCCGATTCACTGCTGCAGCAGGCGTTGCCGCAGGGCTTCGACCACCAGGATTACACCTCTGTCACCCTGCCCGCCCACAGCATCGGCGGGCACTCGGCGCGTGCGCTGCTGGAAGCGGTGCTGGAGGGATTCGTCCGCAACCCACCGCCGGGCGTGGGCCGGCTGATGGCCCTGCGCAACGTACTGGTAACCCCCTTGCGGCTGCGCACCTCGTCGCTGGGCTGCCCGGTGTCCTCGCTGCTGTCCGACGGGCCCGGCGAGCGTTTCGCCGGTCGCTTCCCGGTGCATGCCCAGGCCACCGACGCCGCCGACCGCAGCGCCGAAGTCCTGCTCGGCGCCGACGACCGCCACCTGCAGTTCCGCTCGTGCGTGCGCGTGCAGGTGCTGGACGATGGTGCGGCGGTGATCGCGCTGGGCACCCGGGTGCGCACGCTCAACGCGTTTGGCCGCCTCTACATGGCGGCGATCAACCGGGTGCACCGCCGCCACGTCAGCCCGGCGATGCTGCGCATGGCCGTGGCACACGCGCTGGCACCGGAACTGGCCACCGCGATAGCGCTGCAGGAAACGGTGCGCACGGTCCGCATGCTCAGCCCCCGTTGTACGGTCCGGTGCCCGGGTAAACCTGCAGCAGCGCGCGGGTGAGCGTGCCGGGGTACACGGTGAGGTGGTCTTCGCCCGGCACCACGCGATTGTCCACCTGCAGCCCCTGGTAGCCGCGCTGGCGCAGGCGATCGGCGAATGCCTGCGTATCGCGCACCATGTCGTTGCGCGGGCCGTCTACGGCATCGGGCGTGGGCGTCTCTTCACTGCCGATCGCCAGCAGTACCCGTGCCGGCAGTGCGCGGTGCTGCTCCGCGTAGTCCTGTTCAAGGCGGTCGATATAGTGCCCGTCGAACCACAGCGAAGGGCTGGACAGGATGTAGGTCTGGAACATCTGCGGGCGCGTGAGCAGCACATAGGTGCCGAACAGCCCCCCGTAGGAATGCCCGGCGAAACTGCGCCGCGCCGGATCGGTACGGTAGCGCGCGTCCACCGCGGGCAACACGTGCGTGGCCAGGAAATCGCGATAGTGCGCGGCACCGCCGTAGACCACGTCGTCGCTGTAGTCATCGTCGGCACTGCGTTGCGGCTGGGTGGGCGTGTAGTCGCGCGAGCGGCTCTGCTTGGAGGTCAGCCCCTGCTGCGGCGGCAGCCCGACCAGGATGAAATCTTCCAGGTTGGCACCGCCCTGCCCCACCAGGTTGCGCACGCTGCGCACCAGCGGAAAACTGTACAGCGCGTCGGTGACGAACAGCACCGGGTAGCGCCGCTCCGGGTGCTGCGCGTAGCTGGCCGGCAGCGCCACCCAGATCGGATAGTCGCGCCCGGCCGGATCATGCACGCTCCAGCTCTCGGTATCGGGCAGCACCACGCCTGCCGCCGGCACTGCCGTCGCAGGTGTACTGCGCAGCGCATCGCCGTGCAGCGCACAGCCACCGGTGGTGGCCAGCACCATCATCGTTCCCAGCACGTTGCGCATTGCTTTCATCCGCGTTCTTCCGCCCTATCAGCGCGCAAGCGTCGCAATTCCCTGCGGGCTTGCCAAGCCGGGGCGTTCAGCTGCGGTGCGGCTGGCCGTGCTCTGGCGCAGCGTAATCAGCGTGATCTCCGACGGCACGCCGATACGTGCCGCGAAGCCCGGCCACAGTCCGGCACCGTTGCTGACATACAACGTCATGTCATCCACCTCGTAGCGGCCGGACACATAGCCGCCGTTGGCGCGCTTGACCAGCTGGTCCATGCCGACGATGTGGCCGCCATGGGTGTGGCCGGAGAGCTGCAGCGCCACGCCCTTCGCGGCATTGGCGCGTGCCTCCACCGGGCGATGGTCGAGCAGGATCACCGGCGCCTGCGGGTCTGCCCCGGCGAGCGCGGTGGCGAGGTCCGGCATGGGCAGGCCGTAACGCGCGGCCACCGGATCGGTGACGCCGGCGATGGTCAGCGTGGCGCCCTGGCGCTGGACCCGGGTGTGGCTGTTTTCCAGCACCTGCATGCCCTGCCCACGGAACGCCTGCATCCACTCGGCGTACTGCGCGTAGTACTCGTGATTGCCGGTGATCGCGATGACGCCATCGGGTGCCTGCAGTCTGGCCAGGGGCGCGAAGTCGTTGGCGCGGGCGCTCACCGTGCCGTCGATCAGATCACCGGTGATCACCACCAGGTCCGGATGCAGGGCGTTGCTCTCGGCCACCACCTTCTCGACCCAGACACCGGTGAGCAGGCGGCTGGCGTGGATGTCGGTGAGCTGGAGCACGCGATAGCCATCGAACGCGGCCGGCAGCCCGTCGATGGCCACCTCGATCTGGCGCGGCTTGGGGACCGCCATGCCCTGCCAGATACCGTAGGCCGATAGCAGCAACGCCAGTGTGCCCGCCGCAGGGCGCAGCCACGGCGCACGCAGCATCGGCAGCACGCGCCGCGCCCGCACCAGTCGCGCGATCAGCAGCAGCGCATCCAGCACAAGCACGAACACCGCACTGATCAGCAGCGTGGTGAATCCGGTCGCAAGCACCGCGATCACCGCTTTGGGAATCTCGGGCGAGGCCATGGTCCCGGCGAACTGCGCCACGATCCGGTGGTGCAGCGCCAGCGCCACCACCAGCAGCCCCAGCACGAGCCGAACCGGACGCGGCAACCGCAACGGCCAGATCAGCCGCCATACCAGATACAACGCAAGCAAACAGCCGATCACACTCAGCACAGGCACATCCTGGAAACGTTGGGGGAATGGGCCGGCCGCATCGCTGCCGCCTCGCCCAGCCCTTCATCGTTGCCGAATCGCGCGGCGTGTTCCAGTGCAGGAGGTCGTGATGATTCAGGGAGAGCGCTGGCTCGCCTTCGCACGCGCTGCAGCGGCGGGGGGCTTCACTGCCCGGTTGCGCGCGATCGCGGCGCGGATCAATGCCTTGAACGCGGCCGCGTTGATCGTTTCGCCCTCGTGCAGATCGATGGCGCGGCGGGTGTTGCCCTCCAGGCTCGCATTGAACAGCCCCTTCGGATCGGGCAACGCCGCGCCCTTGGCGAAGGTCAGCTTCACGGCCGCCTTGTAAGTCTCTCCGGTGCACAGGATGCCGTCGTGCTCCCACACGGGCACGCCTCGCCACTTCCAGGTTTCCACCACCGCCGGATCGACCTCGTGGATCAGGCTGCGGATGCGCGCCAGGGTCTCGCCCCGCCAATCATCCAGCGACTGGATGCGCGCATCGATCTGCTGCGATGCCGACGGCTCGCTGGCTGCGGCAGCGCGCGGGATGGTACGGGCTTTTGGCTGGGTCATGAGTCACCACCGATCGCCATGGGCGGCCCGGTCGGCAGCACCCTTCGTGCGCCTTATAGACCCGATCGAAGGGCCCATCAAGCATGCGGCGGTGGCAGCACTCAGGGGGAGGCGAACACCAATGCAATGTTATATTATTTCTTTCTTGTCACCCCCCTCAACGAGCGACCTCTGTGCGCTTGCCCCACCCCTGTCCTCACGGCTACTGAAAGGCACAACTAGATGAGAACCAAGGCAATGGTGTCCGCCGTGCTGGCGACCCTGTGCGCCGGCGAAGCGCGCGCGCAGTCCAGCGATGCGGCAATCACCCTGGGCAGCGTGCACGCGCGGGAAGGCTCCCGCCGTCCCCTCGCCGCGAACCGCGTGCTGACCTCGGTGGATGTGATGGGCGGCGACCAGGTGCATGAGAAGAACGTCTCCAACAGCTGGGAACTGCTCGGCCAGATGCCGGGCATGCAGCTGACCGAAACCCGCCAGGGCGCGGAGTCCGGCAAGGCCACCTTCCGCGCGTTCAATGGCGAGGGCTACCTCAACGGCATCAAGATCCTGATCGACGGCATTCCCAGCAACGTCAACAGCGGCAACCAGCGCTTCATCGACATGGTGTTTCCGCTGGACATCGACTACATCGAGGTCGTCCGCGGCACCAACGACCCGCGCTACGGCCTGCACAACATCGGCGGCAACATCAATCTCGGCACCCGCCAGGGCGGTACCTACACCGATGCGCGGCTCACGTATGGCAGCTACAACACCCGCGAAGCGCAGGTGGCGATCGGACGCGAAGCCAACGGTGTCGCGCAGAACTACTTCCTGGCCTCGCAGGCCTCCGACGGCTACCGCGACCACGACCGTTCGAAGAAGTACTCGCTGGGCGGCAAGTGGTTCTACAGCGGCGACGGTGACCTGTTCAACCTCGGCCTGATCGCGCGCGTCTACCACCACGAAGCGGACGAGCCCGGCTTCATGACGGCTGAAGAGTTAGCCACGGACCGCCGCGGATCCGCGCTCAAGAATGCCAACGACGTCGACGACCGCGACATGCGCCATCTCAGCACCCATCTGGATCTGCAACTCAGCGATACGGTGCACGTCAGCAACAAGCTGTACTACAACCGTTACGAGGACGACCGGCAGGTGACCTTCACCAGTTACGTGCCCGGCAACGCACCGCGCCAGCGCCGCCAGTGGGATGAGACACAGACCGGCCTGCTGAGCACCCTGACGTGGGCAGCCACGCCTGCGCTGACGGTCGAGGGCGGTCTGAATGCCGAGCACCAGGACAACACCTACCGTCGCCTGCGCTACGCCCATTCCGTTCCCACCGATTTCTCGACCCCGGCGCGGATCCAGAACGATGACCGCTACACGCTGGACAACTTCGGTGCGTACGTACAGGCCGTGTACCAGCCCACGCCTGCGTTGAAGATCGTGCCGGCCTACCGCGTCGACCGCTTCTCCGGCAGCACCCGCCTGCCGGGTAGCATCACCGCCCCGCTGCAGCGCTACGGCACCATCGAACAGCCCAAGCTGAGCGTGGTCTATGCGATCACCCCCGCGCTCAACGTCTATGCCAACTGGGGCAGGACGTTCCAGGTGCTGACCGGTTCCACCGCACCGGCCTACCTCACCGCCGGCCAGGACACGTTCCGGCCCTCGATCAATACCGGCAAGGAGGTGGGCATCAAGTTCACTCCGGCCGTCGGCACCGACGCGCGCATCGCGGTGTGGCGCCAGGACGCGACCGACGAAGTCGCCAACATGCCCGCCACCGGTACCTCGGTCGGCCTGGGCCAGACCCGTCGCGAAGGCGTCGATCTGCAGTTCAGCTCGCGGCTGGGCGACCACTGGACGCTGTGGGCCTCGCACGCGATCCAGCAGGCCAAGGTGGTCCGCGCGTTCACCACCGACGGCACCGCCCTCGCCGGCAACGAGGTCATCGCCACGCCGCGCTACATCAGCAACCTCGGGCTCGACTACCGCAGCAACCAACGCTGGAGCTTCGGGCTGCAGGGCCGGATGCAGGGCGATTACTACATTGAAGAGCGCAACACGCAGGGAAAATTCGGCGCCTTCGCGGTGCTCGATGCCAGCGCGTCGTACCAGCTGTCCGAACGGCTGAGTGTCGATGTGCAGGTCAAGAACCTGACCGGCCGCGACTACGCCTACGCGTGGTACGACACCTTCTTCTGGGGCGGCGATGACCAGCCGATGTTCTCGCCGGCACCGGGGCGCTCGGCGTACGTGTCATTGAACCTGAAGCTCTAGGGCAGCCCTGCCCTCACATCCGTTCGCCGGGCAGCCGGCTGGCCTGCTGCACCCAGGCACGGAACTGCGCTTCGTCCAGCGGCACGCCTTCCTCGATATGCAGGTAGCGCGTGTCCTGGCTTTTGGAGGCGACCGGCGGGACCGGCTGCAGTGCCTTCCCCCGGAAGAACGCGACCTTGATGTAGCGGGTGAAGCAATGCAGGCTCAGGAACCAGCCATCGCCTTCGATCCCGTACAGCGGCGAGTTCCATTTGACTGCCTTGTGCACCCCCGGGACGGTGGCCACGATCAGCGCATCCAGCCGTTCACCCACCGCACGCTTCCAGCCGGGCATGGCCGCGATATAGGCCTGCACCGGGCCATCGCCCTCGCCCTTGGGAATCTGCGGGTTGCCGCCTGACAGCAACCGCGTTTCGCCGTCAGCGACCGAGGGCGTCCCTTTGTCCGCTGACGCTCGTGGACCGTTCGACGCCATGGTGCCGTTCCTCTGGAGACCTGGGGGCGTTATAGACCGCGCCGGGCCTGGCGGCAACGCGCCACACCCGGCCGCCCCGACTCAGATCCAGCGCTGGTCCAGCAGTTCGCGCTTGATGTAGGCGTAGAACACCGGCGCCGCGACCAGGCCCGGCAGACCGAAGGCGGCTTCCATCACCAGCATTGCCAGCAGCAGCTCCCACGCCCGCGCCTGTATTTCGCCACCGACGATGCGCGCGTTGAGGAAATACTCCAGCTTGTGGATGACCACCAGGTACAGCAGTGCGACCACGGCGACATAGAAGGACACCGACAGCGCCACGATGGTGATGACGGTGTTGGAGATGATGTTGCCCACCACCGGCAGCAGACCGGCCAGGAAGGTGATCAGCACCAGTGTCTTGGACAGCGGCAGGTGCACGCCGAACAGCGGCAGCACCCCGAGCAGGAAGATGGCGGTGAACAGTGTATTGAGCAGGGAGATCTTCACCTGCGCGAACACCACCTGGCGGAAGGCCGTGGCCAGGCGGCTGGTGCGGCCGATCAGCTCGCGCGCCAGCGGCCCCATTTTCGGCAGCGGCAGCTCGTCGTAGAGCGCGATCATCGCGCCCAGCACCATGCCGATCAGGATCCGCACGCTGATCTGCACCGCCGAGGTGCCGGCGATGCCCAGCTGCTGGCGGTGGGTGGCGGCCCAGTCGTTCATCGCCGTGCGCAGCGCCTGCAGGTCTTCGGGGATGTACGGCTGCAGCAGGTCCGGCACCTGGTGGCGGGAGGTATTGAGGATGTCCATCAGCCGCATCAGCAGCGCATCCGGCCCACCGGTTTCATTGCGGAAAAACGAGGCGATGCCAATCGCAGCGAGGGTCAGCACGCCGATGATCAGCGCCGACAGCACGATCACCGAGTAGGCGCGTGCGCGCCCGGGAGGCAGCTTGCCCTCGACGGTGGAGGCCAGCAGGTGGGTCAGGTGGAATACCAGCAGGCCCGACAGCAGGGTCACCACCAGGCCCAGCTTCAGGGTCAGCCACATGCCGAGCAGGATCAGCACCCAGGCCGCGATGCGGGCGGTGGGCGGCTTGGGCAACGCGGGGATCACTAGGGACATGCGGGCGCATCCTGACGGGTGGCCCATGGTAGTGGATGTGGTGCGGGCGCAGCCGTCGACCCCCGCACCATCAAACTGAAATCCAGCGTCTGCTGAAGCGGCACATCGACACGTTCGATGATGGCGAGCAGCAGGTTGACCGCGCGGGCACCGATCTCCCGCATCGGTTGCCGGATGGTCGTCAACGGCGGCGTGAGATACCGCGACGACGCCAGGTCGTCGAAGCCGACGACGGACAGATCATCCGGCACCCGGATGCCCAGATCCCGGCAGGCCGCCAGGACGCCCAGCGCCATCTGGTCGCTGAAGCAGAACACCGCGGTCGGCATCGGCGCGCGGGCCAGCAGCGCCATGCCCGCCGCATGGCCGGATTCCACGGAAAAGTCGCCCGGCACCACGCTCAGGTGGCGCAGGCGGCCGCGCGCCCTGCCGGCGGCCCGCACCCCTTCGAGCCGTTGCTGGTGGAGGGGATTGTCGGGCGGCCCGCCCACCACCGCGATGCGCTCGTGCCCCAGTCCATACAGGTGGTCCATCACGGCGCGCGCGGCGGCCGCGTTGTCGATGTGGACACTGGGAATCCCGACCGCAGGATCGAACTCGCATCCATTGACCACCGGCGCAGCGGCGCCCAGCTGCTGGACGATCGCGCGCGCCGTCGGCGGAAGGCGATGCCCCAGCACGATCAGACCGTCGGCCTCGTTGCGCCGGAGCATCTGCGCGTAGCGCTCCTCGCGGTCGGGTTGATGCTGGGTATCACCGAGCAGGACGGCGTAGCCAACGGCCTGCGCGGCGTCCTCCGCACCCTGCAGGATCTGGGCGAAGAACGGATTGGCGATGTCCGGGACGGTGACCAGGATCTTGCCGCTGCGCTGGGTCTTGAGCGTGCGGGCAACCGTGTTGGGCACATAGCCGAGTGCGGCGGCCGCCTGCTCGATGCGGGTACGCGTGGCCGGCAGGACTTTTTCCGGCCGGGACAGCGCCCGCGACACCGTGCCGGCGGAGACGCCAACGTGTTTTGCGATGTCGTAGATGGTTGCCATGGCGTCAGTATTTCTGTCCGCTGTGCACTGCACAACGCGTCCTGCGAAAGCCCCTGCTAGGATAATGCAATCGATTGCATCGAGGATGAATCACGTTGAAGACGCTCAAGGGTCCAGCGCTGTTCCTGGCGCAGTTCATCGGCGACACACCTCCATTTGATCGGTTGGACACGCTGGCCAAGTGGGCCGCGGGCCTGGGCTATTCTGGCGTACAAGTCCCCACCAGCGCGCCCCACCTGTTCGATCTGGCCGAGGCGGCCCGCAGCCAGGCCTACTGCGACGACGTCACCGGCATGCTGGCCGAACATGGTGTGCAGATCACCGAGCTGTCCACCCACCTGCAAGGGCAGCTGGTCGCCGTCCATCCCGCCTACGACAGCCTGTTCGACGGCTTCGCGCCGCCCGACAAACGCGGCGATCCGGCCGCCCGCCAGGGCTGGGCGGTGGAGCAGCTGCTGCTGGCCGCCAAGGCCAGCCAGCGCCTGGGATTGACGGCGCATGCCACGTTCTCCGGCGCGCTGGCCTGGCCTTATTTCTATCCGTGGCCGCAACGCCCGCCCGGGCTGGTGGAAGAAGCCTTCGCCGAACTCGGCCGTCGCTGGCGCCCCATCCTGGATGCCTTCGACGCCTGCGGCGTGGATCTGTGCTTCGAGATCCACCCGGGCGAGGACCTGCATGACGGCGCGACCTTCGAGCGCTTCCTCGACGTGGTGGACCACCACCCCCGCGCGAAGATCCTGTACGACCCCAGCCACCTGCTGCTGCAGCAGATGGACTACCTGGGCTTCATCGACCGCTATCACGACCGCATCGGCATCTTCCACGTCAAGGACGCGGAGTACCGCACCAGCGCGCGCAGTGGCGTCTATGGCGGCTACCAGGACTGGATCGATCGTCCGGGACGGTTCCGCTCGCTCGGTGATGGGCAGATCGACTTCAAGGCGATCTTCTCGAAATTCGCGCAGTACGACTTCCCGGGCTGGGCGGTGCTGGAGTGGGAGTGCTGCCTGAAGCACCCGGAAGACGGCGCACGGGAGGGCGCCGCCTTCATCCGCGACCACATCATCCACGTGACCGGGCGCGCCTTCGACGACTTTGCCGACAGCGGCACCGATCCTGGATCCCTGCGACGCATGCTGGGGATCTGAGCCATCACTGCCTGGGAGGGCAAGCCATGACGCACACCATGTCGCGCTTGGGCGCGATGATGTTTCTGCAGTTCTTCATCTGGGGGGCATGGTTCGTCACCCTGGGGACGTACCTGGTGCAGGGGCCGTTGCAGGCCAGCGCGAGCCAGGTAGCGACGGCGTTCCTCAGCCAATCGATCGGCGCCATCGTCGCGCCTTTCCTGGTCGGCCTGATCGCGGATCGCTACTTCGCGGCGCAGCGCATCCTCGCGGTGCTGCACCTCGCCGGTGCAGCGCTGATGTGGCTGGCGTCCACGGCGACGGACTTCAGCACTTTCTCCGCCTATGTCATGGGGTACATGCTGCTGTTCATGCCGACGCTGGCGCTGGCCAACAGCGTGGCGATGCGGCACATGCACTCGCCTGAGAAACACTTCCCGCTGGTGCGGGTGGCCGGCAGCGTCGGCTGGATCGTGGCAGGCGTGCTGATCGGCTGGCTGGGCTGGGAACAGGCGCATCGGCTCGAGCTGACGTTCCGGATGGCGGCGATGGCATCGCTGGCGCTGGGCCTGTATGCGTTCACGCTGCCGCACACGCCGCCGCTGGCGCAACAGCGCGACGCCGGGCTGGGGCAGATCCTGGGCCTGGATTCGCTGCGGCTGCTGAAGTCGCGCTCGTACCTGGTGTTCTTCCTGGCATCCATCGCCATCTGCATCCCGCTGTCGTTCTATTACAACTTCACCAACCCGTACCTCAACGACCTGGGCGTGCGCGGCGCGGCCGGCCTGCAATCCCTGGGGCAGGTCTCCGAAGTCCTGCTGATGCTGGCGATGCCGCTCCTGTTCGTGCGGCTGGGGGTCAAGACGATGCTGGCGGTCGGCATGGCCGCATGGGTGGTGCGTTACGCCATGTTCGCGTTTGGCGATGCGGGCGGCGGCTTCTCCCTGCTGGTGATCGGCATCGTGCTGCACGGCATCTGCTACGACTTCTTCTTCGTCACCGGCCAGATCTACACCGATGCGCATGCCGGCCCCGCCGCGCGCAGCAGCGCGCAGGGCTTCATCACCCTGGCCACTTACGGCGTGGGCATGTTGATCGGCACGTTCCTGTCCGGCGCGGTGGTCGAGCACTACACCACTGCCGCAGGCCCGGACTGGCAACGGATCTGGCTGTTCCCGGCGGGCGTCGCACTGGTCGTGCTGATCGCCTTCCTGCTGCTGTTCCGCGACCGGCCGGTGCTTGCCGCCGCGCCCACCACGCACTGAGGAACCCATCCGATGCGCAAGCTTGGAATCGCCATTGTGGGCACGGGCATGATCGGCGCCGTGCATCGTCGCGCGGCGCTGCTGGCCGGCGCGGAGGTCCGCGGCGTGGTCGCCTCTTCGCCGCAACGCGCAGAAGAGGTGGCGCAGGCGTGGAATGTCCCGCGCGCCTATCGGGATATCGAGGACGTGGTCGCCGATCCCAAGGTGCAGGTCGTGCACATCTGTACGCCCAATCACCTGCACCGCCCGATGGCGCAGGCCGCACTGGACGCCGGCAAACACGTGATCTGCGAGAAGCCGCTGGCGACCACGCTGGAAGACGCCGAGGCCCTGGCGGCATTGGCCGCCTCGACCGGGCTGGTCGCCACGGTGCCCTTCGTTTACCGCTACCACCCGGTGGTCCGCGAGGCACGCGCACGCATCGCGCAGGGCGAGCTGGGACCGCTGCACCTGATCCACGGCAGCTACCTGCAGGACTGGCTGCTGGACCCCGCCAGCAACAACTGGCGCGTGGACCCGGTACTGGGCGGCGCGTCGCGCGTGTTCGCCGACATCGGCTCGCACTGGTGCGACCTGGTGGAATGGGTCAGCGGCGAGCGTTTCGTCGACGTCAGCGCGGCCTTCGCGACCGTGATCGCCGAGCGCGGCACGCTCACCGGGCAGAGCTTCACCGCGCCGGCGTCCGGTGGCGCGATGCAGGCGGTCGCGAGCGAAGACGTGGCGGCAGCGATGTTCAGGACCGGTGCGGGTACGCTGGCGTCATTGACGGTCAGCCAGGTCTCGGCCGGACGCCACAATCGCCTCTGGTTCGAGATCGATGGCGCCAGGTCCAGCGTGGCATTCAACCAGGAGGACGCCGAGCGGCTGTGGATCGGTTTGCCCGACCAGCGCGAGGAGACCTTCGTGCGTGGGCCGGGGGCCGGCAGTGCCGAACAGCGCCGGCTGTCGGTCCTGCCAACCGGGCACGCGCAGGGCTACGGCCATTGCTTCGAGGCGTTCGTCGCCGACACGTATCGCTCCATCGAAGGCGAGCGGCCGCAGGGCCTGCCCACCTTCGAAGACGGACTGCGCTCGGCGCGGATCGTAGACCGCGTCATCGCATCGGCCAGGACACGTGCCTGGACCACCATCGGCTGAATCCCGGGAGACTCTCTTGATGAACACCTCTGTTCGCGGAACTGCAATCCTCGCTCTGCTGCTCGCTGCCCTGCCCGCCTTCGCGCACGACATGGGCGCCCCGCAGAAGCCCATCGCCGTGCAGATGTACACACTGCGCAACGCCGGCTCGCTCGACCAGCAGTTGAAGATCGTCCATGACGCGGGCGTAAGTGCGGTGGAAACGGTGGGCACGCAGGGCGTCAGCGCCGCCGAACTCAAGCAGCTGCTGGACAGGTATTCGATCAGGGCGATCTCGTCCCACGTGCAACTGGCCGAGCTGCGCAGGGACCTGGACGGCGTGGTGGCCTTCAACCGGTCGATCGGCAACACGACGCTGGTGGTGCCCTATCTGGACGAAAAGGATCGACCCACCGATGCCGCAGGCTGGACCGCACTGGGCCGGGAACTCGGCGGAATCGCGACGCAGGCACGGGCGAAGGGCATGCAGCTGGCCTACCACAACCACGACTTCGAGCTGGTCGACTTCAACGGCAGGACAGGGCTGGACCTGCTGTTCGCGGCCGCCGGACCCGATCTGCTGACCGAGCTGGACCTGGCCTGGGTCGCGCGTGCGGGTCATGATCCGGCGGCCATGCTGGAGACATTCCGCGGCCGCCTGTTCGCGGTACACGCCAAGGACAATGCGCCGAAGGGCCACGCCGAAGACGAAGGCGGCTTTGCCGCCGTGGGCCAGGGTGTCCTCGACTGGAACACGATCCTGCCGGCCGCGGCCGATGCCAGGGTGCGGTGGTACATCATCGAACACGACCAGCCGCGTGATCCGGCCAAGGTCATCCAGGCCGGGGCGAACTACCTGCGCAAACACCTCACCGCCCGCCTGCCCGCCAGCGCACCGCGCCAGCCAGCAAAGGAGTAATGCTTGAATACGTGCTTCAGATTGATCCCGATCCTCGCCGTACTGGCGTCGATTGCGCTGCTTGTGCCTGAGGCGTGGTCCAAGGACGACCCCGCGGCCGGCGCGACCCTCTACGCAACCCACTGCACGGCCTGCCACGGTGCCGAGCGCGCCGGTGTTCCGCCAACGTTCCCCGCGCTCACCGACGTCGCCAAGCGGCTGCAGCCGGCGCAGATCAAGGAGAAGATCAGCAAGGGCGGCGGGTTGATGCCGCCGTTTCCACAGCTGTCGCCCCAGGAGATCGACGATATCGCCAGTTACCTGGCGCACTAGGCTGCCGGCGCCGGCGCCGGCAGCCGTTTCGTGTCGGCGCTACAGCTCTCGCACCCAGATGTTGCGGTAGCTGACCCTGGAATCGTGCTCCTGCAGGTAGATCGGCGCGCACGCATGGGGCGAGTACGAAGGCGCGCCGATGTACTCGGTCTTGCCGGCCAGGACGGTGTCGTTCTGCACCAGCACGCCGTTGTGCAGCACGGTGATGCGGGCGGGCGAGGTGAGCCCGCCGCCCGGCGAGAAGCGCGGCGCCTTCCAGATGATGTCGTAGGCCTGCCACTCACCTGGCGCACGCGAGGCGTTCACCAGCGGCATGGCCTGTTTGTAGAGCGAGGCCGCCTGGCCGTTGGCATAGGTCGGATTGTTGTAACTGTCGAGCACCTGCAGCTCATACAGTTCCTGCAGGAAGATGCCGCTGTTGCCCCGATCCTGGCCGTTGAAGCCCTTTGTCGCGATGGGCGAGCGCCATTCGACGTGCAGCTGGATGTCGCAGAAGCGCTGCCGGGTCCGGATGCCCTTGCTGCCGGGAACCACGGTCAGCGCACCGTCGGCGACGCTCCAGGGCACGCGCCCCCCCTGCTCGGACTCCCAGGCGGAAACAGCCCTGCCATCGAACAGCACGATCGCGTCGGAGGGCGCACCGCCCGGCGGCGTGGCCACGCTCGCGGGCACGGGGGTCCACACCTCGGTCTTCGCTGGATCGCGCGCGGGATCACTGTTGGCCTGTGCAGACACAGCTGCGGTGGCCAGCAGGCCCACCGCCATCAGCAACGGGCGGGTCATGATGCTGCGGTCCATCAGCTGGTCCCCCAGGCGGGCGTACCGGGAACATAGGCGAGGTCGCCGTCGTAGCGGCCCGGCACGGCGACATACTTCAGCACCTCGGTCGCGCCGACCTTCGACGTGAAGAAGCCGAAGATGGCGAGCTGCTTGATCATCGTGAAGTAGTGCGGCATCGCTTCGCCTTCTTCGGTGGTGCCGGTCTCGGTCACGTCGACCGCGTGCTTCCTGGCTTCCACATCCAGCGCGCGCAGGAGTCCGGTACGCTCCTGCGGCGCGAGTGAAACGAAGCGGCCCCCGGCGCGTTTGTCGATATCGACCAGGCCGGCGCGGAACGCCGCCTGCTGCTTCTGCGTGTAACAGTCAGTGACGAATGTCGCCATGAACGCACCGGCGCCTGCGTCTTTCGCCCCCGGCGTTTTCGTCCGCGGCAGGATGGTCTCGGCAATCTCGTCCAGCGTGCCGACATCCGCGTCGGAGAAGGGCGTCTTCGGCCCTGCGGCAGGAGCCTGTGCCTGACCGAGCGCGGGCAGGCCGATCATGGCCGCACCTGTGGCGGCGACGATCATCTTCAGCAGTTCGCGGCGGTCCATCAGAGATTCCCCGCTTTCAGTTCGCGCACGGCATGGTCGGCTGCCCGCGCGGTCAGCGCCATATAGGTCAGCGACGGATTCACGCACGCGCTGGAGGTCATGCAGGCACCGTCGGTCACATAGACATTGGGCGCATCCCAGACCTGGTTGTGCTGGTTCAGCACGGAGTTCCTGCGGTCACGCCCCATGCGCGCGGTGCCCATTTCATGGATGCCCTTGCCCGGGGCATAGTCGTTGTCGTGCATCTCCACGTCCTTGACGCCGGCGGCTTCCAGCATCTCGGCGGCATCGGCGGCCATGTCCTTGCGCATGGCCAGCTCGTTGGCGCGCATGGAAACGTCCATCGCCAATACCGGCAAGCCCCACTTGTCCCTGCGGTCCGGGTCGAGGCGGATCGTATTGTCGTGGTGCGGCAGCATCTCGCCGAACCCGGTCATGCCGATGCGCCAGTCGCCGGGTACGGTCAGCGCCTCCTTCAGGTCGGCACCAATGTTCAGCTCGGCGATCTCGCGCGACCACCCGTTGCGGCTCGCGCCGCCCTGGTAACCGAATCCCCGCATGTAGCCGCGTTTTTCCTCGGCGACGTTGCGGAAACGCGGGATATAGAAGCCGCAGGGACGCCGGCCGAAGTAGTACTTGTCCTCAAAGCCCTCGACCCGGCCGGAGGCTCCCGCGCCGAAATGATGGTCCATCACGTTGTGCCCCAGTTCGCCGGACGAAGAGCCCAGCCCGCCCTCCCATACATCGGTGGCCGAGTTCATCAGCAGCCAGGTCGAGTTGAAGGAGGAGGCGTTGAGGAAGATGACCTTGGCCGTGTACTGGTAGGTCTGCCCGGTCTCGGCATCGATGACCTCCACGCCGCGCGCACGCTTGCGATCCTTGTCGTAGAGCACTTCCTTGACGATCGAGAAAGGGCGCAGGGTCAGGTTGCCGGTCTTCATGGCGGCCGGCAGCGTCGCCGACTGGGTCGAGAAGTAGGCGCCGAAGGGGCAGCCCAGGATGCACTTGTTGCGGTACTGGCAGTTGACACGCCCCTGCTCGGGCATGGGCTGGGTGATGTTGGCGGTGCGCGAGTGGATCATGTGCCGGGTGCCGCCGAAGGCCTTTTTGATCCGCGCGGCCACGTCCTTTTCGACGATGTTCAACGGGATCGGCGGCAGGAACTCGCCGTCCGGCAACACATCCAACCCTTCGCGCGTGCCAGCGATGCCGGCGAACTTCTCCACGTAGTCGTACCAGGGCGCGATGTCGGCGTAGCGGATCGGCCAGTCGGTCGCGATGCCCTCCTTGAGATTCGCTTCGAAATCCAGATCGGAGAAGCGATAGCTCTGCCGGCCCCACATCAGCGAGCGCCCCCCGACGTGGTAGCCGCGGAACCAGTCGAACCGTTTGGTCTCGATGTAGGGCGATTCCTGTTCGTCGGCCCACATCCCCTGCAGGTTCTCGGCCAGCGCGTAGTCGCGCATCAGTACCGGGAACGCGGCCTTCATCGCCTGGGTGGGCCGGTTACGATGCGGGAAGTCCCACGGCTCCTTCATCGCGTTGACGTAGTCCTTCACGTGCTCGATGTTGCGTCCCCGTTCCAGCATCAGGACTTTGAGGCCCTTCTCGGTCAGCTCCTTTGCCGCCCAACCGCCACTGATTCCCGAGCCGACGACGATGGCGTCGTAATGATTGTCTGCCATGGGTCTGTTTCACCTAGGTGGATATCGTTTCAGACGTCGCAGAGGCGGATCGCCTCGCGCAGCGAGCCGACGGGATCTGGCGCCGCAGGCATGAATTCCTGCGCCAGATACCCATCGAAACCGGTGTCGCGGATCGCGCGACAGATGGCGGGATAGTGGAGTTCCTGCTGGTCTCCGATCTCGTGCCGGCCAGGCACGCCCGCGGTGTGGTAATGCTTGAAGCAGGCGTGATGCCTGCCGATGGTGGCGATGATGTCGCCCTCCATGATCTGCATGTGGTAGATGTCGTAGAGCAGGCCGAAATGATCCGAGCCGATCCGTTGGCACAGCTCGACGCCCCAGGCGGAGGTGTCGCAGAGGTAGTCGGGATGATCGACCCTGGAGTTCAGCAACTCCATCACCAGCACGACGTTGCGTTTCTCGGCGTGCCGGAGGATGCGCTTGAGCCCCGTTTCGGCATGGGCCATGCCTTCATCGGGGTCCATGCCGTTGCGATTGCCGGAGAAGCAGATGAGGTTGCGGTAGCCGGCATCGGCGACCAGATCGATGTGCCGCGTGTAGCGCTCCACCAGTTGGTCGTGGAACTCGCGGCCGGCAAAGCCCTTGGTCAGGCCCAGCTCCGCGCCGTTGCACATCGAACTGTCCACGCCATGGGCCTTCAGCGTGGGCCAGTCCTCCGGGCCGACCAGATCAATGGCGGCGAACCCGATGTCCTGCACCGTCCTGCACAGCTGGGCGACCGACTGCTGCGGAAAGGTCCAGCGGGCGACGGCGTGCTTCAGGTTGCCCTTGAGCGGCGCGGCGGCGGCAAACGCCGGCAGCACGCCCGCAGCACCCAGCCCAAGGCTCGCGGCGGCCGCCAGGCGCAGTGCATCACGCCGCGTGAGCCCCGGCCCCGATGCCGGCGCCGGTCTGATCGAATGGATGGACATCCGTCTTCCGGCCTCCCAACCGGTATCAAACGCTGACGATCCGCTGCAATGCAATCGATTGCACCATAGAGGAGGAGATCGTTTTTTTGCAAGACGCGGTGCACGAAAACGCATGTTGCGGGGCACAACGCGCGTACTGCCTGTCGCCGCGTGCGTGCGATGGGAGGGCGGCCTGCCACGCAATCGCGTTCACCGGGCTGCGGGAGGTCAGCGCCGCCGCGCGGCAGGCATCCGCTCATCGCCGGCGAACCCGAACGTCCCGTGCAGAAAAGAAAAACCCAGCAAGCACGGGGGCTTACCGGGGTTTCATCTGCATCCGTAAAAATCAGAAATCAGAACGGTTGTGCCTACCAAAAAGGTAAACAACTGCCACATGCGCTGGCATGCAATGCATCCAGCGTACTACTGCCTCGCGAGTGTCAACAACTTCGCGTACCAGATAAACGTGTTGGCATCCTTGCCCCCTATCCACTGGAAGCCAGATCGCACCCTTCCCTTCTGCTGGCATACGACCCAACGGGACGCGTTCGACGCCACCTTGTGAACTCTGAACGGGACGGTCGGATTGACTCAATCATCTGGATCGTCGTGCAGCGGCCGGAACGTTTTGGGATCGCTGGGGATTCTGCCTGCCGACGCGTTTCCTGTTGTTCAACGACTCGACTGCGCTCCGCTTCGGTGCGCGCCAACCTTCCGATCCAGAAACTCCCGGATCACCGGAATGATCTCGTCCGCATGCGTCTCCAGCGCGAAGTGCCCGGTATCGAAAAAGTGGATTTCGGCATCGGGAATGTCGCGCTTCCACGCCTCCGCACCGGCGGGCAGGAAGTACGGATCGTTTCGCCCCCACACGGCAAGCAGCGGCGGTTGATGCGTCCGGAAGTAGGCCTGGAAGGCGGGGTATAGCCGCACATTGGAGGCGTAGTCCAGCAGCAGGTCCAGCTGGATATCCGCGTTGCCGGGCCTGGATACATGCAGCCCCTCAAGGGTGTAGCCATCCGGCGCCACCAGGCTGGGGTCGCGCACGCCTTCCAGATACTGCCATTTGATCGCAGCGGCCGTGGGGAACTCGGCCAGGGCAGCGCGGTTCTGCGCACTGGGATCGTTCCAGTAGGCGCGGATCGGATCCCACCCCTTCGCCAGGCCGTCCTCGTAAGCGTTGCCGTTCTGCGAGATCAGGGCGGTGATCCGCTCTGGATGCGCGCTGGCGAGACGCCATCCCACCGGGGCGCCGTAGTCGTGCACCACCAGCGCGTAGCGCTCCAGCTTCAACTGCTCGGTGAAGCGCTGCAGGGTCGCGGCCAGGGTGTCGAAGGTGTAGTCATACGCGCCACGCGCAGGTGCCTCGGTGTAACCGAAGGAGGGCAGGTCCGGGGCGATGACGTGGTATTTGTCCGACAGCGCCTCGATGACGTCCCGGTACATGTACGACGACGCCGCGAACCCATGCAGCAGGAGCACGGTGGGGCCCGAACGGGGGCCGGCCTCCCGATAGAACACCTTGACCTCGCCCACCTGTTCGTAGCGGTACTGGACCTGGGCGTGCGCGGTGGCGGTGGCGGCGAGCAGGGCAGCCGTCGCGCCGAATCGGGCGAGCGTATTCGAAGTAGTCATGAGCGTTTTATGTAACCACATTGGAGTTGATTTGAAGGTTACGTGCGGCAGTGGTAACCTGTCAACAATATTTACAGGGGTTACGCATGATCGACTCAGCTCCATCCCCCGCATTGTTCGTGGCCAATGATCTGGCGCTCGACTTCATCAACTCGGCCTACGGCCCCAGTACGGCCCCGGTGGACGTGCTTCAGGGCGACCAGGCGGCAATCGACTGGCTGGCCGCGGCGGGCGTCCTGGACGCAGGCGCGGTCCCCATCCCGAACGGCGTGGCGGAGCTGGCCGCCGCCTTGCGCGACGAAGCACGCGAACTGCTGACGGCTGCACGGGCAGGGCGCCCGTTCCAGGCACCGATAGTGAACAAGGTGCTGGAGGCTGGCCGACCGATCGTTCAACTGCAGTCGTCCACTGACGGTGCAGGCCCTTGCGTGGTCGAACGCCGCCGCGATGACAGCGCAGAAAGCCTGCTGGAGCCCATCGCAGTGGCGCTGAGCCGGCTCCTCGCCGGTGGCGACCTGCAGCACGTACGCGAGTGTGAAGCGCATGACTGCACACTGCTGTTCCATGACACGACCAAGTCGCGAAAGCGCCGTTGGTGCAGCATGGCGCTCTGCGGGAACCGGATGAAAGTGGCGGCGTTCCGGTCTCGCAAACTGAATCCCCCCGGGTTCGGTGGAGGCAAGTAGGGTTACGTCAGGCCGCCACCGCGGCGGCTTGACTGGCTAGTTGCCGATAGTAGTTTGCCTCAGCTTCGGCAGGCGGGATCGACGTCCCCCCGAGATTGAGTAGCGAAGCGGTTTGGAGTCCAATTCTCAATGACAAGGAGATTGGACGTGAAGAAGCGCTTTTCCGAAGAGCAGATCATCGGCTTCCTACGCGAAGCTGAGGCCGGCATGCCCATCAAGGACCTCTGCCGCCAGCATGGCTTTAGCGAGGCCTCGTACTACCTGTAGCGCAGCAAGTTCGGCGGCATGAGCGTGCCCGACGCCAAGCGGCTCAAGGACCTGGAGGCGGAGAACACACGCCTGAAGAAGCTACTGGCAGAACAGGTCTTCGAGAACGACGTCATCAAGGATGCGTTGCGAAAAAAGTGGTGACCGCACCGGCGCGCAGGCTGCTGGTGCGGAGCATGGTCGAGAAGGGATTGAGCGAGCGGCGAGCGCTGACGGTGGTACGGATGAGCGCGAGCGCACTGCGCTATGAGCCTCGGCCCGACCTCAACGTTGAGCTGCGCGAGCAGATCGCTGCGCTGGCGCACCGGCACAGACGCTACGGGGTGGGCATGATCCATCTGAAGCTGCGGCAGAAAGGACTTGTAGTGAACTACAAGCGAGTGGAGCGCTTGTATCAGGAAGCGGGCCTGCAGGTGCGTCGCAGAAAGCGTAAGAAGGTGCCGGCAGGCGAGCGCCAGTCCCTTCTGCGGCCGTCCGCCGCCAATGAGGTGTGGTCGATGGACTTCGTGTTCGACCGTACCGCCGAAGGCCGGGTGATCAAGTGCCTGACCATCGTCGACGACGCCACCCACGAGGCTGTGGCCATCGAAGTGGAGCGGGCAATATCCGGGCAAGGCGTGTCCAGGGTACTGGACAGACTGGCCATGCAGCGCGGCCTGCCACGAGTGATCAGGACAGACAACGGCAAGGAGTTTTGCGGTAAGGCGCTGGTGGCCTGGGCTCACGAAAAGGGAGTTGCCCTGCGTCTGATCGAACCGGGCAAACCGAACCAAAATGCATACGTCGAGTCCTTCAACGGACGGCTGCGCGACGAATGCCTCAACGAGCACTGGTTCCCGACATTGCTTCATGCCCGCACCAGCATCGAAAGCTGGCGGCGCGACTACAACGAAGAAAGACCCAAGCGAGCGCTTGGCGGGCTAACCCCCGCCCAGTACGCCGCGGAGTTGGCGGCGAAGAACGATAACATCAGCACCGGACTCTAAATCCACCCACTACTCAAACCGGGGGGACGTCGCGCTCCCAGCGCTCGTGCTGCCGACGGTCGCGCGCGTTCTTGATCGCCTTCACTTTGCCCCGCTTCCTGGCGGTTAAGAACGCCGCCTTGGCGTCCTGTAGCTCTGGCCGCGAGTCCGCCCCGGTGTAGCCACTGTCGCCCAGCACGCAATCCTCGTTACCGTGCAGAAGTTCGTGCGTGACTGTGACATCGCCTACATTGGCAGCGATGCATGTCACATGGTGCACAAGGCCCGAAAACTGATCCACACCGATGTGCGCCTTCATGCCGAAGTACCACTGATTGCCCTTCCTGGTCTGGTGCATTTCCGGATCAGGCCTTCGGCACCACCGAATGTCAGCTGCATGGAGGGTCCTTCAACGTGGTCTGATGGACCTCAAGCTTGCCGGCCAGCGGCCGGCACTACCATCGGATTTCGCGCAGATTTGTTCAGACCATCCCTAGCAGTGATGCCAGTTCACTTTCCTCTGCACGCCCATCACCTGCTTGGCGGCTGCATGAACTCGATTGTGATGTGATCGGGGCCGGAGACGTAGGCCGCTAGTGTCCCCTTGCGTGGACCGCCTGGAATTGGTTGTGGACTGCCCTTCGCCTTCCATCCCGCAGCCTCTACACGGGCGATGGCGGAGTGAATATCCTCCACGGTCAAAGCCAGGTGTGCAGCTCCGATCGCGCCGGCACTCTCCGGCGCGGCTCCATGCTGGCGACCTCCAGAGTACTGCAGCAGCTCAACCATGAACCCATTCGGCGCCAAGACGATTGCCGTGCGCACGTTCGGATCATCAACGCCTGTAACCTGATACAGGAAATCGCCACCCATCTCCGATTGGCGTTGCAGCTCGAAACCCAGTGCCTGGGTCCAAAAGTGGATGGATTCGTCCAAGGAGGAAACCGTAAACCCGGCGTGATCAACGCCAACGAGGTGCGTCGTCTTAGTCATGGCTGCATGATCATAGGGGCCGACTCGGCATGTAGGCCGTCTTTGGGGTTACGGCGAGATAGTTGGTTTCATCAGGAAATCTAGGTGGCGCGGCTTGTTCGGTCAAGTGAATGCGCAAAGGCGGCCTCGGCACCTTCACCATCATCACCGGCGACAGCAGCGGCGTGTCAGCCGATATCCACGACCGGATGCCGGCGTGGCTGCAGCCTGGCCAGGTCGACGACTGGATGGCCGCCGAGCCGGACGACGCCGTGGCGATTCTGCTGGCCAGCGAGCCCCCCACTTCAATCGCACGCAGCACGTTGCTGATCGTGTTAGTTGAAAGATTCCTACCCCGAACCTGAGTAAGCGCAAACACGGTGGGGCGAAAGAGCGGGCACCCATGCTCATCCAGCAGTACCGGAAAGCGTCGCCAGAGGCGAACAAGACGATCCGAACGCGAAATGCCGGCCTCATCGTTTACATCCTCTACTAGTAGAAGATTGGCCTCAGACTAGCAGGATGCAGAAATCCATGCGTAAACAAGAAAACCCCAGTAAGTACAATGACTTACTGGGGCTTTTTTGTATGAAGGAAGTGCTAAAAATTAGAACGGAATGTCGTCATCAGCGAAGTCGTCCATCGGCGGCGCCGACTGCTGCGGTGCCTGCTGCTGCGGGCGCTGCTGGCCGTAGCCACCACCACCGCCGCCGCGCTGACCACCGCCGCCACCACCACCACCGCCGTACTCCTGGCGCGGGGCCTGCGCGCGCTGCGGACGTTCACCGCCAGCACCGCCACCGCCACCGCCGCCTTCACGGCCGCCGAGCATCTGCATCTCATCGGCGATGATGTCGGTGGAGTACTTCTCCACGCCGTCCTGGCCGGTGTATTTGTCGTAACGCAGGCTGCCTTCGACGTAGACCGAGCTGCCCTTGCGCAGGTATTCACCGGCGATTTCGCCGAGCTTGCCGAAGAACACCACGCGGTGCCATTCGGTGCGCTCCTGCTGGTTGCCATCCTTGTCCTTGCGGACGCTGGTGGTGGCCAGGCTGATGCGGGTGATCGCCATACCGCCCTGGGTGTACTTCACGTCCGGGTCGTTGCCGAGGTTGCCGACCAGGATGACTTTATTGATGCCGCGCGCCATAGGGTTGCTCTTCCGTTGTCCGAGGGCAGGCCGCAGTCATATCACAGCCCCGGACAGGCTGCAGATACGCGGGGCCGCCCCAGGTGAAATTGGGGGAATCCAGAACGGCCCATCTTATCATTGCCATCGTCCCCGGCCCTGTCGGAATTCCGGCCGGAAGCGACCGGAAACCTGCTCGAGCCATATGCCGCAAGGGTGACGGCGGTTGGGCCCGCAGGATGCCGGCCGCTGGCGCGGGGCCCTCCCTCCGCCCGGCCCGGCCCTGGCGGCGCATGGCATGATGTCCGTTCACTGTTCCCACGCCTGCAGCAATGACCATCCGCGGTAAAGCCACCTCCCTCGATATCGCCCACCTGGCCGGCGTCTCCCAGCCAACGGTGTCGCGGGCGCTGCGCGGCAGCCCGATGGTCAATGCCGAGACCCGGCAGCGGATCCTGGCCATCGCCCGGGAGCTGAACTACAAGGTCGACAAGAACGCCTCCAGCCTGCGCCTGCGCAATGCCGGCACGCTGGCCCTGCTGTTCTTCGAGGACCCGACCAACGACGACTCGCTGATCAACCCGTTCTTCCACGCCATGCTGGGCTCGATCACGCGCGCCTGCGCGCTGCGCGGCTACGACCTGCTGGTCTCCTTCCAGCAGCTGTCCACCGACTGGCAGGCCGATTACGAGGACAGCAACAAGGCCGACGGCATCATCCTGCTCGGCTACGGCGACTACCACGAGTCGCGCGAGCGCCTGCAGCGGCTGGTCGAGCAAGGCACCCATTTCGTGCGCTGGGGGGCGTCCCTGCCCGACCAGCCGGGTGTCTCGATCGGCAGCGACAATTTCCAGGGCGGGTTCGACATCACCGCCCACCTGCTCGACCAGGGCTGCCGCCGGATCGCCTTCGTCGGCCACGCCTCCAGCCACTATCCCGAATTCGAGCAGCGCTACCGCGGCCACGTCGAGGCGATGCGGGTGCGCGGCCTCACCGCCGAGCCGTCGCTGCAGCACGATGCGATCACCACCGAGCAGTCCGGCTTCGATGCCTGCCAGGCGCTGTTGGCAGGCGGCGAGCGTATCGATGGGCTGTGCGCGGCCAGCGACCTGATCGCGATCGGCGCGATGCGTGCCCTGCGCGAACATGGGCTGCGCGTCCCGGAGGATGTGGCCGTCACTGGTTTCGATGACATCCCGCTGGCCGCCTCGGTGTCCCCGCCGCTGTCCACCGTGCAGCAGGACACCAAGCAGGCCGGGCACCTGCTGGTGGAAAAGCTGCTGGCACTGATCGAAGGCCAGCCGGTGGAAGGCCAGAGCATCGCGGTGAAGCAGGTGCTGCGGGAATCCTCGCTGCGCGGCTGAGCATCCACCGCTGTCGGCTTATTTCAAACGACGATCCAGCACGAAGTACACGACATTGCCCAGCCCGGTCGCACCGAGCAGCAGCGCAATCGCCCCGGGCGTGACCCGGTCGATGCCGAGGACATCCACCAGCCCGAAACCGAGCGCAAGGGCCAGCATCACGCAGCCCCAGTGCAGCGCGGCCAGCCGCCGCTTGGTGGTGTCGCCGGCCAGCAGCGAGCGAACCAGCTCTTCCGAGCCGCGGGCTTCGACGATCCGCCGCCGGGTGTGGCCGTCGACCACGCTCTTGATGGCATACACGATGCCGAGGATCAGGACGACGGGCAGAATCAGGTTGTAATCCATGGTGCGTACGTTCCGTTGAGGAGGGGCTTGTCCACTGAGATACGGCCGGCGCGGGATCGGTTGCACGGGCCCCGGTTGCAACCGATGGCGCACTCGACGTATCCCTATGGGACATGTGCACGCCGCCCACTCCTGCCGACTGCCTCGACGCCGACCGTGCCCTGGTCGCCGCCATCCTGTCGCGACAGCCCGGGGCGTTCGAGCAGCTGGTGCGCGAGTATCAAGGACTGTGCTGGCGCGTGGTCGACCGCATGGTCCGCCATCCGGACGACACCCGAGAGCTGTGCCAGGAAGCGTTCCTTCGCATCCATCAGACGCTGCATCAGTACCGCGGCGAGAGCGCACTGAAATCCTGGGTGGCGCAGGTCGCCTATTCGATCGCCAGGCGCCACCTGGAGCGACGCCGTATTCCGCTGGTGGACAACAGCGTGACCGAAGACGGTGCCGCGTTGATCGACCAGATCGGCGACGGCCACGACCTCGAGGCGCGGACCAGCGAGCAGGACATCAACGCCCATCTGCACGCCGCGATCGACGCGTTGCCGCCGCTGCAGCGCACCCTGCTCACGCTCTATCATCTGGAAGAGATCTCCATCGCCGAGATCGCCACCCTGACCGACCTGGCTGAAGGCACCATCAAGAGCCACCTGTTCCGCAGCCGCAAGCGACTACGCGAGCTGCTGGAATCCCGTATTGGAGTGCCAGCATGAGCACCGCAGACAATCCCCGGATCGACCCCGAGGAATGGCAGGCCCAGGAACGCGGCCTGCGCGCCGCACGAAGCGGCCAGCGCGCCGGCCCAGACGACGTCGACTACCTGCGCATCGCCGAGGCGATCGCCTCCGCACCACAGAGCGGGCCGCCAATGCGCTTCGCCCGCGATGTCGCCCTGCGCATCGCCCGCCATGACGCCGGCATCGAGCGCTGGGTGTCGCGGGTGCTGCTGGCCGTGCTGGCCATCGCTGCCCTGGCAGTGGGCACCCTGTTCGGGCCGGCATGGTGGAGTGCGATCGAGCAGGCGACGGGGACCGCAGCCGTCGGCTGGATGATGGTGGGTGCTGGCTGTGTGAGCCTGTCATGGCTCGCCGGATGCTGGCGCCGGAAACAACGCTAGGCCTGCTGCCAAAGGCGGCCCCGTCAGTGCGGGCCGTCGGCGAAGTCCTTGAGGATTTCGCCGACGCCCGACGGCGAGATCTCAAAGCCCAGCGAGGTACCCGGATTGATCACCACGCCGTAGCCGCCGGGCACGCGCTTGAGCACTTCCAGCATCCGCATGCGGATCGTGTGCGGGGCCTGCTGGCTGTGGAAGCCGACCCGGCTCATATCGGTGAACACCGCCACGTGCAGCACGCCCTGCTTGTCGAACAGCAGCGGATCGAAACCGCTGCCGTCCGGGGTCACCAGGCTGCCGGTGAGCAGCACCACCTCGGAGGCGACGAAGGCCTTCATGAACAGGCCGATCGGCAACTGACCGTCCATCGCGGTCTTGAGCAGCGTTTCGATCGGGGTCTGGGGGGCGGCGTCGTTCATGGAAGGTGGGCGGCGGGTGGGGCCGCCATTGTACCGTCGGGGGTGTCGGGAGCCGGCCAGCGGCCGGCACTACCCTCGCGCGGGGGCGCCGATCAGGAACAAGTGGAAGGTCGCGTCCTCCTCGGCCAGCGCGACATGCGGCAGGCCGAGACGCGGCAGCGTCCGCAGCCAGTAGGCATGCGCGGTCACGTCGCCGCGGAACACCGCGAGCAGCCATTGCCCGTCGCCGGGGCGGACCAGTTCCTTGACCACATGCGCGGCCAGGCCTTGCCGCCGGTACGTGGGCAGCACGAAGAGGTCGGCCAGCTCGGGATAGTGGCGCCCTTCCCGCTCCACCTGGTCCACCAGCACGAACCCGGCGAGCGCGTCGTCGACGAACAGCAACCGTGCCCACTGCGGGTCATCGCGCAGGGACGACTCGACATCGCTGCGGTCACAATCGAAGAGGCCGTCCGGACGCACCGCTTCTCCACTCCAGGCCGAGGCCTCGAAGTAGTAGAACTGCATCAGGTGGAACAGGCGCTCGGCATCATCGGGCGTTGCGTGGTGCAGGGACAGGCGTGACATGGACAGCGGACCCGGAAGGACCGCACTGCGCGGTCGCGGACCCGATTGTAGTGCCCGGGCCACCGCAGTGCGGCGGGCCGAGCACGCTCCGGCTACTTCGCCAGGCGCCTGGTGCGTGCACGCTGATCGTCGACCGCCGCCTTCAACTGCTGCTGCAGCGCCGTCTGCTCGACCTGCGCATCCAGCACGAACACGCGCACGCCGTGTGCGGGCACCTCGGCGGTCAGCGATCCCGTCACCGTCTGGCTGGCACCGCCCAGCGCGTCGCGCCAGGTACCGGCCTGCAGGTAGCGGCGGACCTCGATGGAGCGCGCCGTATCACCCTTGTTGAGCAGCACCAGTGCGGTCTGCGCGGTATCGCCCTGCTGCAGCACGCGGAAGAACACCGCTACATCGCCCTGCAGGCGCTCGTTGACCTGCAGGCCGCGCTGCAGGGCCGGCGTGGCCTCACGCAGTCTGGCGATGCGCTGCAGCGGCGCGAAGATCGGGCTCTTCGGCGCGTCGTTGACGCGCTCCTGCCCGAAGTAGGCGCGGTTGCCGGCGTGCTCGGCGCGGCTGCGCATGAAGCCGGTTTCCGAGCCGTAGTAGATCACCGGGATGCCGCGCGCCGTGAACAACCAGTTGTGGGCATCGATGAACCCGGCATCGCTGGCATCCAGCCGCGCCATGTCGTGGTTGTCGTAGAAACTCATCAGCTCGTACGGATTGGCATACGGACCGTCGAGCAGGTGCAGCGGCTCGGCCAGGGTCTCGAAGCCCTTCTGCTCTTTGCCGAACACCGACGACAATGCGCCGCGCAGCGGGAAATCCAGCACGCTGACGTTCGCGTTGGCCGGCCAGGTGTGCTCGGCGATCTTGCCCGGGTTGTAGTCGAATGCCTCGCCGAACATGAACATGCCCGGATGCTCGGCGCGGATGCGATTGACGAAGGCATGCCACCACGGATGCGGCAGCCAGCCAATGGTGTCGATGCGCAACGCATCCACCCCCTGCGCGGTCCACTGCAGGTAGGCGCCCACCAGGTAATCCATCACCGCCGGGTTGTGCTCGTTGAAGTCGGAGAGTTCGGCAAGGTTGCCATCGAAGATCGAGCCGTTCTTGCCGTCGACCGGGCCGATGTTGTTGTAGAACGCGTGCAATGGGTTGTGGACCGGGTCCAGCTGCTGCGGCGGCAGGTTCTGGTGATCGGCGATCAACCGGCCGTCCTTGTCGAAGATCTGGCCGAACTGCGGCTGCGCCACCGGCATCGTCCACGCGGGCGAACCATGGTTGCCGACGATATCCAGCACCACCTTCAGGTCGGCGGCGTGCAGGCCACGGGTGAAGGCGGCGAAGTCCAGGCCCTTGCTCGGCAGATGCTCGTCGAGCGTGTAGAAGTTGACGCCCCAGTAACCGTGGTAGCCGGTCTTGCCGCGGTCGGTCAGCGTGCTGGTGCAGCTGATCGGCTTGCTGCCGGTGAAGGCCTGGTCCGGGTTGTCGATGATCGGGGTGATCCACACCGCACCGAAGCCGAGGTTGCGGATGTACGCGGCGTTGTCGAGCACGCCCTTGAAGTCACCGCCCAGGTAGCCGATGTTGCCGTCCACCTTGTCCGGGCACGGCACCGGGATATCGAACGTGGGATGCGCGCCGCCCTGGTCGCGGTGGTCGTTGGACGGATCGCCATTGACGAAGCGGTCGGTCACCACGAAGTAGACCGCCTGGCTGGCGAAGGGCTCGCGCGTGCCGACATAGTCCGGGCGCTCGACGGCCAGGGCGGGGCTGGCCGACAGCGCGAACGACAGGGCCAGCGACAACGACGAATACCGGGACATCAGACACTCTCCTGTTGGGATGGCACGAGCAGCACGCACAAGCCGGCCAGCAGCAGGCTGCCGCCCCCGAGTGCGAGCACGTGCATCGGATCGCCCCCCAGCCACGCGCGCAGCAGGAAGCCGAGCGCACTGGCCGCGACCAGCTGCGGAATCACGATGAAGAAATTGAACAGGCCCATGTAGATGCCCATCTTCGCCGCCGGCACGCTGTCGGACAGCAGCGCATACGGCAGCGACAGGATGGAGGCCCAGGCGAAGCCGACGCCGACCATCGACAGCAGCAGCCAATGCGGGTCGCGGATGAACAGCATCGAGATCAGGCCCAGTCCACCCAGCCACAGGTTGACCAGGTGGCTCCAGCGCAGGCCCAGTGCGCGCACCATCAGCGGGATCAGCAACGCCGCCAGCGCAGCGAACCCGTTGTAGGCACCGAACAGCACGCCAACCCAGTTGGCGCCTTCGTTGTAGGCGGCCGAGGCGGTATCGGTCGAGCCGAAGTGGGTGCCGGCGACGGCGGCCGTGGTGTAGATCCACATCGCGAACAGCGCGAACCAGGAGAAGAACTGCACCCAGGCCAGGCGGCGCATGGTGCGTGGCATCGCACGCAGGTCGTCGACGATGGTCGCCAGCATGTGCGGCCCCGGCACACAGCGCGCGATGCCCAGCAGCACGCCATAGGCGATGCACAGGCCGGCCAGCACGTACAGCATGCGGTCGCCCTGCCGCGCCGCGATGGCTGCGGCCAGCACGACACCCACCGCCACCCAGCCGCCAATCTGCGCCCACGGGGGTGGCCCGGCGACGCGCGCACTCTGGTGCACGGCGGCCGGCTCGGCGTCATCGAAGCGGGCCAGCTCGTCCGGTGAGTATTCCCGGGTGCTGACCACGGTCCAGGTGATCGCCGCGAGCAGCACCGCCGCGCCGAAGTAGAACGCGTAGCGCACGGTATCGGGCACCTGCCCCGCGGCCGCCGTGTTGGCGACGCCGAAGTGGGCCAGGATGAACGGCAGGAAGCTGGCGACGATCGCACCGATGCCGATGAAGAAGCTCTGCATGGCGAAGCCGGTCGGCCGCTGGCGCGGAGCGAGCTGATCGCCGACAAACGCGCGGAACGGCTCCATCGATACATTGATCGAGGCATCCAGCACCCACAGCGTGCCAGCGGCGATCCACAGCGTGGGCGAATTCGGCATCACCAGCAGGGCGAGCGTGGTCAGCACCGCACCGATCATGAAGAACGGACGGCGGCGGCCCCAGCGCGTCCAGGTGCGGTCGGACAGGTAGCCGATCACCGGCTGCACCAGCAGGCCGGTCAGCGGGGCGGCGATCCACAGCCCGGGCACCGCGTCCATCGGCGCGCCCAGCGTCTCGAAGATGCGGCTGGCATTGGCGTTCTGCAGCGCGAAGCCGAACTGGATGCCGAGGAAGCCGAAGCACATGTTCCATATCTGCCAGAACGACAGGGTCGGTTTGGGTGTACGGCTCATCGGCGCGGCTCCAGCGACACGGCCACCGGCATCAGGCTCAGCGCGGACACGCGCGCCTGGTTGAGCACACCGTCCTTGCCCCCCTTGCCACCGTTGTACTGCGCGAAGTGGGTCAGCGCGCTCATGTTGAAGCCCTCCTCCAAGGCGATGCGGCAGCTACCCGCCGGTGCCTCGAACTCGACCGCGGTGGAATCCTGCTCGCCCACGCTGTGCGGCATCACGACCGGACGGCGCTGGTCGGGTTGTCCCTCGCACTGCAGCACCAAGGTCTTTACCGCCGCGGTGACGCCAGTGTTGATCGGGCCGTTCGGATTGTCATAGCGCAGGCGCGCACGCCAGCGTCCGGCGCTCGGTGCGGTCCACTGCCAGTGCGTGGCACCGGCCAGCACCTGCTGCGGACCGACGCAGGTCATCGGGCTGTGCAGCGATTCCAGCGTTCCCTCACGGCGGGTCAGGCTCAGGCAATGGCTGGCCCCGTCCCGGGCAATCGTGGCGATACCCCCTGTGGGCGACAGCGTCTGGCCGTCGCGCCACAGCACGTGATCGGCGGGCACCGGGATCTGCCAGCCTGCCGTGGTCTCGCGAGGCACAGGTGCGGCGGGGGGGGCCGGGGCGAAGACCGCTGCCGGGCGGACAATCGCCGGCGACGGCATCGCCGCACGACCCGCCAACGGGACCAGCTGCACCGTGGTGGTAGTGCCGTCGCGCTGGATGGCGCCCGCCACCAGCAGTTCGCCGGCGACCTGCTTCGGCCGCACCAGCACGTAACGCTGCTTGCCATCGTCCAGGCGGATGCGGTCGCGCTCGCCGAACAACGTCGGCACCAGTGACACCGGCAGCTTCGGCGCGATGCGGCCATCGTCTTCCACGCCGAACACACCTTCCAGCACCATCGAGAGGTAACCGGCCACCGACCACAACTGGCGCGGCGAATTGACCACCGGACCGCTGAGCACGCCTTCATCGACATGCACGGCCAGCGTGCGCATCTCATAGTTCTCCATGTTCGAGCCAGCCAGCGCGGTGCCGCGCATCAGCGACTCGATCTCCATGGCGATGCGCGGGGCATCATCCAACCGCCGCGCCGCACGCAGCGAGTACGCACTGACGAAGGGCCAGATGCCGCGGTTGTGGTAAATCGGCTGCTGCGCTTCCTGCGGCCAGACGACCGGGCTGCCACCGGCCACGGCCGGGTAGTTCGCCAGCGCGCGCCGTGCGCGATCGGCCGGGAACACATCGGCCAGCACGCCCAGCGACAGCGCGAGCAGGTCGTACTTGGCGTACGGCACCGGGTGCGCCGCCTCGCCGATGTAGCTCATGTACTGCCCGGCATCCTCGCGCCAGAAACGCGCGTCGATCTGGCGGGCCAGCGCATCCGCCCATTGGCCGTACGTGGCAGCGCGTGCATCGCCGTGCTGGCGGGCCAACCGCTCGGCCAGGCGCAGCGCTTCGTAATGCAGCACATTGGTGGACAGCGCGAAGGATTCGCCGATGAAGCGCACGTCCTCGCGGGTCCAGTCCGGATAGGTCTGCTCGCGCCAATCCAGGAACGAGGTTTCGCCGCGATACAGGCCGATCCGTGCATCGAACACCGCCTCGCGATCCTGCGCCAGGGTCGCCTGCAGCGCCTGCCAGACCTGGTCGGCGAATGCCGCGTCCTCCAGCAGCCCACGTGCGGCCAGGAACCAGACCACGCGGTCGCTGCTGATCGGCCAGCTGCCACCGGAGCCGGTGTCCTGCGCCACGAACAGTCCCGGGGTATGTCCATCGCGCGCCGTGGACAGCTTGAACTGCAGCGACTGCCGCGTACGCACGGGATCCAGCCGCGACAGCGCCAGATCCGCGGCGAAGCTGACATCGCGCGTCCACACATAGGGCCAGCGCTCGCCGGTCTGGAAACACGCGCAGGGAACCGGCTTGCCGTGATTGAAGGCCGGGTCGCGGATCGCATCCACGCGGTCGTCGGCCATCTCCTGCTGGGCCAGCCCGAACAGCGCATCGAACAGCACGCTGGCGGTCTCGCTGCGCATCGGCTGCGCACTGACGCGCACCTCGCCCTGCGGCGCATGCAGACGATAGCCACCCGCGGCGGCGGTTTCGGCGCGCGCATGGCGACCATCAAACTCCAGGTCCGCCGCGCCCGCGGTGGACCCCATCGCTGCCCCGAGGGCAGCGGTCAGGCAGATCATCTTCAGCATCGAAGTGGCGAACCGGCTCGCGCCCGTTGCCTCCCTCCCCTTTGCTCGCGTTGTAGGTCCGCACCGCCTCGCGGCAATGCGCTCGCGGCCCCCTCCCAGGGTGCCTTGGCCCCATGGTAGACGGCGCACCGCAGCCTGCATCGACCTGCATACGTATTCATCGGCACGGCGGTCGGCAGGCGTGAGGGCGTCGCTATAGTCCCGGTGTGTTTTCGGCCACCTTGGGAGGGGAAATGCCGTCACTGTCGTATCCAACGGACGGGCGTTGCGCACGTCGTCGCCTGTCCCTGCTCGGCGGGATCCTCTGCGCGTTCAGCGCCACCGCGGTTGCCGAGCCGGTCATCGTGGCCAGCGTCGAGTCACCCGGCAAGGTGCTGCGCGTATCGCTGCAGCTGGACGGCGGCGCCCCCAGCTACCGGGTCGAACGCTTCGGCGAGGCCGTGGTGGACACCTCCAGGCTTGGCTTCCAGCTGCGTGATGGCCGGCTGGACCGTGATCTTGCCATCGTCAGCCAGCAGTCGCGCAGCGTCGATGAGACCTGGGAGCAGCCGTGGGGCGAGCGCCGGCTGACCCGCAATCACTTCAACGAAGTGGTCGTGCAGCTGGCCGAACGCAGCGGCGCCAAGCGTCGCATCGATGTGGTGTTCCGGGTCTATGACGACGGCCTGGGCTTTCGTTACCACTTCCCGCAACAGCCGGGCATGCGCGAGGCGATCATCGACGATGAGCTGACCGAGTTCGCGATCGCCCCGGCCTCCACCGCCTGGTGGATTCCGGCCGGTGAACCGATTCACTACGAGTATCTCTACCAGCGCACGCCGCTGGACCAGGTGCCGCTCGCACACACGCCGATGACGCTGCGCAGCCATGATGGCCTGCATGTTTCCATCCACGAAGCCGCGCTGGTGGACTACGCCGGCATGTGGCTGCGCCGCACCGAGGGCCAGCGCCTGCGCGCGCAGCTGTCGCCCTCGGCCGAGGGCTGGAAGGTGCGACGGAGCCTGCCGTTCGATACCCCGTGGCGCACGCTGCAGATCAGCGACACCGCCGGCGGACTGGTCGA
Organism: Stenotrophomonas sp. TWI1149; assembly: GCF_039673155.1. Taxonomy (NCBI): domain Bacteria; kingdom Pseudomonadati; phylum Pseudomonadota; class Gammaproteobacteria; order Lysobacterales; family Lysobacteraceae; genus Stenotrophomonas; species Stenotrophomonas sp. TWI1149. The sequence continues at coordinate 58,679 of NZ_JBDJLB010000001.1, forward strand.
GTCCAGCCTGATCCTCAACCTCAACGAGCCCAACGTGCTCGGCGACGTCAGCTGGGTGAAGCCCTCCAAGTACCTGGGCGTGTGGTGGTCGATGCACCTGGACGAGGAGAGCTGGGCGACCGGCCCGCGACATGCCGCGACCACGGCGAAAACCAAACGCGTGATCGATTACGCCGCCAGGCATGGATTCCGCGGCGTGCTGGTGGAAGGCTGGAATCCGGGCTGGGACGGCGACTGGGTGGGCAATGGTTATGCGTTCGACTTCACCCGGCCCACCCCCGATTTCGACATCGAAGCGCTGTCCGCCTACGGCGCGAAGAAGGGCGTGCACCTGATCGGCCACCACGAAACAGGGTGTGCGATCGAGCACTACGAAGATCAGCTTGGCGCGGCGCTGGACCTGTATGCGCGGCTGGGCGTGGATGCGTTCAAGAGCGGCTACGTCTGCGATGACGGCCAGGTTGACCGCCGCAACCCCGCCGGTGGGCCGCTGTGGCGCGAGTGGCATGACGGCCAGTTCATGGCCCGCCACCATCTCAAGGTCGTGCAGGAGGCGGCCAGACGGCACATCGCGGTGAACCCGCACGAGCCGATCAAGGACACCGGCCTGCGCCGCACCTACCCGAACTGGATCAGCCGCGAAGGCGCGCGTGGCATGGAGTACAACGCCTGGGGCCAGCCACCGAATCCGCCCGAGCACGAGGTCAATCTCGTCTTCACCCGGATGCTGTCCGGGCCGATGGACTACACCCCCGGCATCCTGAGCCTGAAGGGCCGAGGCGGCCAGGCGATTCCCAGCACGCTGGCCCGCCAGCTCGCCCTGTACGTGACGATCTACAGCCCGATCCAGATGGCGGCCGACCTGCCCGAGCACTACGAACAGCACCGTGAGGCCTTCCGCTTCATCGAAGACGTGGCAGTGGACTGGGACGATACCCGCGTGCTCAACGGCGAGGTGGGCGACTACGTGACCATCGTGCGCAGGGACCGCCACAGCCGCGACTGGTTCCTGGGCAGCATCACCGACGAACATGGGCGCGTGTTGCCGGTGTCACTGGGCTTCCTGGAACCGGGCGTGCGTTACCGCGCGGAAATCTACCGCGATGGAGACGGCGCCGATTTCCGCAGCAACCCGTTCGCCTTCGTGCGCGAAGTGCGGGAGGTAACCAGCGCCGATGCGCTGGTGCTCACCCTGGCGCCGGGTGGCGGGCAGGCGATCCGCTTCACCCCGTTGTAAGTCGCTCAGCCAGCGCCGGGTAGCGCCCGACCGTTGGTCGGGCGACGCACCCGGCGCCGACGCATCCGTGCGTGGATGCGGCATGCCGACCAACGGTCGGCACCTACCGGGCGCGCGTGCGTCGGTGCGGCTGCGATAACGCACCTGTAATCGCTTCCAACGCTGCAAACATCATTGAATACGTATGCAGGGTGATTCCCGCGGCGGGCGCGCTGCCTACCATAGCCACGCAGTCAACGGCCACCGCGCCATGACGCTCCCGGGTCCTCCGGGCAACCAAAAAATCGATTGGCAACATTGCCTGGGAGGGGAAAATGTTGAACCGCAAGCGCAGCGCGCTGAGTCTCGCGCTGGCCGTCGCCCTGACGCCGTTGATGGCGTCGGCGCAGACCGCCGAATCCAGTACCACCACCGCACCGACCGGCACCACGGCGACCAATCTGGACACCGTCCAGGTCACCGGCATCCGCCGCGGCATCGAGAACGCGATCGCCATCAAGCAGGACGCCACCTCGGTGGTCGAAGCGATCTCGGCCGAAGACATCGGCAAACTGCCCGACGTGAGCATCGCCGAATCGCTGGGCCGCCTGCCCGGCCTGGCCGCCCAGCGTGTCGCCGGCCGTGCCCAGGTGATCAGCGTGCGCGGCCTGTCCCCGGACTTCGCCACCACCCTGCTCAACGGGCGCGAAGTGGTCAGCACCGGTGACAACCGCAGCGTCGAGTTCGATCAGTACCCCTCGGAACTGGTCAACGGCGTGACCGTGTACAAGACCCCGGACGCGGCCCTGGTCGGCCAGGGCCTGTCCGGCACCATCGACATGCAGACCGTGCGTCCGCTGAGCTTTGCCGAGCGCGTGATCGCGATCAGCGGCCGCTACCAGAAGAGTTCGCTGGGCAAGGCCGCCAATGTCGACCCGTACGGCAACCGCTTCAGCGCCAGCTACATCGACCAGTTCCTCGACAACACGCTGGGCATCTCGATCGGCTACGCGCACAGCGACATGCCCATCCAGGAAAACCAGGTCGGCCTGTACGAACCGTGGACCACCGAACAGACCGACCAGGGCAACCGCCCCGGCCTGGCCCCGGGCACCGTGTTCTCCGACGGCATCAAGGCCCTGCGCCGCACCGGCAACAACGAGCGCGACGGCGTGATGGCGACCGTGCAGTTCCGCCCGTCGAATGTGTGGACCAGCACGCTGGATGCGTTCCATACCGAAGCCGAGCAGATCGATACCGCCAACCAGTTCGAGGTCAACCTCAGCAACTACAACGGCGGCTATACCCCGGGCCTGCTGATCACCAACCCGCAGATCAATGCCGATGGCACCTTCGCCGGCGGCGTGGCGACCGGCGTGTATCCGCTGGTGCGCGGCATGTACAACAAGCGCAAGGACAAGATCGACGCGTTCGGCTGGAACAACGAGTTCAACTTCGAGCGGGTCAAGGTCGTCGCCGACGTGAACTACTCCAAGGCCACGCGCAACGAACTGAATCTGGAAAACAACCTGCAGCTCACCCCGATGCCGCAGCTGGATTCGGTCGGCGTGGTGGTCAAGCCGGACGGGTTCTCGCAGATCCGCCCGGGCCTGGACTACGCCAACCCGGACGCGCTGTTCCTGACCAACACCATCTACGGCTCCGGCTACGGCAAGGTGCCGATGGTCGAAGACCGCCTGAAGGGTGCCCGTCTGCAGGCCACCTTCGCGATGCCCGATTCGCTGCCGTGGTTCTCCGACGTGGACGTGGGCGTGAACTACGCCGACCGCCGCAAGGACAAGACCCAGGCCGAGGGCAACATCCTGCTCGGCGACCAGGGCGATGCCAACATCGCCGGTGACCTGCAGTACGCACCGGTCAACCTGGGCTTCGCCGGCATCGGCTACATCCCCGCCTGGAACGTGCCGGCCGCCGTGGACCGCTACATGGTCTTCAATCCGGTCACCAACCTGGACTACCTGATTCCCAAGGCGTGGACGGTGCAGGAAAAGACCAGCACCGCCTGGATCCGCGCCAACATCAACACCGATCTCGGCGAAGTCGGCCTGCGCGGCAACATCGGTGTGCAGATGGTGCGCACCGACCAGAGTTCGCAGTCCAACTACTTCGACCGTTCGCGCCCCGATGGCCAGAACATCCTGCCGATCGATGACGGCAAGACCTACACCGATTGGCTGCCCAGCTTGAACCTGGCCTTCATGTTCCCGCACCAGCAGACGCTGCGCTTCGCCGTGGCCAAGCAGGTCGCACGCCCGCGCGTGGACCAGATGCGTGCGGGCCTGGAGTTCGGTGTGGACACCGCCACCGGCAAGCCGGGCGGCAGTGGCGGCAACCCGCTGCTGGATCCGTGGCGCGCCAACGCGATCGACCTGTCGTACGAGAAGTACTTCGGCGAGAAGGCCTACGTGGCCGCCGCGGTATTCTTCAAGGACCTGAAGTCCTACGTCTACACGCAGTCGCGCGATGACTACGATTTCAGCGACCTGCTGGCCAGCTACGTGCCGCCGCCGGGCATGATCGTCCCGGTCCTGCCGACCGGCACCTTCTCGGCCCCGCAGAACGGCCAGGGTGGCAAGCTGAAGGGCCTGGAGCTGACCGCCTCGTTCCCGCTGGACATGCTGACCGACAGCCTGCGTGGTTTCGGCGTGCAGGCCAGTGCGACCTTCAACGACAGCGACATCAAGATCCTGGACCCGGAGAGCGCGTCCAGCGTCGGCAGCGATCCGATCAGCCTGCCGGGCCTGTCCGAGCGCGTGTACAACTTCACGGCCTACTACGAGCGCAGTGGGTTCGAGGCACGCGTGAGCCAGCGTCGTCGTTCGGACTTCATCGGTGAGATCGGCAATTTCAACGGCAACCGGACGCTGCGTTATGTGGTCGGTGAGAACGTGACCGACGCGCAGGTCAGCTACACCTTCGCCGACAGCAGCAGCCTGCATGGGCTGACGCTGTTGCTGCAGGGAAGCAACCTGACCAACGAGCCGTACCGCACGTACGCCGGCACGAAGGACCGCCCGCTGGAATACGTGGAATGGGGCCGCACCTACATGCTGGGCGTGAACTACAAGTTCTGATTGGGCCTGCATCAGCGGCCTGGTGGCAATATCGAAAACCCAAGGAACCCGCTGCTTATGCAGCGGGTTTTTTGTTGGCTTTTCTCTCAGTGTAGAAGCTGTAGTGCGGGTGCAGAAGCAGCAGCGCTGGCCTTCCATGGGCTGGTCGGGGGTGTGGGGGTTCGCGGGACGCGACGTAAACCCATCCATGGGGGCTCGTGAGCCGCATCCATGCGGCACAACGGTCCCGCCAACCCCCACACCCCCGCCCTTCGACACTTGGCTGGTGGCCATGGAAAGGCAGGGAAAGGCAACGTAACCAGCATCGAGCAGGGCATCTGCCGCTTACCGGATCTCGACTATTTCGAGCAGCTCGACTCATTCAACCATGCCAACTACCTCGAGCGTCCCGATCGCTTTGACCGTTCAGACAGCTCCGATCAGACCCATCACTGTCATCGCGCCGGATGTTCGAATCATTGCGCACGCTCCAACCACATCAACGGCTATGATCGTCGCAACAACTCTAGAGTCTCGATCCAGGTCCCCGAAGACTGCGCAGCCTGCCTGAGCCACCGCGGAAGCGCGCTTTTCCCTTCCGCACCAGCACATTGTCAAAGGGCGGGCACGGGTGGGTTGGCGGGACCATGAGCGCCATGGATGGCGCGACATGAGCCTTATCTGTTCGGAATCTGGCAGCTTAGGTGCCGAGAGCCGGCGTGGGCCGCCGTACGAGCCTGGATCTGAGCGATCGCCATGTAGCTTGGCGCCCACGCCGGAATCTCCCTTGATCCGCCCGAACAGTTGCTGGAGCTGGCACTCGAAGCGATAAGACTGGGCAAGCGGGGGAGCTCTCGACCCTTCCAGACTATACGGAGTCGGGCGATGAACGGGATCGGGATTGATGTAAGCAAGCGCCAGCTGGATGTCGGCACGACGGACAGAGAGACCCTGCAGGTCAGCAATAGCCCCTCTGGCTTTGTTGAATTGGACGCCTGGCTGAAGAAACGCCCAGCGATCCAGATCGTGCTGGAGGCCACCGGCGGATATGAGCAGCCCGTGCTGGATTTCCTGCACAAGGCAGGCCATCGGGTGGTGCGCGCCAATGCCTTTCGGGCGCGGAAACTAGCTCAGGGGCTGGGTCAAATAGCCAAGACAGACCGCTTGGATGCCTATGCATTGGCACAGATGGCCGCGCTGGTGACACTGCCGGCCTACCAGCCACTAGAGCCTTGGCAGCAGAAACTGCGGGAATTTGTGCGGGCACGTCGACAGATGATGCAGGCCCTGACCGTAGCGCGACAGCAGCAGGAAATGGTGCGTGATCGTGAATTGCGACGGCTTTTGCAGACCAACATCACCCGCTTGCAGACACTGGTAGAACGCCTGGGAAAGCAGATTGCCGAGCAAGTCGCTCAACAGCCCCAGCTCACGATTCTGAAGTCGATGAAGGGCGTGGGACCGGGGCTACAGGCGGTGCTGGCCAGCTATCTGCCTGAGCTGGGCCAGATCAGTGGCAAGGCCATCGCCAGCCTGGTTGGCGTGGCACCGATGTCCCACGACAGCGGGACGATACGCGGAAAACGAAGCATCCACGGCGGTCGAGCCGAGATCCGTCAGGTGCTTTACATGGCCAGCATGTCGGCGCTGCAGCACGAACCTCGATTACGAGACTTTTACCGGTCGCTGCGGGCTCGCGGCAAGGAGGGCAAAGTGGCGATCGTGGCGGTAATGCGGAAGATGCTGGTGATCCTCAACGCCCGCGTGCGCGACGCTCAAAGCGGACCAATCCCGGCCTGAAGCGCGCACGGGCACATCTCCAAAGGCTGCCGGCCAGCGGCCGGCACTACCGCGTCCGTCTACTGGAGGGACCGAAGTCCCTCCAGCAACACAGTTGCTACATGGACGTACTTGCGGCGGGTCCCGCCAACCCACCCGTGCCCGCCCAAACCGCGACAAGCGCGGCCCCAAGCGCCGTTGCCGTTGCCGTTGCCGCTGCGATTGACGCACTCCAACGCACGAGCGCAAAACAAAAAAAGGGCGAGGCACTCGGCCCCGCCCTCTCAATACCACCGGAAATCGAATCAGCCGCGTCGCGCGCAATACATCGACTGCGCAGGCAACACCAGCTCGCCATCCACCACCTCGCCCACATCCGGACCCGGCACATGCATCGCCTGCCACGCCCCCGCCGGCAGCGACACCTGAGCGCGCTCAGCCGACAGATTGAACGCCAACAGCAACGTCTCCTCGCCGTGCACCCGCTCGAACATCAACACCGGCTCGGCCGAATCCAGGAAACGGATCTCCCCCACCAACAGCGTCGGCATCGTCCGCCGCCACGCCAGGAACTGACGGAACGCGTTCAACACCGACTGCGGATCATGTTCCTGCGTCGCCACCGACGCAGCCTGATGCTCCGCCGGAATCGGCAACCACGGCTCACCGGTCGTGAACCCCGCCTTCGGCGCATCGAGCCACGGCATCGGCGTGCGGCAGCCATCGCGGCCCTTGAAGTTCGGCCAGAAGGTGATCCCATACGGATCCTGCAGCGCCTCGAAGGGCACATCCGCCTCGCCCAGCCCCAGCTCCTCGCCCTGGTACAGACAGATCGAACCGCGCAGCGAACACAGCATCGCCACCAGCAACCGCGCCAGGCGCGGTTGCGCCGGGTGCCCGCCCCAGCGCGTCACCGCGCGCTCCACGTCGTGGTTGGAGATCGCCCAGCACGGCCAGCCTTCGGTCATCGTCGCTTCCAGCCGCGACACCGTGTCGCGGATGTAACCGGCGCTGAAGTCCTTCACCAGCAGCTCGAAGCTGTAGCCCATGTGCAGGCGGCCCGGCGCGGTGTATTCGGCCGTGGTCGCCAGCGAATCTTCCGCGGAAATCTCGCCCAGGCTGACCGATCCCGCGTACTCATCCAGCAGCACGCGCAGCCGCTCGATGAAGCCGATGTTCTCCGGCTGCGTGTTGTTGTAGTAGTGGTACTGGTAAGCGTACGGGTTGTCCGCGCTGAAGCCACGGCCCAGGCGCTTCTCCAGCGGCTTGGCCGGGTTGTCGCGCAACTGGGCGTCGTGGAAGCAGAAATTGATGGAATCCAGCCGGAAGCCATCCACCCCACGGTCCAGCCAGAACCGCACGTAATCCAGCGTGGCCTGCTGCACCGCCGGGTTGTGGAAGTTCAGGTCGGGCTGGTCGGCCAGGAAGTTGTGCAGGAAATACTGCTCGCGGCGCGGCTCCCACTGCCAGGCCACGCCCCCAAAGATCGACATCCAGTTGTTGGGCGGGGTGCCGTCCTCGCGCGGATCGGCCCACACGTACCAGTCCGCCTTGGGATTGGTGCGGTCCTGCCGGCTCTCCTGGAACCAGGCATGGTCGATCGAGGTATGGCTGAACACCTGGTCGATCATCACCTTCAGGCCCCGCGCATGGGCCTCGGCCAGCAGCCGGTCGAAATCGGCGAGCGTGCCGAACATCGGATCGACGTCGCGGTGGTCGGCGATGTCATAGCCGAAGTCGGCCATCGGCGATTTGAAGAACGGCGAGACCCAGATCGCGTCGACGCCGAGCGCGGCGACATAGTCCAGGCGTTCGATGATGCCGGGCAGGTCGCCCACGCCATCGCCGTCGGCGTCCAGGAAACTGCGCGGGTAGATCTGATAGATGACGGCACCGCGCCACCATGGAGACTGCGACATTGGGGCCCCCCTTCGGGCTTCCACGGCACCCGCGAGCGGGGCCAGAAACGAACCCGACAAGCTTAGCTGCGCGCCTCCGGTGGTGGGGTTGCTTGCATACGTATTCACGCCGGGCGGGGCACCTCCGGGCGCAACTGCCCCCCGTGATGCGGCCGCCCGTCGCGCGCGGGACGGCGTGGCGGCGCCCCGGATCGGCACGGTTCCGTCCCGTCCGCCTGCGGCCGTCCCCATCGATCCAGCGCCCCGGCACGTCTTCGCGGGCGGAATACGACGGCACCGCCTATAATTCCACCCAAGCCTGAAAGTCAGACCGCATGACCATCACCGAAGACACCCGCCCCGCGCTGGGCCTGCCCCAGATCCAGACGCTCGCCGCGCCCGACATGGACGCCGTCGATGCGCTGATTCGTCGCCGACTGTCCTCGGATGTCGTGCTGATCAACCAGATCGCCGACCACATCATCTCGGCAGGCGGCAAGCGCCTGCGGCCGATGCTGGTGATGCTGGCTGGCCACGCGGTCGGCCAGGCCGGACCCGAACACCACCAGCTGGCGGCGATCATCGAGTTCATCCACACCTCGACCCTGCTGCACGACGACGTGGTGGACGAATCCAGCCTGCGGCGCGGCCGCAGCACCGCCAATGCGCTGTGGGGCAACGCCCCGAGCGTGCTGGTCGGCGATTTCCTCTACTCGCGCAGCTTCCAGCTGATGGTCGAGCTGGACCGCATGCCGGTCATGCGCATCCTCGCCGACACCACCAACCGGATCGCCGAGGGTGAGGTGCTGCAGCTGCTGCACGTCCACAACCCGGATACCGACGAGGCCGCCTACCTGCGCGTGATCGAGCGCAAGACCGCGGTGCTGTTCGCCGCGGGCACCCGTCTGGGCGCCCTGGCCAGTGGCGTCGATGAGGCCACCCAGCAGGCGCTGTACGACTACGGCATGCACCTGGGCTACGCCTTCCAGATCGCCGACGACGTGCTGGACTACTCGGCCAATGCCGATGAGCTGGGCAAGAACCTGGGCGACGACCTCGCCGAGGGCAAGGCCACCCTGCCGCTGATCCACGCGATGGCGCACTCGGATGCGACCACCCGCGAGCGCCTGCGCGAGATCGTGCAGAACGGCGATGCGACGGCGATGCCGGAAGTCCTGGCCGCCATCCACGCCACCGGCGGGCTGGACTACAGCCGCGCCCGTGCCGAGGAATACGCCGACGCCGCCGAGCGTGCGCTCGACGGCCTGGCCGACAACGATGCGGTCGCCGCCCTGCGCGGGCTTGCCCGTTACGCGGTACAGCGCTCGCATTGATTGGAAGCGTGCCGACCCCCGGTCGGCACCTACCGGGCGGATCGGCATTGACGCGCGCATTCCGGTAGTGCCGGCCGCTGGCCGGCTCCGCAGGGCTGCCGGCCAGCGGCCGGCACTACCCACCGAGCGCTGGCCGATACCCCGCGTCTCATTACGTCTCAGCGCTTCTCGAACCGCTCGTCGAAGAACTCATCCAGTGCCTTCCACGCGCGCTTGGCCGCACGCGGGTTGTACACGCAGCCCGGCGGGCTGTTGGCGTCCGATTCGGCGAAGCAGTGCACCGCGCCGCTGTAATTGGTGAATTCCCAGTCGATCTTGGCCGCGTTCATTTCCTCCTCGAAGCTGGCGATGTCATCCTTGCTCACGCTCTTGTCGTCGGCGCCATTGAGCACCAGCACGGACGGATGCGTGCCACCGGCCTTGGCCGGCAGCGGCGAGCCCAGCCCGCCATGCAGGCTGACCACACCGGCCAGCGGCGCACCGGCGCGCGCCATCTCGAGCACGGTCGTGCCGCCGAAGCAGAAGCCGACCGCGCCGATCCGGCTGGCATCCAGCGGCGCCTTCCCTGCCTGGGCCTTGAGCACCTCGATCGCCTTCAGCGCACGCGCCCGCAGCACCGGACGGTCATTGCGCAGCTTGGTCGCCACCGGCCCGGCCTCGGCATCGGTCTTCGGGCGCACGCCCTTGCCGTACACATCGGCGACCAGCACCACGTAGTCGTCGCCAGCCAGCTGCTTGGCCTTGGCGATGGCCGAGTCGTTGACGCCCTTCCAGTTGGGCACCATCACCAGCCCCGGACGCTTGTCGTTGTCACCGTCGTCGTAGACCAGCACGCCGCTGAAGGTGGTGCCATCCTGGGTCCACTCCACCGGCTTGGCCTGCATCGCCGCCAGCGCGGGCAGCGCCGTCATCCCCAACAGCACCGCCGCACCCCACCGCCATTGCCTGTTCATGCGTCTGCTCCCGACAGAAAGAGCCCCGAGTGTATGACGGCCGGTTGACGGGACCGTGTAGAAGCGCCCGGTCCGCGTGCCCGCCGTGATCCGGCAGGCGGGCCGCGCCCGAGGTACGCAGCGCCTCATCTGAATTAACCACCTCCGTCCCTGTTATGGCAGGCTGGCCGGCCCTGTTTACGGAACACTTCATGAGTCTTGTCGACCGCTTCCTGTCCGGCCTGGTGCCGCGCCTGCCCGAAGACGATGCGCGGATGTGGGCCTGGGTCGAGGGCGCCAGTGCAGCCGATCTGCAGCGCCTGCGCGAGCGCTGGCCGCAGGTGCCCGAGAGCCTGCTCGCACTGCTGGCGCGGGTCGATGGCGCGCATTTCCGCGCCTACCCGGGTGGCGAGGTCGTGGTGCTGATGCTGGGCTCGGACGTCGAAGAAGGGCATTACCCCTACTACCTGCGCTCGGTGGAACAGGTGTTCGAGGACAGCGCGCAGTGGGATGACAGCATCCGCTCGATCTACGAGGAATGGCTGGAGGAAGACCCCGAGATTCTCGGCGACGGCATCGATGCCGACCTGCCGATGGGCAAACGCCTGTGCTTCTCGCACTGCATGAACAACGGCGGCAGCTCGATGCTGTACCTGGATTTCGATCCCGCCCCCGGTGGCACGGTCGGCCAGGTGGTGCGCTATCTGCACGACCCCGACAGCTACCGGGTGATCGCGCCGAGCTTCGATGCGTACCTGCAGCATCTCATCGAAAACGACTACGCCTTCATCGATGAGGAAGAGGTCTGACGTGACTCAGGCGATCCCGATCCCCGGGATCGCAGTGATCTGGTCCGGATCGAAGCCGGCCAGTTCAGCGAAGTGGCGGCCACGGGCGACGTAGTCGCGGTATACGCCATAGCTCGGCGCGCCCGGCGACAGCAGCACGACCCCACCCTGCCCGCCCAGCGCCTTGCCGGCCAGCTCCATGGCCTCGGGCAGGTCGGCAGCGGCATGCAGCCCGAAGCGGCCGGCATCGGCCAGCGGCTGCAGCAGCGCGTGGATGCGTGGCCCGTTGGCCCCCATCGTGACGATCTCCACCGGCGGCACGTCGTGCGCCATGTGCGCGACGAAGTCCTGCCAATCCAGACCACGATCATGTCCGCCGACCAGCAGCGCGATGCGACGCCCGGCGAAGCACTCCAGTGCGGCCAGGCTCGCGTGCGGCGTGGTGCTGATCGAATCGTTGACGAAGGTGATGCCGTCGCGCATGCCGATCGTCTGCAGGCGGTTCGGCAGCGGGCGGAAATCCTGCACCGCCGGCGCCAGCCCCACCGCGTCCAGGCCCAAGGCCTCGATCGCCGCCAGCACCGCGCACAGATTGCCGCGGTTGTGCCGGCCCGGCAGCGGCGTATGTGAGGTGTCGAACACCGCCTGCTCACCGCGATGCACGACATCGCCACGCATATGCCAGCCCTGCGGCTGGTTGAACCAGATGACCTCGCTCTCCGGCAGCGACAACCCAGCCAGGTGCGGGTCGGCGGCATTGAGCACCGCGATCCGCGGCGCGGCCTCGGTGACCAGCCGCAGCTTGTCCTCGATGTAGCGTGCCTCGCTGCCGTGCCAGTCCAGGTGCTCGGGGAACAGGTTCAGCACGATGGCGACCTGCGGGTGCGCGCCACTGCGCGCGACCTCGCCGGTCTGGTAGCTGGAGAGCTCCACCGCCCAGTACCGCGGCACCGGCTGCGGGTCCAGCACTTCCAGCAGCGGTAGGCCGATGTTGCCGATCAGCCCGGTGCGCGCGCCCGAGGCACGCAGCAGATGCGCCAGCAGCGCGGTGGTGGTGCTCTTGCCCTTGGTACCGGTCACGCACACGGTGTCGTGCACGATGCCGTCGGCGGCGGCCTGGTCGGCGAACCACAACGAGGTGCCGCCGATGAACTGCGTGCCCTGCGCCGTGGCGTGCAACGCAGCTTCGCCATACGGGCTGATGCCCGGCGACTTGATCACCACCTCGAACGCGGCCAGTGCCTCGCCGGTGACATCCGAACGGACCGTCAGCGCGCCGTGGGTTTCCCCGTGCGCGCCGGCGGCCTCGGCCTCCGGGCAGAACAAGGTCAGCGGCAGCGACGGCAGCCGCTGCTGCAGGACGCGGAACGCCGCGCGTCCCTCACGTCCCCATCCCCACAACGCAACGCGCTTGCCCTCAAGCTGCGAAATTCGCACGCAGACGCTCCCAGATCGCCGGCGGGATGCGGTGTTCGCCTTCCAGCGCCAGCAGCGGCTCGATCTGCAGTTCGGTGGCATCCAGCTGCGGGCGAATCTCGTGGACGAAGCGCTTCACCAGCGCGTCTTCATTCCATTCCGGGCGCGCGGCCAGGGTCGCCATCGCGGCGCGCGATTCGCGGCCTTCGCCCACGCACTCGAACGGTTTGTGGTCCTGGAATTCCAGAAGTGCATCGAAGCCCGGGGCCTGCTCGATGTCGTCGAGTAGGTTGCGGCCGAAGATGCCGACCAGGCGCATCTTCGGCATGAACGGGGCCAGCGCCAGGAACACGAAGTGGCACTTCGGGCAGACGCCGCACCAGCGGTTCACCGGGCGCTCGCCCAGGATGTGGAAATTGCGGTTGCAGCTGGAGAAATGCGCGTCGTAGACATCGCTCTTGGCGAACTGACGCGCCACTGCCAGCTCCGAGAGCGGGCGCAGCAGCGAGTAATAGTGCAGGTCCGCGGCGACGTGCCGTTCCAGATGCTCGCCGAAGGCCTGCTCGAACGCCCAGCCCTTCGACCACTGGTGATTGACCTCGCCCGTGCCCGGAATCTGGCTGCCATAACTGGCCGAGCGCTCGTTGGAGAACACCACCTGGTCCACGCCCTGCAGCAGCGCGGCCAGCACCATGATCGCCGAGTTCACCGCGGTGACCGGGATATGACCGTTCCAGGCCCCCTGGCGGTTGAGCTCGAACAACTCCGGGGCCAGCGTGCGGCCGATGTTGAGGATCGGCAGGCCGGTGCGCTCGGCGCAGGCACGGATCAGCTGCGAGCCGCCGATCCACGTGACCGTTTCGGCGATGCCCAGGCTGCGCAGCGCTTCGATGCTGACCAGCGAATCCTTGCCGCCGCCGATGGCGACCAGCGCGTGTTCGCGCAGGCCCAGCGCCGGCGCAGCGAAGGCCTCGCCCTCCACCGGCAGGCGGAAGCGGCCACGCAGGTTCAGGCCATTGCGGTAGGCGAATTCGCCCAGGCCGTTGAGGTACACGGTCTCGACCAGCGCCGCGGTCGCCGCATCGATCGTGTAGCTGTCGATGCGCACCTGCTCGGGCACGCCGGCCTTGTAGTAGCTCACGCCGGCGATCAGGTGCAGCAGGCGCAGGGCGCGCTGCACCGCCTCGGCACGGTCACCCTCGAGCACGAACGGCGCGCCCGGGATGGTCACCGTCTCGATCAGCTCCGGGCCGTCATCGAAGGCGTAGACCAGCTGCGCCACGCCGGTATCCGCAGCGAATTCGCAGCGGACGAAGCGGAAGACGGCAACCTGGTGTTTATCAAAAGCAGTCATGGTGTATCCGGTTTGGAAGGCGGCTGGCAGCACTCAAGGACCCTCATCGATGACGTCCTCGCGCGGCAGCTCGCGCTGGTTGTAGGTGTTGGCCATGACGTAGCCGTACGCGCCCGCGTCGGCGATCAGCATCACATCCTCCGGCGCGGTCGAGGCCGGCAGGCGGCGGCGCTTGCCGAACACATCGCTGGATTCGCAGATCGGTCCGACCACATCGAACATCGCTTCGGAGTAGCCGCTCAGGCGGCTCAGGTTCTCGATGTCATGCCAGGCGTCGTACAGGGCCGGACGCATCAGGGTGTTCATGCCCGCATCCAGTCCGACACGGCGGATGCCGTCCTTCTCGACCACCTGGGTGGCCCGCGCCAGCAGCACGCCGGACTCGGCCACCAGGTAACGACCCGGCTCGATCGCCAGCCGGAACGCGGGATGCACTGCCTTCACTTCGGCCAGGCCAACGGCCCAGGCCTCCAGATCGAACGGCTCGTCATCGGCGCTGTACGGGATCGGCAGGCCACCGCCGATGTCGATGGTCTCGACGCTGCCGATGCGGCGGGCGAACCCGGCCAGTTCATCGCACATCAGGCGCCAGTGCTGTGCGGTTTCCACGCCGCTGCCCAGGTGCGCATGCAGGCCGACCACGCGGGTGCCCAGCTCGCCGGCGATGCGCACGAACTCATCCACGCGGGCGATCGGCAGGCCGAACTTGGAGTCCTTGCCACCGGTGCGGACCTTGGCATGGTGGCCTTCGCCACGGCCCAGGTCCACGCGCAGCCACAACTCGCGGTTGCTGAACAGTTCCGGCCAGCGCTGCAGGGCTTCCACGTTGTCCAAGGTGACGGTCACCCCCAGCGCGAACGCGGCATCGTACTCGGCGTGCGGCGCGAAGCTGGGGGTGAACAGCACGCGCTTGGGCGACAGCGTCGGCAGCGTGTTGAACACGTGCTTGAGCTCGCCGTGCGAGACGCACTCCAGGCCGAAGCCTTCCTGCTCCAGCACTTCCAGGATGGCCGGATGCGAGTTGGCCTTGATCGCGTAATAGCGCTGGTCGATCGCCTTGATCGCGTTCAGCGCGCGCGCACGCGCCCGCACCGTGGCCAGGTTGTAGACGTAACGCGGCGTGCCGGCCTGGGCGAGGGTCAGCAGGTGCTCGCGCTGGCCGCGCCACCAGGCGGTTTCGCGCGGGCGGATGGTGCCCGCGATTTCACGCCAGCGCGGGCCGAACACTTCGCCCTCTTCCACCGGCATCGCGCCGCTGTCGATCAGCTCGGCGTGCAGGATCGGCAGTAGCCCATCCGCATCGGCCTCGTCGATGACGAAGGTCAGGTTCAAGTCGTTGGACGACTGCGAAATCATGTGCACGCGTTCGCGGCCGAAGGTGGCCCACACGTCCGAGAGCTTGTGCAGCATCGAGCGCATGCCGCGGCCGACCAGGGTGATCGCCGCGCACGGCACGATGATCTTGACCTTGCAGATCTGCGACAGGTCGGCCGACAGCGCGGCCAGCACATCGGTGCTGACCAGGTTTTCGGACGGATCCAGCGAGACGGTCACGTTGGTTTCGGCCGAACCGATCAGGTCGACGGAGAGGCCATGCTTCTTGAACAGCCCGAAGACGTCGGCGAGGAAGCCGACCTGCTGCCACATGCCGATACCTTCCATCGAGACCAGCACGATGCCGTTGCGGCGGCTGATCGCCTTCACGCCCGGCACCGCCGCGGCGTTGCCATCGATGCTGGTGCCCGGCAGCTCGGGGCGTTCGGTATCCAGGATCGCCATCGGCACGCCGGCATCGCGGCACGGCTTGATCGAGCGCGGGTGCAGCACCTTGGCGCCGGTGGTCGCGATTTCCTGCGCTTCGTAATAGTCCAGGCGGGTCAGCAGGCGCGCATCGGGCACGTCCTTCGGGTTGGCGCTGAACATGCCCGGCACATCGGTCCAGATCTCCACGCGGCTCGCGCCGAGCAGTGCACCGAAGTACGCCGCGGACGTATCCGAACCACCGCGACCGAGGATGGCGGTGCCACCATCGGCATGACGGGAAATGAAGCCCTGGGTGATCAGCATGCGGGTCGGCTGGGCGCGGAAACGCGTGGCCCAGTCGGTCTCGGCACGCCACTGGCAATTCACCGACAGGCGCTGCGACCACTCGCTCTGGCTGGGCTGCGGCGGCAGCGCATCAAGCCATTCGCGCGCGTCCATCCAGCCGAAATCCAGGCCGCTGGCACGCAGGTAGGCGGCGCCAACGGTCGAGGACAGCAGCTCGCCCTGGCCCAGCACCTCGGCCTGCCACTCCAACGGCCGGCCGGCGGCGCGCGGATCGTCCAGCAGCCCGGAAAGCGCGGCCAGGCGGACATCCAGCGCGGCGGCGTCCAGCTCGAGCTCGGTCAGGAATTCACGGTGGCGCGCGACCAGCGCGGCGACGCGGTCGCGGCTGTCGGCGGCGCCATCGGCGATCGCGGTGAGTTCATTGGTCACCCCGGACAACGCCGACACCACCACCAGCACGCGCGAGCCCGTCTCTTCCGCCCGTTTTTTCGCCAGTTTGCCGATGGTGTCCCAGCGGTGACGACGCGACACGGAGGTGCCGCCGAACTTCAGTACGATCCAGCGATCGACAAGGGGGGAAGCTGACATGGAGGTGGAGGTTTGGGTAGTGAGGGGGATCGCCCGGCACGCCGGGCCGAACCCCCGATTCTATGCCAAGCCTGGCCGTTGCAGGGCCCGGGCGGCCCAGGCGGGCCGGATTTGTGCCGACACCGGTCCACGCGCCGCCGTACACGGCCCGGGAGGCGGCGCCGGTTGGTAAGCTGCCCGCCCGTTTTCGTCGAGCGTACCGCCATGACCTCCCGTCGTTTCCTGCAGCTGGATGTGTTCTCGCCCTACCCCGGCGCCGGCAACCCGTTGGCCGTGGTGCTCGATGCGCAGGGCCTGGACGAGGCGGCGATGCAGGCCATCGCCCGCTGGACCCGGCTGCCCGAGACCACCTTCGTGTTCCCACCGCAGGCCCCGGGCGCCAGCTACGGCATCCGCATGTTCAGTCCGCAGAAGGAAGTGCCGTTCGCCGGCCATCCCAGCGTGGGCACCGCCCATGCGGTGCTGGAACTGGGCCTGGCCGCGCCGGTGGAGGGCGTGCTGATCCAGGACGGCATCGCCGGGGCCCTGCCGCTGCGCGTGGACGGCACCGGTGAGGCCCGCACCATCGCAATCCGCACCCCGCGCGCCGCCGTGGCCGAAGTGACCACCGCCGCCGATCCCCGCCTGCAGGCCGTCCTGGCCGGTTGGCCGCTGGGCAGCCTGCCGCCGGCGCGCATGGCCGGTGGCCGCAGCTGGTGGGTAGTGGAACTGGCTGACGAAGCCGCCCTGCGCGCGCTCACCCCCGACTGGGACGCCGTGGCAACGCTGGCCGAGGCGACCGACAGCATGGGTGTGTTCGCTTATGCGCGCAGCCAGGGCCAGGCCTGGGATCTCGCGGTCCGCGCCTTCGTCGGCAATGGCCGTCGCTTTGAAGATGCCGCCTCCGGTGCGGCCAATGCCGTGCTCGCCGCCTGGCTGGACAGCCGCGACGCGCTGCCGGGTACCGCGCACGGGTACGTGGTCAGCCAGGGCCGGGAAGTCGGCCACGATGCGCGCCTGACCCTGCGCATCGATGACCATGGTGACGTCTGGTCCGGCGGCCAGGTGCAGACCGTCATCCGCGGCACGCTGGACTGGTAAACCCGCCGCGCCTCAGCGCGCCGCCTCGTATACCGGTGCGCCATCGACCCAGGTCGAGCGCACCTGCAGGTCGGCCAGCCCGGCCGGCGGAACGCTGAGCGGGTCGCGGTCGAGCACGACGAAGTCCGCGCGCAGTCCCGGCTGCAACCGGCCGACCTGGGCTTCGTCATGCCCTGCCCAGGCGGCATCGGCGGTGAAACCCCGCAGTGCTTCCGCCGCGCTCAGGCGCTGATCCGGCTGCCAGCCCCCTGGCGGCTGGCCGGCACGGTCCTGGCGGGTAACCGCGGCATACAGGCCCAGCCGTGGATCGACCTGCTCGACCGGGAAATCCGAGCCGAGCGCGAGCCGCGCACCGGAGGCCAGCATCCGTCGCCACGCATAGGCACCGAGGATGCGCTCGGGACCGACCCGGTCCTGCGCCCAGCCCATGTCCGACGTGGCATGGGTGGGTTGCATCGAGGCGATCACGCCGAGCTGGGCGAAGCGCGGAATGTCCTCCAGCGCGACCACCTGCGCATGCTCGATCCGCCAGCGATGATCCGTGCCGCGACGCTCGCCCAGCACCTTCTGATAGGTGTCCAGCGCGATCCGGTTGCCGCGGTCGCCGATCGCATGCGTGGCGACCTGGACATGACAGGTATCGGCCCTGCGAACCGCCGTTTCAAAGTCGTCGGGTGAGGTCACCAGCAATCCACGGTTGTGCGGGTCGTCGCTGTAATCGGCCAACAGCGCGGCCCCGCGGCTGCCCAGCGCCCCATCCATGAACAGTTTCACCCCGCGCATTTCCAGGCGGCCACCGGCGTGCTGGTACGCGCCCTGTGCACAGAGATCCGCCAGGGCATCGCCATTGCCATCGGCATACGCATCGATGCGCAGAGGCAGCCTGCCGGCATCGGCGAAGCGGCGCATCAGGGCCAGATCGGCGCGCGATACGCCCATGTCATGCACACCGGTCAGGCCCTGGCTGACCGCCTTGTCCAGCGCGCGGGCCAGCATCTGCTCGCGCGCGGCCTCGCTCGGCGCCGGGATCGCGGCCTGCACGAGCGACATCGCTTCATCGACGAACACCCCGCTCGGCTGCCCGTTGGCATCGCGCACGATGCGCCCGCCGGCCGGTTGCCAGCTGCCCTTCAATCCGCGTTGCCCGGGTTGCCGTGCGACGGCGCGCAGTGCCGCGCTGTTGCCCCAGCCGGCATGGCCATCGATGCGACCCAGCCAGACCGGCCGGTCCGGGAACGCCGCGTCGAGATCGGCCACCGTCGGGAACTGTTTGCCCGGCCAGCGATTCTGGTCCCAGCCGCTGCCCAGCAGCCAGCCCTCGGGATTGTCAGCCGCGAAGCGCTGCAGCCGCGCGACGATGTCCCGGGTACTGGTCGCGCCGGTGAGGTCGGCCTGCATCAGGGTGCCGCCGAGGAACATCAGGTGAGCATGCGCGTCGATCAGGCCCGGAATCACGGTCGCCTGGCCGACGTCGGTCAATGCCGCGAGTGGATACAGCGTGAGCATCGCCTGCCGGTCACCGACGGCAAGCACGCGCCCGGTATCGGTATCCCAGGCCAGGGCAGTGGCGGCCGGTGCGTCGGGATCGCCGGTGTGGATCGTCGCAGCGGTCAGCAGGCGGACATCGGCCTGCGCGGTGCCGGCCAGCAGGCAGGCGATCAGGGCGGCAAGAGCGGTCGGACGCATGCAGAGACCCCACAACAGGAAAGCGGCGACTATGCGGCCGCCGCTTTCCCATCACAATCTGCTGTGCACCAATCCGTCTGCGCGGATCAGCCGGCCAGCTCGGCCTCGAGCGTGATCGGTACCGCGCTGAGTGCCTTGGACACCGGGCAGTTCTGCTTGGCGTCATCGGCGATGGCGCGGAACTGGGTGGCCTCGATGTTCGGCACCACGGCCTTCACCTTCAACGTGATCTGCGACAGCTGCGGGCCACCTTCCATCGAGAGGTCGACCTTGGCTTCGGTATCCAGCGAAGTGGGCACGAAACCGGCCTCGGTGAGCTTGGCCGACAGCGCCATGGTGAAGCACCCGGCGTGCGCGGCGGCGATCAGTTCTTCCGGGTTGGTGCCCTTCTCGTCGCCGAAGCGGCTGCTGAAGGCATAGCGGGTTTTGTCCATCAAGCCGCTCTGGGGCGTACTCAATTGTCCCTTGCCTGTCTTGAGGTCACCTTCCCAATGCGCGGTGGCATGACGCGAAATACCCATCGTTGATCTCCTGCGGGATGAATGGCCTGGCCAGCCTAGACCGGTCCGCGTTAGCACCGTGTCTGGCTGCCGTCAGGCGATCGGCAGGCGCCGCCCCCAGCTGAATCGGATCTCAAGACGGATGCTGTTTTCAAGTGGTTTTCGTGCGACAGTCGGGGTGCGACGGTCCATGACCGATGGCCTCCGCCGCGAGGGCGGACCCTGTTTTTTGGCTATGACCTGATGCACTGCGGTAACGAAGGGCGTGGAAATCACGAATTTTTATGCGTTTGCCTATTGGCGGCGCCCCATAGTTGCCCTACATTTCGCTTGCCGACGGGGTTCGGCGCGACCAAACAACCAACCGTTCACGGAACAGGAAACCATGGCAAAGACCGCTAAGAAGGCTGCCCCGAAGAAGGCAGTAAAGAAAGTCGCTACGAAGGCAGCCGCGAAGCCGGCCGCTCCCAAGCCGATCAAGGAAGTGCTGAGCAAGTCTGGTCTGGTTGCACACATCGTTGAAGCGTCCGGCGTTGTCGCCAAGGACGTGCGCGCCGTGCTCGCCTCGCTGGAAGGCGCCGTCGCCGCTTCGGTGCACAAGAAGGGCGCTGGCAGCTTCACCCTGCCGGGCCTGCTGAAGATCTCCACCGTCAGCGTGCCGGCCAAGCCGAAGCGCAAGGGCATCAACCCGTTCACCAAGGAAGAGCAGTGGTTCGCCGCCAAGCCGGCCTCCACCAAGCTGAAGGTGCGTCCGCTCAAGAAGCTCAAGGACGCTGCGCTCTAATCCGCGCGCTTCCTGCAGCACCCGGACGGGACGGCTCACGCCGTCCCGTCTTTTTTTGACTGTTCTGCCATTCGAATCGCGGCGGTTGGTGGGTCGGGCGCTGGGCCGTGATGCCCTTGCCGGCGAATGTCCCCCGGCCGCCGCCTGGCGGCGACGGCCTCCTCCTTGATTTCGCCCACAAGGGCATCACGACCCACGTCTGGAGACCATTGGCGCCGCAAACCAAGCTCCGGTTCGCAGCACGCTTGCAGCAAGCCGAGCCCCGCAGCGAAACACAGCGTTTCCAAAGACGTTCGCGCCGCCTGCTTCCTGCGCAGATGCCTGTCCTGCCGCGATCCACGGCATGGCAGAACCGACCGGAACGCACAGGGTGGAACACTGCGTGCGACCGCGCCTGTCGTCGCGGTACGGATCGCAGCCTATGGTGGGCTTGTCCCCCACCGTGCAGGCAGCCATGGCCAGCTCTTCTTCCCAGCGTTACCGCATCACCGTCACCCCGATCGAAAAGGACGGCCTGCAGTGCAGCGGGCGCTGCACCATCGAGCTGGAACATCGCGCGCAGCAGGACTGGATGCGGCTGCTGGAAACCGCGCGGCGCACCACCGGGCTAAGCGGTGACGAGCGTGCCGCGGCGATCGTCGCCACCCAGTTGCTGCGCGATCTCGCCCGGCGCCACGCCGACGAACCCGACCATCCGTTGACCGTTCTGCAGCCACAGCTGGACGAGGTGCTGGCCGCGCTGGAATCGATCCAGGGCGCGCCCTGAACCAGGCGCCCGCTGCGGCGCTACACTCGGCGCTCTCCGGGGAGACTCCTGCATGCGCCGTGCCGTCCTGTTACTGCCGCTGCTGATCCTGCACGGCTGCTCCTGCCAGCCGCATGCCCCTGCGCCCGATGCCGTCGTGACGGCGGACAACGCCGCCGCACCAGAGGCGTCGGACGAGGACGCGTCGCCATCACCGCCCCTCTCCACGCCGATCGCTGCCGCCCCCAGCGCGGTGGCTGCCGACGCGTTGGATGAGCCCTCGGTGGTCCACCGCTACATCAGCGCCCTGGCGCAGGGCGACCTCGCCACCGCCGATGCCCACTGGACCGGCGGCGGACCGGGTGGCCATCCCGACGATGCGGTCCTGCGTGCACTGCCCGGGTTCCGCGGGCTGCGCATCAAGACCCAGGCACCGATCGCCCGCGACACGGCCACGCCCTCGCGGCTGCGCGAAGTGCCGGTCCAGATCCGGGTCGGCACGGCAACCGGCACGCTGCGCTTCGAGGGCTGGTATCGGCTGCAGCCCCGCGTGGATGGCAGCGGCTGGGAAATCCATGGCGCCTCGATCCAGCCGGTGATGAACTGACCGCAGCGGAAAGGACGTTGATCTGCGGGCGCGTACGTCAAAGCTGGATTCAGCCGCACGCGCTATTGTTGGGCTCTCACTCCCCACGGCCTGCCGCCATGAATGTTCGCCCGCTGTTGTCCCGCCTCGCCGCCTGCACCGTGTTGCTCGCCGCCGCCATCGGCGCGCAGGCCGCGCCCAGCGTCTCCGGCCGCCAGTTGTCGGTCGGTGCCACCGATGTGCAGCAGTATCTCGATGGCAGCTTCCCGCGTACCCAGAACGCGCTGGGCGGGTTGATCGCGATGACGATGAGTCACCCGCAGCTTACCCTGCCGCAGGGCAGCCGACTGGACCTGGGCTTCGATGTGGCCATGGCCACCGCCGGCAGCAGCCCGGCACCGCTGGGCAAGGTGAAGCTCAGCAGCGGCCTGCGCTATGACGCGCAGACCCAGGGCTTCCATCTGCAGGAGCCGACGGTCGATGACTTCACCCCGGCCAACAACGGCGGCAAGCTGGATTCACGCACGCGCAGCCTGCTAAATGCCTGGCTCGCCGATTACGCCCAGCGCGAGCCGATCTACAAGATCGACCCGAGCGTGGGCGCCCTCCTCGGCGCGCTGCAGGTGCAGTCGGCCCAGGTGGAGAACGGCAAGCTGGTGGTCACCTTCAACCAGGATCTCGGCGCACTCGTGCCGGCCGGGGTGCTGGGCAAGTAACCGGGATGGCACCGACCAACGGTCGGTGCCTACACGCTAAATCCGTGCCTGCACGCTCAACCGGTGCCTGCACACTCAACCGGCCAACGCCTTGGCCACCGCATCGGCGAACGCCGGGATGTCACCCGGCTTGCGGCTGGTGATCAGGCCACCGTCCACGACAACCTCGGCATCGGTCCATTCGGCGCCGGCGTTGCCCAGATCGGTCTTCAACGAGGGCCAGGACGTGACCTTGCGGCCCTTGGCAAGGCCCGACTCGACCAGCAGCCACGGGCCGTGGCAGATCGCCGCGACCGGCTTGCCTGCCGCACCGAATGCCTTGATCAGGGCAACCGCGTCGGTGTCGATGCGCAGCTTGTCGGGATTGATCACGCCGCCGGGAAGGACCAGCGCGTCGTAGTCGTCGGCCTTGGCGCCCTTCAGTGGCGCATCGACCTTCACGTCCTCACCCCAGTCCTTGTCTTTCCAGCCGCGGATCTGGCTGGTGTCGCCGGGCGCGATCACCTTGACCGAGGCCCCCCAGGATTCCAGCAGGCGCTTGGGTTCCTGCAGCTCGGACTGCTCGAAACCATCGGTGGCGAGGATCGCGATGTGCTTGCCGTTGAGTGCGTGTGCCATGGAGCGGCTCCAGTAAGTGGGAGCGCCCAGTGTGGCCACGCGCGCATTGGGCGACGGTGACCACGATGTGCACAGCGTGTCGGCGCAGCCACCGACCCACGGTCGGTGGCTGCCAGCGGGATCAGCGCTTGGGCTGCAGCATCGTGCCGGTGCACTTCTTCGAGCCGCAGCGGCATTCCCAGATCTTCTTCAGGCGCGCGGTGTGACGCTCGGCCAGCGTGATGCCGTAGTTGTAGGTCAGCTCATCGCCCGGCTTGATGTCCTTGATCGCCTCGATGAAGACCTTGTCCTCGCGCCGGTTGTCGCCCTCGGCTTCTTCGATCACGGCCTCGCAGTTCGGATCGCAGCTGTGGTTGAGCCAGCGCGCGTCGTTGCCCTTGTAGTTCGCATCGATGACGTAGTCGTCATTGAGGGTGAACAGGAAGGTATGACCGCTCTCCACATCCCCGGTGTCGTCGGCATCCACGTCGGCGTGGCTGCGCAGCAGACCCTTGTACTGGATGACCCGCTCGCCCTTCTTGATCGGCGCCAGCGCGAACACGCCATTGCCATGGATGGTGGACTTGCGGGCCTGGATCTTCTTGGGCATCTGGCTGACCGTTGCGGTGGGAAGCCCCGATTCTCGCTTAATCTTTGTGATTGCCAAAGCGATGCGGTCCAATAGGCGTCCAAGGCCGCCCTGCGGGCGCCTGAACGGGCGGGTTGGATGCCGCCGGAGAAAAGCGTACAATTTCAGTCCGCTTTATGGTTCTGCACCCCACCATGCTCCGCGTCACCAAGCTTACCGATTACGCCACCGTCGTGTTGACCGTGCTCGCCGCCCGTCCGGGCGAGGTGCTCAGTGCGACTGAACTGGCCGAGTTTGCCCGTCTGGAACCGCCGACTGTCAGCAAACTGCTCAAGCCGCTGGCCCAGGCCGGTCTGGTCGAAGGCCTGCGCGGCGTCCGCGGCGGCTACCGGCTGACCCGCGCGGCGGACCAGATCACGCTGTTCGAGATCGTGGAAGCCATGGAAGGGCCGCTCGGCCTGACCGAGTGCGCCCACGACCACAGCCAGTGCGGCCGCGAGCTGCAATGTGGCGCGCGCAGCAGCTGGCGGATGATCAACGACGTGGTGTCCGAAGCGCTGCGCGCGGTCACCCTGGCGCAGATCCTGCCCCCTCTTCCCCTTGTTGACGCCCACCGCCGCGCGATCGCGGCGGATGTCGTCTCCTGATCAGGCAGCCCCCATGGCCACCGATACCCTTGATACCGTCGCCACCGGCGATACCCCCAACCGCGAGATCCATGAGCAGCTCGGCCGCAAGTATTCGGCGGGCTTCATCACGGACATCGAATCGGACTCGTTGCCGCCCGGCCTGGACGAGGACACCATCCGTGCCCTCTCGGCCAAGAAGGAAGAGCCGGAATGGATGACGCAGTGGCGCCTGGATGCCTACCGCCACTTCCTGACCATGCCGATGCCGGACTGGGCCAAGTTGCAGATCGCCCAGATCGACCTGCAGGCGCTGAGCTATTACTCCGCGCCGAAGGGCCCGAAGTACGCCTCGCTGGACGATGTGCCCAAGGAACTGCTGGACACCTACGACAAGCTCGGCGTGCCGCTGCATGAGCGCGCCAGGCTGGCCGGCGTGGCCGTGGATGCGGTGTTCGATTCGGTCTCGGTCGGCACCACGTTCCGCAAGGAACTGGCCGAGAAGGGCGTGATCTTCTGCTCCATGTCCGAGGCAATCAAGGAACACCCGGAACTGGTCAAGCAGTACCTGGGCACCGTGGTCCCGGTCGGCGACAACTACTTCGCCGCGCTCAACTCGGCGGTGTTCTCCGATGGCAGCTTCGTGTTCATCCCCAAGGGCGTGCGTTGCCCGATGGAGCTGAGCACCTACTTCCGCATCAACGCCGGCCATACCGGCCAGTTCGAGCGCACGCTGATCATCTGCGAGGACAAGGCGTACGTGTCCTACCTGGAAGGCTGCACCGCGCCGATGCGCGATGAGAACCAGCTGCACGCCGCGGTGGTCGAACTCGTCGCGCTGGAAGATGCCGAGATCAAGTACTCGACGGTGCAGAACTGGTATCCGGGCGATGAGAACGGCGTGGGCGGCATCTACAACTTCGTCACCAAGCGTGCCGAATGCCGTGGCGCGCGCAGCAAGGTCACCTGGACCCAGGTCGAGACCGGCTCGGCGATCACCTGGAAGTACCCGTCCTGCGTGCTGCTGGGCGATGATTCGGTCGGCGAGTTCCACTCGGTCGCGCTGACCCACCACCGTCAGCAGGCCGATACCGGCACCAAGATGATCCACATCGGCAAGCGCACCAAGAGCAAGATCGTCAGCAAGGGCATCAGCGCCGGCCACGGGCAGAACACCTACCGCGGCCTGGTCAAGATGGAGCGCGGCGCCGAGGGTGCGCGCAACTACACCCAGTGCGATTCGCTGCTGATCGGCAAGAAGTCCGGCGCGCACACCTTCCCCTATATCGAGGTGAAGAATCCCAGCGCGACGGTCGAGCACGAAGCCACCACGTCCAAGATCTCCGACGACCAGCTGTTCTATTGCCGCGCCCGCGGCATCGACCAGGAAAACGCGGTCTCGATGATCGTGGACGGTTTCTGCAAGCAGGTCTTCCGCGAGCTGCCGATGGAGTTCGCGGTGGAAGCCAAGAAGCTGCTGGACGTCAGCCTGGAAGGCTCGGTCGGATGAAGCGCCTGCTCACCCTGGCCGTGCTGCTGTGCGCGGCGGCACCGGCGTTCGCGCAGGACGTGGTGTGCAATCCCGGCGGCAATCAGCTCGAACTCAATGCCTGCGCCGATCAGGAGTTCAAGAAGGCCGATGCCGAATTGAATGCCGTCTACCGCCAGATCGTGACCCGGCTTGCCGGCGAGCCCGTGGCGCTGGCGAAGGTGAAAGCGGCACAGCGGCTGTGGGTGCAGCTGCGTGACGCCGACCTGGAAGCGCGCTACCCGGTGGGCGCGGATGAGAATCCGCGTTTCCTGTACGGCTCGATGTACCCGATGCTGTACTCCGGCGCCAAGGCGGCATTGACCACCGCGCGTACCGCTTACCTGCGCAACGAATTCCTCGAGCGCAGCGAATACGACCTCTGAGTCGCGCTGCCTCCAGTTCCCCTATCTGACAAGACGATTATCGACATGTTGAAGATCGACAACCTCCACGCACGCATCGGCGAAAAAGACATCCTGAAGGGCCTCTCGCTCGACGTGAAGCCGGGCCAGGTGCACGCCATCATGGGTCCCAACGGCGCCGGCAAGTCCACCTTGGGCAATGTCCTGGCCGGCCGCGAAGGCTATGACGTCAGCGAAGGCAGCGTGCAGTTCGAAGGCAAGGATCTGCTCGGCCTGGCCCCGGAAGAACGCGCCGCCGCCGGCCTGTTCCTGGCCTTCCAGTACCCGGTGGAAATCCCCGGCGTGAACAACACCTACTTCCTGCGCGCCGCGCTCAACGCCCAGCGAAAGGCGCGCGGCGAGGAAGAGCTGGATTCGATGCAGTTCCTCAAACTGGTCCGCCAGAAGCTGGCCGTGCTGCACCTGAAGGACGAGCTGCTGCACCGTGGCGTCAACGAAGGCTTCTCCGGCGGCGAAAAGAAGCGCAACGAGATCTTCCAGCTGGCCGTGCTCGAGCCGAAGCTGGCGATCCTGGATGAAACCGACTCCGGCCTGGACATCGATGCGCTCAAGAGCGTGGCCGACGGCGTCAACGCGCTGCGTTCGCCGGACCGTTCGTTCATCGTGATCACCCATTACCAGCGCCTGCTCGACTACATCAAGCCGGACGTGGTGCATGTGCTCGCCGACGGCAGGATCGTGCAGAGCGGCGGCCCGGAACTGGCCCTGGAACTGGAAGCCCACGGCTACCACTTCCTGAAGGACCGCGTGGTGCCGGAGGCAGCGGTCTGATGAGCGCCCTGCTCGATTCCCTCGCCAGCGGCTTCTGCGGCAGCGATGCACGTCGCGCCGAGCTGGACGCCGCCCTGCAGGCCGGCCTGCCCGGCCCGCGTACCGAAGCCTGGAAATACACCTCGCTGCGCCAGCTGGAACGCCGCAGCTTCCAGCCCGCGCCGCTCGCCCCGGCCGTGGTCGATGCCGCCCTGCTGGCCGACATTCCGTCGCCGCGGCTGGTGTTCGTCAACGGCCGTCCGTCCGGCGCGCTGAGCGATGTCGCGGCAGTGCCGGCCGGCGTACAGGTGGCCACGTTGTCCTCGGCGCTGGCCGCCGGCGATGAAGCCGCGCGCTTCCTTGGCCGCCGATTCGAGCGCAGCGAGGAAGTGTTTGCCCGCCTCAACGCCGCGCTTGCCGATGAAGGCGTGCTGCTGCGCGTGGAGGAAGGCGTGCAGGTCGAAGCGCCGCTGCAGCTGGTCTTCATCAGCGTGGCCGGCGATACCGATCTGTCCTGGCACCACCGCCACCTGATCGAACTGCGCAGCGGTGCCGCGCTGGGCGTGGTCGAGCATCACCTGCATGTCGGGGATGCCGCACACCTGGACAACACCCTGGTGCACGTCCACCTCGCGCAGGACGCCGTGCTCTCGCATGCCCGCGTGCAGGCCGACGCCACCCGCGCCACCTCGCTGCTGCGCACCGACGCCGTGCTGGCCCGCAACGCGCAGTACCGCCGCGTCGATCTGGAGCTTGGCGCCGCGCTGAGCCGCCATGAGCTCAACGTCCGCCTGGAAGGCGACAACGCCCAGCTGACCGCCAACGGCGTGCTGCTCGGCAACGGTCGTCGCCATGTCGACACCCGCCTGGGCATCGAACACATCGCGCGCGACACGAGCTCGGAAATGGTCTGGCGTGGCGTGGCGGCCAACCGCAGCCGCGTGGTCTTCCACGGTGGCATCCACATCCGCGAAGGCGCCGATGGCACCGACGCCAACCTGTCCAACAAGAACCTGTTGCTTTCCGCGGATGCCGAGATCGATACCCAGCCCACGCTGGTGATCGATGCCGACGAGGTCAAGGCCGCGCACGGCGCCACGGTTGGCCAGCTCGATGCGAATGCCCTGTTCTACCTGCGCTCGCGCGGCCTGCCGGCCGATCGCGCGCAGCAGCTGCTGAGCGCGGCGTTCTGCCATGAACCGCTGAACGTCCTCGACGCACGCCTGACCGAGCAGCTCACCGCCCAGCTCAGCCGCGCGCTGACCCTGGCGGGCGTCGCATGAACCTGTCCACGCCGCGCCCGGTCGCCGATACCGGCGCCGCGCCCGACTGGGACCGCGTGCGCCTGGACTTCCCGCTGTTGATGCGCGAAGTGCATGGCAAGCCGCTGGTGTACTTCGACAACGCCAACACCGGCCAGAAGCCGGTGCAGGTGATCGGCGCGGTGGACGAGTTCTACCGCCGCTACAACGCCAACGTCAGCCGCGCGGTGCATGCGCTCGGCACCGAAGCGACCGATGCCTACGAGGGCGCGCGCAACAAGCTGGCGCGCTTCCTCAACGTGCGCGCCAGCGAGCTGGTGCTGTGCAGCGGCACCACCTTCGCGATCAACCTGGTCGCGTATTCGTGGGCGCTGCCGCGGCTGAAGGCCGGGGATGTCATCCTGGTCTCGCGCATGGAGCACCATGCCAACATCGTGCCGTGGCAGCTGGTCGCCCAGCGCACCGGCGCGACCCTCCGCGTGGCCGAGATCACCCCGGACGGCGCGCTGGACCTGGACGCGCTGCGCAGGGCCATGACCCCCGAGGTCAAGCTGCTGGCGGTCGCCCACGTGTCCAACGTGCTGGGCACGGTCAACCCGGTCCGCGAGATCTGCCGCGAGGCCCGCAAGCGCGGCATCATCACCGTGGTCGACGGCTCGCAGGCCGTCCCGCACCGCAAGGTCGACATCCCCGCGATCGGCTGCGACTTCTACGCCATCACCGGCCACAAGATGTGCGGCCCGACCGGCACCGGTGCGCTGTGGGCCAGGCGCGAGCACCTGGATGCCATGCCGCCGTTCCTCGGCGGGGGCGAGATGATCAAGGAAGTCAGTTTCGAGGGCACCGTGTTCAACGATGCCCCGCACAAGTTCGAAGCCGGCACTCCGAACATCGCCGGCTTCATCGGACTGGGCGTGGCGGTGGACTACCTGGAGTCGCTGGGCCTGGACCACGTGGAAGCCCGCGAAGGCGAACTGCTGGCGCACTTCACCGAAGAGCTCAACAAGATCGACGGCCTGCGCATCTTCGGCACCACGCCGGACAAGGCGGCGGTGGTCTCCTTCCTGGTGGACGGCGCGCATTCGCACGACCTGGCCACCCTGCTCGACCTGGAAGGCGTCGCGGTCAGGTCCGGCCAGCACTGCGCACACCCGCTGCTGCAGTACTACGGCGTGGCGGCGACCTGCCGGGCGTCGCTGGCGTTCTACAACACGCATGAAGAAATCGAACGCTTCATCGTAGCGCTGAACAAGGTGCGCAAGCTGTTGGGGTGAGCTGGCGGCACCGGGCTGGACCCTGCAGAACGCCGCGAGAGATCGCGGCGTTCTGCATTGGCGCCACGCCGCACGACCTGCGTCGCTTCGCCATCGCCTGCGCAGACAACCCATTGGTTATTAGCTTCGATTCACGTCGGGTGAGGGCCTCGGCACTGCGTCCTGCTCCTGCGCACGCTCGATCTGCGCGACCAACAGCATCGTTGACGGATCGCCACTGCCGGCATGCGACTTGTGCGCCGCGGCCAGTGCTTCTGCAAGAAATGCCGCGCGCTGCTCCGGATCGGGCTCATCCTGCGCCTGCGCGAAACGGCGCGCCGCGTGATGGTACAGCTCCTGCGGATCGCCCAGCTTGCGCGCCCGCGCCCGCCAGTTCTCCACCGCCACCGCTTCGGCAGGGCCGGCTTCGTAATGGGCGATCAAGCGCTTGATCGCCGCCAGGTCATCGGTCTTCGCCATTGCGAGCACCGCCGCCTTTTCATTGGCAGACAAGTAGACAGAATCGCTGGGCGGGGCGTTCTGGCACGCGACCAGGGCAGGCCACAACAGACACAGCAGCGAGTACCGTTTCATCGATAAGGCACCAGAGAGGTGGAAGGGAATGGCAGCACCACGCGACGCCTCGCCAGTGCCACGATGTAAGCGATGCGATTGCGTCACCCACCGTGTTTTAAAGGCAGCCAAGCCATCGTAGGCGCGCTTGAAGGCCCTGCGCCAACGCAGTGTTTCAATCAACTATCGTTGGTCGATTCATCACGCCATTCCAATCGCGTTGGGTGCGCGCATCTTTTTAATGGGTGCGGTGTGGCGGCGCACCGAGCACAGGCGCTCAGTTTGCTACGACGCCATCGGCGCTGCCATCCCCATCCCGGAACGACGGCGATATCGATGGTGCCGTAGCAATGCAGTGCTATACGGCAGAACGCACCCGGCTTGCGCCCATTTTGGGCGTATTAAGCTTCTTCGGGATAAAGCTCAATAGCAAATCCTATTCCCGTGTCTGCCAATCGCTTGAGTAGCAGCGAATCGAGCTCAAATCCACCAAGATCCTTGAGGAAAGCACTTACATAAAACTCCACCTTTCCTCCAGTATCCACAATGCTCTTGATGAAATCGGCATGCACCTCGATGATGCGGTAGCAACTCTCGATCTCATCACCGAGCTCTACCGTTTTTTTTCTCACCATCTGCATTGATACATAAGTATCCTCATAGACTCCATCCAAGGGAGATCCAGAGGGCGAAGTTCTCGCGTCCCCTGCGGTATGAGCGAATCTTTCAGGAAGACCTATCCGATCAGAGATCGAATCATGCGGGAGAGCTGGATGCCACACCCGCAACGAAATATTTAGCAGAATTTTGCTCACTTTATATTTCCATATCCGTAGTCGCCAATATTACCTTCTTGGCGTCCCCTTCCGTCATTGGTTCCAACCCAAATGTCGCCATTCGGAGCGATTCCGGTCCAGGTAGCCGGGCTCGCGCCAGCACCTTCCTTGATCGTCTCAACGGCATCATGATCCAAGCCAAATGGCTTCTTGGCTTTGTCTATTGGCAACGTTCCAGTGGGACAGTTGTTTGGCTTAGACGCAGAGCCGTCCTTCTGATTCTGCATCCAAAATGGCTTCAACAACGGCAGTACCTGGCTTGCATGGGATACAAGCCCCGCCAGAGCCTGTTCAGCAATCCTGTCAGGGTAGATGTATGGTCCGCCGTTGCTACCGCTGTAGAAATCTGGATGGTCGGAGTCATATTGCTGATACCCGCCGGGCCTGACATATCCCGGCTGCGGGATGGGCCGCATGGACTGGCTCGTTGAGGTGGCCTGAAGGCCCGCGCTGTCCACGTGACTGGTCGGGCGTGCTTCAGCGTAGTTGTACGTACTGATTCCTCCCAGCAACCCGATCGGATCACTCTGCGAGTACCGCCCCACCGCCGGGTCGTACTCGCGCTGGTAGTTGTAGAACATCCCACTGGCAGCGGTCGCCTGCTGCCCCGGGAAACGCAGCGCCAGCTCGAACGCCACGCCATCGCCATCCGGATCGTTGCTGGGCGCCTGGTTGCCAAACACCTCGCTCTTGCTGCTCCACTCCCAGATCGCGACATCACGCATCGGGTCGATCACCACGCGCGGGGTTCCCAGGTGATCCGGCTGGATGTACGCCACTTCCGGCACGCCAGCACTTGGCGAACTGATCAGCGCAACCGGATAGCTGTCCAGCCAGATGGCCTGTCGCAGCGACTGGCCGGTGGCGCTGTAGTTGCCAATCCACTGCCCCGCTTCGTCATACACGGTGAGCTGGGTCTCGCCTGACGCCGGTACGCGCAACACACGCTCACCGCGATGGTTGTAGGTATAGCTCTCAACAACCGCCCCTGCCTGCTTCACCGCATTCATGCGGTTGGCATCGCTGTAGCTGAACTCCCTGCCGCCAATGCTGATCGTGTTACCTGCCGCATCGTGATTGCGGGCCTCGCCATCAACGCCGATCAAGCGATGGCTGTCGGTCGGGTAGGTATAGCTGGCGGTGCCCGTCGCCGTGGTCAGCGCAGTGCGGTTGCCGGTGGCGTCGTAGGCATAGGTTTCGATCGGCGTTCCGGTGGGACCGTCCTGGGTCTGGGTCAAACGCCCCAGACTGTCGTAGGCGTACTTGGCCAGGGTGGCACTGCCGGTACCGTTCTTGAGTTCGGTAATCGCACCGACCGGATCAAAGACGTAGCCCAGCGACAGGCCACCGGCGGCAGGGTCATGCACGGCCTGCGGGCGGTAATCAAGGTCCAGCGGGCGTTGCAGCTGCCGACCGTTGCCGTAGGTCCAGCCGGTGGCCGGGCCGAAGGCGGCGTGGCTGACCTGGCTGATGACGATCTGCCGGCCCTGCCCTGGTCGGGTCAGGCCGATCTGGCTGATGCGGCCCTGGGCATCGCGGACATAGTCGGCCACGCTGCCGTCCGGATAGGTCAGCGCAGCCAGCCGCCCGGACTTGGTGTAGGCATAACGCAGCGTGCTGGCCACGCCATTGACGGTCTGCACCTTGCGGGTGAGCTGGCCGAAGCGGTCGTGGCAGTAGGCGGTGCTGCCGCCCGCATGCAGGACCGTGGCCAGGCGACCCTTCGCAAAGCGCTCCTCTGCGGCGCAGACGGCCGGCGCGGTGTCGTACTGGTAGCCGACATCCAGGTTCGGGTCCGGGTAGCCGATACCGGTCAGCCGGTTGAGGGCGTCGTACTGGTAGCTGGTGGTGACGCCGCGTGCGTCGGTGCGAGTGGCGCGGTTGCCGGCGGCATCGGTGGTGAAGCTGGTGCTGCCGCTGTCCGGGCTGGTCTGCGCGGTCAGGTCGCCGAAGCCGTTGTAGGCATAGCGGGTGTGCAGGCCCTTGGGATCGGTGACCTGGGTGACCTGGTCCAGGGCGTTGTAGGTGGAGCGGATCTCGGCGGCGACGCCGTCGACATCCTGCAGGGTACGCGCCAGCCGGTTGAGCGGGTCATGATTTTGCTGGGTGATGCGCTGCAGCGCGTCGGTGACGGTCTGCGGATTGCCATTGGCGTCGTAGCTGAAGCCGGTGGCGTGGTTGCCGGCGTCTTTGAGCGTGGTCAGCTGGCCCAGCGTGTTGTAGATCCGGGCCAGGGTGCGGCGCAGGGTGCCGCTGCTGTCCAGCGTGTCCTCTTTGAGGCGGTTGCCGGCATTGTCCAGCGTGTAGTGGACGGTGTTGCCAACGTTATCCGCGATGTCGGTCAGGCGCTGGGCGGCGGCGTAGACATAGGTGACCGCAGCACCATCGGGTTCGGTGACCTGCTGGACCTGACCCGTGGGCCAGTAGCTGATCTGCGTGCTGCGGTCGCCGGCGGCATCGGCGCCACGCACGGTGACCGAGGTCGGCCAGCCGCGCGGATGGTAGGTGTAGTCGGTGACGACGCCGTTGGCATCCTTGATCGACATCGGGCGACCAAGCGCATCGTAGGCAAGGGTCTCTGCCCTGTGGCCGAGCGCGTTGGTCAAGGTGTGCAGGTCGCCTTTGCGGAACTGGCAACTGCCCGCGGCGGGATCGCTGCAGCCTGCGTCGTCAGCGGCGTAGTACGCATACGTGACAGTATCCGCGATGTCCGTGCGCGGACCATCCACGGCCTTGAGCAAGCCGAGCACGGGGCAACTGCCGACGGCACCTACGTCATCTGCTTCGCAGTACGTCAGTGTGGTGATGCGCACGTCGTTGCTCGCCACGTCGCGCACGGCAATGCTCGTTGGCTGCAGGCGTGCGTTGCGGGTGATGCGGGTTTCGCGGTTTCCCACACGACTGAGGACCGCCCGATTGCTGGCCGCATCGGTGTGGGTCTGGCTGATGCGCTGCTCAGGCAGGCCCAACGCTTCGGTTGTGGTCTGGATGTTGACCGGCTGACCGCTGACCGGATCATTGGCTGCCGCGTAGGCGTACTTGGTCTGCGTGCCGCGACGGTCGGTCACGGTGTCCAGGCGGCGGCGGAAATCCTGCGCCTCGGTGTAATGCGTGCGGCTTTCGGCGCCCTGCACATCGGCAATGCCACTGACCTTGCGCGGTAGGCCGCTGCTGCCGGAGGGCGTCAGCGCGAATGTCGACACCTTGCCCAGTGCATCGGTGACGATGGTGGTGCCGGCGGTGGTGTATTCCAGGCGCACGCCATCGATGCCGACATCGCTCTGGGTGCAGTCGCCGGAGTGGCGGCTGCAGGTGACACGGCCCTTGGCGTCATAGCCGAACCAGCTGTAGCGACGCGCGTCTTCAGCGGTGACACCGGTCAGGTAGTTCGGGAACCGGCTGTCTTCGTAGTGGTAGCTGCGGGTGCCGTCGCCGGCATAGGTCACCGACGCGACCTGGCCGTTGGCGGTGTAGCTGTAACTGGCGAGGAGCTGGCCGGCCACGGACAGTCCGCTGATGAGGTCATCGCCGGCCGCGGACTCGTAGTGGAACAGCAGGCTGCGGCCACTGGAGTGTGTGATCGAGAGCAACCTTCCACGGCCGTCATACACGTAGCTCAACGTGGTTCCGTCTTCAAGGGTGCGCGCCTGCAGCAGACCATTGGTCCCGAAGTCGAGTACCTCGGTCGCGCGGAACAGGCGCCATGCCTGACCCTGCTTCGCCAAGCGGTCGCCGCTACCGTCATCGGCCTCGTAGTCTGTCCCGACCTTCTGGAACGCTATCTGCCCCCCGTCCGCGCCGATCAGACCAACAAACGGTTCGGCGGGTGGCGGGTAAACGGTCGGATCGGTACCGATCGCCAACCGCAGGTTGTGCGAGTGCGTCCAGCCATGCCCGAACGCACCGCCTGCAGTGGTGGTCATGGAATGATAGTGGCGCGCGAAGCGAATCCAGCCCAGATCGAGATCCGGCTCGGGCTGCGATTTGTCGCCGGTGGTCGGCTCACAAGGGTTGCCGACAGGGCATTGCTGAGTGACCCGGCCTGATGAGTAGCTCATCAACTGCGCGCCGGACTGCTCCATTGCCGGGGCCATCGTGCAGGCGTTTTCCGCCGCGCTCCATTTCATGACGGTCGTGTTTGGGCACTTGACCGTCCTGGTTCTCTGCACGTACTGATTGGACTCGAGCGGGGTGCAGGTTGCGGCTGCACTGTCATAGACGTTGAACTCGACCCGATAATTCGCGTCTTCACCGGTATTGCTGCCGTCGGCACCCGCGCCCGCCCCACCGCCCGGCATGCCAGTCCAAGGACCGGGCGTGACCTTCGCCGCAGGACATTGAGGGGCGTTGGAGACCGACGATTTGATTGCATTGATCATCGCCTCTTCAGTCAGGTATTCCTGTTGACTGAGCTTGTACTTCCACTCCGTGCGGATCAACGGAGCAGGCTTCACGCGATAGGCATAGATCGCCTTGTTCTTCGCGAATGCCTGGCTCTTGACGTACCAGCTGAACGGCCCCGCAGCCTGGTAGGATTCAAACGCTTTCTCAATATCGGCCTGGACCGCCTTCTCCGTGCTGCGCGTCTGACCGAATGACGCCATGCTGGTCCACTTCTTCTCGACCTCTTGCGCGTGCGCGACAAGCGGGAGCGCGGCGCAGACGATCAGCAGCCACGACACGTGGCGGCCACCAGCCATGATCAAACTCAACATCCCTGTACTCCTTCCTTCCTGGATGGAAACCTGAGCGGTGCGTTGGGCATCTTGGGACTTCGCTGATGCGGATACATTTCTGTATTCGACAGCGCAGATACCGGCGACCCGATGTTGCGCAGTTATGAATGACGCTACGCGATGGGTCAAGCGCTTAATCAAAATATCGGGCGTATTTCAATGATTCTTACAAGCGGCGTTGTAAAATTCGATAACTGCATCTCAGAATGTAGGCATTCTCTGACGTTTCTTTTTTATCGCTCGGTTAGTGGTGCGTGGTGATTGGATACGGGGGTTGAAATGTCGGAGGCTGCCGAGCATGGCTCGGCACTACCGTCACCCATGAGCGGCCGCTGTTGCGGCACACCGCCCCCTCCCCGTGTCGGCCTGCCGCGCCTAGAATGTCGGCATGAGCACCCTGACCTACCGCGCCGCCACGCCGGCCGACATCCCCGCCCTGATCACCCTTGTCACTTCCGCCTACCGGGGTGATGCCAGCCGCGCCGGCTGGACCACCGAGGCCGACATCCTCGATGGCGCCCGCATCGACGCGCAGGGCCTGCAGGCCGACCTCGAGCGCCCGCGCAGCACCATCCTGCTCGCCGAGCGCGACGGCCAGCTGCTGGCGTGCGCGCATGTGGCCGATGACCACGGCAAGGGCTACTTCGGGATGTTCTCGGTGGATCCGGCCCAGCAGGGCGGCGGGATCGGCAAGCAGGTGATGCTGGCCGCCGAAGCCCACGCCGCACGCGAGTGGGGCGTATCAGTCATGCAGATGACGGTGATCGACATCCGCGACGAGCTGATCGCCTTCTATGAGCGCCGGGGCTACCAGCGCACGGGGATCAAGAAGCCCTTCCCCTACGGCGACGAGCGCTTCGGCATTCCCAAGCGCGACGATCTGCGCTTCGAGATCCTGGAAAAGCCGCTGGTGGTGCCCGCGTGAGCGAAACCTGGACCTTCGTCTGCGCCAGCGCCGAGCTGCTGCCCGGCGAAATGAAGAGCACCTTCGATGAAGTGACCGGCACGCCGATCGTGGTGTTCAACCTGGACGGTGAGCTGTACGCGCTGGAAGACCAGTGCACCCACGACGAGTTCGAGCTGTCCTCGGGCACCTTCGATACCGGCGAGGCCAGCATCGAGTGCGTCCTGCACGGGGCCCGCTTCGACATCCGCGACGGCGCCGCGCTGTGCGCCCCGGCCTACTCACCGGTGGCGAAGTTCCCGGTCAAGCGCGAACACGACGCCGTCTGGGCCCGCGACGACCGCGACTGACCCGGGCTGAACGCCGGCGTTTTGAAAACGCGAATTATTGCTATTACGATAGGCATTGCGGCCAGCCGGTCGCGCCTGTCCGGTAGCCCGTGTCCGCCCACCGCTCTCTTCTTGGTGCTCTCGCCCTGTGGACCACGCTCTGCGTGGTGCTGCTGGCGTGCCGCGGGCTGAGCGGAACGCCGGTCGGCGCTGAGCCAGGCAACGCGCCGGCAAAGACCTTGCTCGCCTGGGACCTCTCGCCGACGGCGACCGCCCCGGATACGCCGCTGCCCGAACTCCCGGCGGCAGAGCCCTTGTCGGCCGCCGAGTTCGGTCCCGATCCCGAACTCAGCCACGTCGGCATGCCCCTGCGTCAGCGGCGTACCGCCTGGACGGCCCTGGTCCCGTCGTGGCCGTCCGATGCGCTGCGGCGGCAGCGGCTGGAACCTTCGCTGCGGCTCAACCCCGGCCACGCGCCTCCCCACGCCTGATCCCTGCCCCGCGCACCGCGTGGGGCGTGCCTGCGCCTGTGCGCAGTGCGAACGGCTTCGCGTGCCCGCTTCTCCACTGCCTGTCGCTGTGCCCCGCGCACACCGCGCCGCCCGTCTTTCCCTTTCCGGATCGTCCACACCATGATCAAGAGCCGCAAGCATTCTTCCTTTCCGCGCACCGTTGCCGGCCGCGCCACTGCCGGCCTGGTCACCGGGCTGAGCCTGGCTGTCCTGCCAGTCATCGCGCACGCACAGTCCAGCGGCAACACGCCGCAGACCCTGGATCAGATCGATGTGCGCGGCGTGCGCGGCTTCAAGGCCGACAAGGTCGCTTCCCCGAAGTTCACCCAGTCGCTGCAGGACACCCCGCAGACGATCCAGGTGATCACCAGCGACCTGTTCAACCAGCAGGGTGCGACCACGCTGACCGATGCGCTGCGCAACAGCCCGGGGGTGGGTACGTTCTACGTGGGTGAGAACGGCAACACCAACACCGGCGACAGCATCTTCATGCGCGGCTTCGACACCTCCAGCAGCATCTTCGTCGATGGCGTGCGCGACCTCGGCTCGATCTCGCGGGATGTGTTCAATACCGAGCAGGTGGAGGTAGCCAAGGGCCCGGCCGGCACTGACAACGGCCGCTCGGCACCCACGGGTGCGATCAACATGGTCAGCAAACAGGCCAACCTGCACAACGCCGTGTCGGGCACGGTCTCGGCCGGTACCGACAGCCAGCAGCGCGGCACCGCCGATTGGAACCAGGCGCTCGGCGCGACCAGTGCGCTGCGCGTGAATGCGATGTGGCAGGACAGCGACCAGCCCGGCCGCGACCACGTCAACAACCGCCGCTGGGGCATCGCACCGTCGTTGGCGTTCGGCCTCGGCACCAGCACCCGTTATTTCCTCAACCTGCTCTACGTGGACCAGGACAACGTGCCCGACGGCGGCGTGCCGACCCTGGGCCTGCCGGGCTGGACGCCGCAGCCCAGCCTGGAGCGGCTGGCCGGGCAGCCGGTCGATCCGGAGAATTTCTACGGCACCCGCGCCGACCACGACGATGTCACCGCGAAGATGGCGACGTTCCGCATCGAGCACGACGTCAACGACGCCGTGCGCGTGACCAACACCGCCCGCTGGGGCCGCACCGACCAGGATTACCTGCTGACCGCGTTCATGGGTACCGGCACGCGCGGTGCCAATGGCGCACCGACCGGCAACATCCGCTTCACCAACCCGGCCGATCCAGCCACCTACACCATCGCGCGCAGCCTGCCGACCTTCAAGGACCAGCAGAACACGATCCTGACCGACCAGCTCAACCTGCGCGCGGACCTCACCACCGGGGCGATCGTGCACAACCTGAGCGCCGGCCTGGAATTCACCCGCGAGGAGCTCAAGAGCTTCGGCCAGGCCGCCACCGGTGGCACCACCTGGTCGCCGGCCAACCTGTATGCCCCGGACTGGAACGCGACCGGACTGACCTGGGCACACAACGGCGCCGACAGCCACGGCAAGACCACCACCTCCTCGGTCTATCTGTTCGACACCCTCAACTTCGGCGAAAGCCTGCTGGTCACCGCGGGCCTGCGCGCCGACCACTACACGACCGAGTACCAGAGTGCATCGGTGTGCGGCGGCCGTGGTCCGGCCTGTGGCGCCAACCCGGTCGGCACGGTGATCGCCAATCCCTCGCTGGAACATTCGGACACCCTGCTCAACTGGAAGCTCGGCGCGGTCTACAAGGTCGACGACATCGTCAGCCTGTACGCCAACTACGCCCTCTCCCAGCAGCCGCCGGGCGGCAGCAACTTCCAGCTGAGCAGCTCCGCCAGCAGCGCCGACAACCCGAGCCTGGATCCGCAGAAGGCCAAGACCATTGAACTGGGGACCAAGTGGGCCTTCCTCGATGACGCACTCGCCTTCAACGTGGCGCTGTTCAAGACCGAGGTCAGCAACGAGATCAACACGCAGGTCCTGGATGATGCGGGCAACCCGACCCAGACCGGCAAGAAGTCGGTGCAGGGCATCGAGGTCTCCACCGTGGGCCGCATCACCGACAACTGGTCGGTTTCCGCGGGCTACAGCCATCTGGATACCGAGGTGGACGAAGGCGCCAACGTCGCCGCCGACGGCACCCGCAACCTGACCTACACCCCGGGCGACACCTTCACCAGCTGGACCAGCTATGCCTTCCCGTCCGGCCTGACGATCGGCGGCGGCGTGCGCTACGCCGGCCAGATGCATCGCGGCACGGACGGTGCGGTCGGTACCCCGGCGTTCACCAAGTCCTACACGGTCTACGATGCGGTGGCTTCGTATGCGATCAACGAGCATCTGGTGCTGCGCTTGAACGCATACAACCTGTTCGACAAGCAGTACGTGGCTGCGATCAACAAGAGCGGCTACCGTTACACCCCGGGTGCCCCGCGCACCGTCCTGTTCAGTGCGGACTTCCGCTTCTGACCACCGGCCGGCGCAGGGAAGCCCTCCCCTGCGTCGTACAAGGACCCTGTCATGTTGCTGCATGTTCCCGACGTACTGAGCGCCGATGAACTGGCCCACCTCCAGCGCGCGCTGGCCGAGGCGGCATGGGCCGATGGGCGCGAGACCGTCGGCGCGCAGGGCGCACAGGTCAAGCGCAATGAACAACTGCCCGACGCCTCGCCGCTGAAGGCCGAGCTGGGCCGGATCGTGCTGGGCGCCCTGGACCGGCATCCGCTGTTCTTCGCGGCGGCATTGCCGCTGCGGATTCTGCCGCCCCGCTTCAACCGCTACCAGGGCGGCGGCGAGTACGGCTTCCACGTGGATGGGGCGGTGATGATCACCCCGCTGGACGGACAGCGCAGCCATCTGCGTTCGGACGTATCGTGCACGCTGTTCCTCACCGCGCCGGACGACTATGACGGCGGCGAGCTGGTGATCAGCGATACCTACGGCGAGCACGAGGTGAAGCTCCCCGCCGGCGATCTGGTGCTGTATCCCTCGAGCAGCCTGCACCGCGTCAATCCGGTCACCCGTGGGTCGCGGCTGGCCTCATTCTTCTGGGTGCAGAGCATGGTGCGCGATGACAGCGCGCGGCGCACGCTGCTGGAGATGGACAGTGCGATCGAAACGCTGCGCACCACCGGTGCCGACAGCGCGGCCGTACTGCAGCTGACCGGCGTATATCACAACCTCCTGCGACGCTGGAGCGAGATCTGAGCCTGGCGCCATAGGCTTCCGCAATCGCAAATCATTCCCATTTGCGCTTGGGAACATATCTCACTACAATCTCGGCGCGTTGCGCACCGGACATCCGGTCCGCCGCTACCGGGCCTTCTTTTGCGCCACCCTCACCGCCATCGCAGCTTCGCCACCGCCATGCGCGGGCAACGCCCTGAGCTGCCCGTGGTGCTGGCGTGGCTGGCAGTGCTGGCGATGCTCTTTACCGGCCTGCCGGTGCTGGAACGGGCAGCTCCCGGCAGCACCGTCATGGTCCTGCAGATGCCGATGGACGAGCGCCCGGCCGGCGGTGGCGAGACCACCCCGCAGGAAGAAGCCCCGGCCAAGCCGCGCCGGGTCGCCAGCGCGCGCCCTGCCGCGACGCCGCCGCAGCCGCCTTCACTGCCGCCGGTCGTGGAATCCCTGGATTCGCTGATGGCCACCCTGGTGGCACAGCCGCCGCGGATCGTGCCCGCCATCGATTCGGCACCGGCCACGCCGCTGCCTGCCGCACCCGGCCTGCGCGTCCAGCGCGGCCAAGCCCCACCGCAGGGCTGATTCGGACCCCCGGCGGCGCCATCGCGCCCGCCTCCGGTCCTGCGTGTTCCGCCCGCCCAGGGCGTCCCTGATACCTGCGCGTGCTGCCGCCCTGCGGCCTGCCACGTCGCGTTCGTTTTCTCCTTTCCGAGGTTGCCCCCATGGCCCAGCGCCATCGTCGTCGCACGTCCCTGTCCCGCTGCACCCTGTCCCTCGCCCTGCTCGGTGCGCTGAGCGCCCCGGCCTTCGCCAACGGCGACGCCGCCGGTCCGACCACGCTGGACAAGGTGGTGGTCACCGCCGCCGGCTTCGAGCAGAAGATCGCCGATGCCCCGGCCAGCATCAGCGTGATCAGCCGCGAAGAACTGAGCAAGCGCCCGTACACCAGCCTGGTGGATGCGCTGCGCGACGTGGAAGGCATCGACGTGGGCATGGAGCCGACCGACAAGAACGGCCGCGCCACCATCTCCATGCGGGGCATGCCGTCGGACTACACCCTGGTGCTGATCGACGGTCGCCGCCAGAGCAACGCCGGCAACCTGTATCCGAACAATTTCGGTGGCGGCCAGTTCTCCTACATGCCGCCGCTGGATGCGATCGAACGCATCGAAGTGGTACGCGGCCCGATGTCGACCCTGTACGGCTCGGATGCGATGGGCGGGGTGATCAACATCATCACCCGTCGCAACCAGACCGAGTGGCATGGCGCGGTCACCCAGGGCTTCACCCTGCAGCAGGACGATCAGTTCGGTGACGCGCGCAGCACCGATGTCTACCTGAGCGGCCCGTTGATCAAGGACCGACTGGGCCTGTCGGTGCGCGGCAGCTACTACGACGCCAAAGCCTCCAACCCGGAATGGGACGACCTCCAGTTGCCCGACGGCACGATGTGGTCGCGCAGCATCGGCTTCGGTGGCGGCGGCAAGGCGGTGGCCAACACCAACTGGAACACCGGCCTGCGCCTGAACTTCATCGTCAACGACGACCACGAGCTGTGGCTGGACTACGACGTGTCGCGCCAGAAGTACGATAACAGCGAAGGCCAGACCGGCACCCTAGACAGCCTCGCCAGCCTGTGGCGCGTCGGCAACGCGACGATCCCCAACCCGAACGGCAGCGGCACCGTCAGCCGCCGCGTGGTGCAGCCGCGCGTGGGCTACACCGCCTACCAGCGCTACGAGCGCGACCAGTTGGCGCTGACCCACCAGGGCCGCTATGAATTCGGCACCTGGCAGACCACGCTGACCCACATCACCAGCAACAACCTCGGCCGCTCGCTGCCGCTGACGCTGGACGAGCGCGCGGATCTGCAGGGCCTGTGGAACGACGTCTGCCGCCGCACCGGCGCCGCCGCCAACTGCGCGGCCGGCGCGCGCAACGGGCTGGGCGCGCTCAACGCCGCCGAGCTGGCGCGCCTGCAGGCCTTCCTGCCGCGCCCGCTGCGCACCATGGAACTGAAGGGCAACGTGCTGGACACGATGCTTGATCTCACATTCGGCGCGCACAAGCTGACCGTCGGCGGCCAGTACAACGACACCGACATGGTCGATGGCGTGTTCGGCATGGACGGCAACGGCTACAAGACCAACGTCAAGCAGCAGCACCGCATGTGGGCGCTGTTCGCCGAGGACAACTGGTCGCTGACCGACACCCTGACCGCCACCGTCGGCGTGCGCTATGACGACCACAACATCTTCGGCAGCCACGTCAGCCCGCGTGCCTACCTGGTATGGAACGCCAACGATGCCTGGACCCTCAAGGGCGGCGTGAGCACCGGCTACAAGACCCCGCGTCCGGACCAGCTGTTCCCGGGCATCGTCGGCTTCGGTGGCCAGGGCGTCACCCCGCTGGTCGGCTCGCCCAACCTGAAGCCGGAAACCAGCACCAACTACGAAATCGCCGCGTACTACGAGGGCGATCGCTGGGGTTTCAACGTCACCGGCTTCCTCAACAAGTTCGATGACAAGATCGCCAGCGGCGGCACCTTCGCCAACTGCGAAGTCGCCCCGGACGATGGCAGCTACTGCGTGGACATCGGCCCGGGCTGGGCCGAGCTGGGCTACAGCACCTTCGGCCAGAGCGTGAACATCGACAAGGCCGAAACCCGCGGCGTGGAAGCGGCCGCCCAGGTCGATCTGCTCGACACCCTCCAGCTGCGCGGCAACTACACCTGGACCAGGAGCGAGCAGACCAGCGGCACCGGCAAGGGCCTGCCCATCACCGGCAACCCGGCCAGGCACATGGCCAATGCCAGCCTGAACTGGCAGATCAACGAAGCGGTCAGCCTGTCGCTGATCGGCGAAGGCCGCTACGACCGCTACCGCGACACGCTGGTCAGCAACGTCGGCGGCGTGAGCAGCTCGCAGACCCGCTACTACGAGGACTACACGACCTTCCACCTCGGCGGCAGCTGGGACATCAACACCTGGCTGACGGTCAACGCGCGGGTCAACAACCTGTTCGACAAGGACTTCGTCTCGCAGTCCTGCGTGCTGATCAGCGACAGCGAATTCAACTGCGTGGACGACTACGCCACCAAGGACCAGCGTCGCAGCTACTGGATTTCAGTGAACGCCAGGTTCTGAGGCACCCCGTGGTGGCGTCCCGAGTGACGCCGCCGCGGGCCTTGACCTCGGGCAGCGCGCCGGCAACGGTCCGCTGCCTTTTTTTTGCCCACAAATTGCGAATCATTCTCATCAATGGTGTAATTCGCCCCTCAGCACTTCCTCCTGCGACCGTGGCCACCAGCGCTCCCTCTTCCAGCGTGCAACAACAACGCCGCGGCTTCTGGCTGCGCACGCTGCACCAGTGGCATTGGATCAGCTCCGCGGTGTGCCTGATCGGCATGCTGCTGTTCGCCGCGACCGGCATCACCTTGAACCACGCGTCCAGGATCGAAGCCAGGCCGGAGGTGGTCAGCCGCCAGCTGGAGCTGCCTGCCGACCTGCTCGGCAAGCTCGGCGACCGCGCCGATGGCAACGCACCGCTTCCCCGCGTGGCCACCCGCTGGCTGGATGCGCAGCTCGGCATCTCGATCGGGCGCCGCCCGGCCGAATGGTCCGATGGCGAAATCTACCTGTCCCTGCCCAGCCCGGGGGCCGATGCCTGGTTGAGCATCGACCGCGAATCGGGCGCCGTGGAGTACGAATCCACCGCGCGCGGCTGGGTGTCCTATTTCAACGATCTGCACAAAGGGCGTAACGCCGGGCCAGCCTGGGGCTGGTTCCTGGATATCTTCGCCGTGGCCTGCCTGGTGTTCTGCATCACCGGCCTGTTCCTGCTGCACCTGCATGCCCGCCAGCGCCGCATGACCTGGCCGCTGGTCGGCCTGGGCC
The DNA here is from genome assembly GCF_039673155.1 of Stenotrophomonas sp. TWI1149. NCBI lineage: Bacteria > Pseudomonadati > Pseudomonadota > Gammaproteobacteria > Lysobacterales > Lysobacteraceae > Stenotrophomonas > Stenotrophomonas sp. TWI1149. Next base: position 103,176 of record NZ_JBDJLB010000001.1, read on the forward strand.
TGCTGATCCCGCTGCTGATCGTCCTGATCCTCATCCACTGACCTTCCCTTCCCGGAGCCGCACCATGCGCGTCACCCTGACCATCGCCCTGAGCGGCCTGCTGGCCACCTCGCCGGCCTACGCCACCACCCTGGACATCAATGTCGAGGTGCCCAAGCTCAACGTGGCCGAGTACCACCGCCCGTATGTGGCCGTGTGGCTGGAAGGTGCCGACCAGAAGGTCGCCGCCAACCTGTCGGTCTGGTACCAGCAGACCGGCAACAGCGAAGGCCATGGCACCAAGTGGCTGCCTGACCTGCGCCAGTGGTGGCGCAAGAGCGGCCGCACCCTGGAGGTGCCGGTGGACGGCGTGACCGGTCCGACCCGCCCGGTCGGCAAGCATGCGCTTTCGTTCAACGACAAGCAGCCGGCGCTCAAGGCACTGGCGCCGGGCAACTACACCCTGGTGGTGGAAGCGGTGCGCGAAGTCGGCGGCCGCGAACTGCTCAAGATCCCCTTCACCTGGCCGGTCACGGCCGCACAGACGGGCAAGGCCCAGGGCGCGACCGAACTCGGTCTGGTCACCCTGTCCGCCAAGCCCTGATACCCCATCCACCTGGAGTTTTTCGATGAAGCGCACGCTCGTCCTCGCCGCCGCCATGGCCGCCGCACTTCCGTTCTCCGCCCTGGCCCACAAGGCCTGGCTGCAGCCCTCGCAGACCGTGATCGCGGGCACCAACCCGTGGATCACGGTCGATGCGGCGGTCTCCAACGACCTGTTCTACTTCAACCACGTGCCGCTGCGCCTGGACAACCTGGTCATCACCGCGCCCGACGGCAGCACCGTGCAGCCGCAGAACGCGGCGACCGGCAAGTTCCGCAGCGTGTTCGATGTCGAGCTGACCCAGCAGGGCACCTACCGCCTGGCCACGATCAACAACGGCCTGTCGGCCAGCTGGGAAGAAGACGGCAAGCCCAAGCGCTGGCGTGGTACCCCGGCCACCTTCGCCACCGAGGTGCCGAAGAACGCGAAGAACCTGCAGGTCTCGCAGTCGGTCGGCCGCGTGGAGACCTTCGTCACCAACGGCACCCCGAACGACACCGCGCTCAAGCCGACCAACCAGGGCATCGAGATGATCGCGCTGGCCCACCCGAACGATCTGGTCGCCGGTGAAGCCGCGCGCTTCCGCGTGCTGGTCGACGGCAAGCCGACCGCCGGCCTGGCGTTCGAGATCACCCGCGGCGGCACCCGGTACCGCAACGCGCAGGACGAGATCAAGGTCAGCACCGATGCCAAGGGCGAGTTCGCCGTCACCTGGCCGGAAGCGGGCATGTACTGGCTGGAAACCGGCACCGAGGACAGCAAGACCTCGATCAAGGAAGCCAAGAAGCGTCGCCTGAGCTACGTGGCCACGCTGGAAGTGCTGCCGGAGTAACCGCCTGCGGCGCGGGCGCTGCACGCGCCCTCCACCTCACCCGCCCCTGTCGACACGACGGGGGCTTTTCACCCGACGCAGTCCGGCCATCGGGCTTACTAGGCCCCGACGTGCCCACCTCCATGAACAACCCGGATCTCGACATCGCCAGCCTCGGCGGCCACACGATGGGCACCACCTGGCAGGTAAAACTCGCCGTGGCGCGCAGCCGCGACCTGCACCCGCTTCACGCCGGCATCCAGGCGCAGCTGGACGCCATCGTGGCGCAGATGAGCACGTGGGAGGCCGACAGCGATATCGCGCGTTTCAACCGGGCGCCCGCCGGTGAATGGCAGGCGTTGCCGCCGTTGTTCGACACGGTGATGCAGTGCGCGCTGGAGATCGCACAGCGCAGCGGCGGCGCCTTCGATCCGACCGTGGGTCCGCTGGTGGCGCTGTGGGGGTTCGGCGCGCAGGCGCAGGCCCGGCAGATTCCCGATGCGGGCACCCTCGCCGCGACCCGTGCGCGGTGTGGCTGGCAACGCCTGCAGTGGCAGCCCGGTCGCCTGCGGCAGCCCGGTGGGCTGGCGCTGGATCTCTCGGCGATCGCCAAGGGCTTTGCGGTCGACCAGGTCAGCGCGTGGCTGCGCCAGAACGGCGTACACGCAGCGCTGGTGGAAGTCGGCGGCGAGCTGCACGGGTTCGGACGCAAGCCCGACGGTCAGCCGTGGCGCGTGCTGGTGGAATCCGCTCCGGAAGACGATGCGCAGGCAGACCATCCGCCGCGCGTGCTCGCGCTGACGGAGCGCGCGGTCGCCACCTCCGGTGATCGTTGGCACCATTTCGAGCACGGCGGTGAGCAGTACAGCCATACCCTGGATCCGCGCATCGGTGCGCCGGTCGCACGCGCCGCGGCCGCGGTCACCGTGGTTGCCGACAGCGCCATGCAGGCCGATGCCTGGGCCACCGCATTGACGGTGATGGGCGCCGACGACGGCATGGCATTTGCGCGCACCCATGCGCTGGCCGCACGCTTTGTCAGCCGGGGGACGCACGGTATCGAGGAACACATGAGTCCCGCATTCGAGCACCTGCTCGCCGACGACCGCGTGGACGCGGCATGAGCCTGCGTCCTTCCCGTGCGTGGCTGGGCAACCTGGGGGTGATGCTGGTGCTGGCGGCCATCGCCTGGGCGCTGCTGCGCCTGCACCTGGGTGAAGCGTGGTGGCAGAGCGCCCCCCTGGCCGCGCAGTGGCGCTGGGCCGCCGGCAGCCTGCTGCTGTATGCGGCGTTCTGCGCGCTGATCTGGTGGCGTGGACGACCGCGCGAGGCGCGCGTGGCCGATGACGGACCGGCCCCGATCCTGCTGGTCTGGGCGAGCCAGACCGGCTTCGCGCAGCAGCTGTGCGAACGCAGTGCGGACGCGTTGCGCGCTGCCGGACTGCCGGTCCGCATCCGCGCGCTGCATGCGGTGACGGCCGAGCTTCTGCAGCGCAGCGGGCAGGTGCTGTTCGTGGTCAGCACCACCGGCGAAGGCGATGCGCCGGATCATGCGCTGCCCTTCCTGCGCAACGTGATGCCGCAGGCGCTGGCCCTGCCACAGCTGCAGTACGGCGTGCTGGCGCTGGGCGACCGCAGCTATGGGCACTTCTGCGCGTTCGGCCACCAGCTCGATGCGTGGCTGCGCCAGCACGGCGCGCATCCGCTGTTCGATACCGTCGAGGTGGACAACGCCGATCCCGGCGCACTGCGCCACTGGCAGCAACTGCTCGGTCAGCTGGGCGGCGAAGCCGCCGAACTGCCGGACTGGGCGCCGGCCGAGTACCTGCCGTGGCAACTGCAGGCGCGGCATCTGGAAAACCCGGGCAGCCTGGGCGCACCGACCTACCGCATCACGCTGGTGCCGGCCGACGGCGTGCTGCCGGTGTGGCAGGCCGGCGACGTGGTCGAGATCGGACCGCAGCATGCACCGGCCGAGGTCGAGGCCTGGCTGCGGGATACCGGGTGGGAGGGCGACGCGGACATCGATGGGCGGCCGCTGCGCGCGCATCTCGCGCGTGCGCACCTCCCGGATGCCGATGAAATCCCGGCATCGGCCGACACGGCCGCACTGGTGGCCGCACTCCGCCCGCTTCCGCACCGCGAGTACTCGATCGCCAGCCTGCCCGCCGAAGGCCAGGTGCAGCTGCTGCTGCGCCGCCAGCTGCGTCCGGATGGCACGCCGGGGCTGGGCAGCGGGTGGCTGTGCGATCACGCTGCGCTGGAGGGTCGGATCGATCTGCGCTTCCGCAGCAACCCGAATTTCCACGGTGTCGCCGCCGCGATGCCGCTGATCCTGATCGGCAACGGCACCGGCATCGCCGGCCTGCGTGCCCACCTGCGCGAGCGCATCAGCGCCGGCGCGCGTCGCAACTGGCTGCTGTTCGGCGAACGCACGGCCGCGCACGATTTCTTCTTCGGCGACGACCTGCGCGCCTGGCAGCGCGATGGCTGGATCGCGCGGCTGGATACGGTGTTCAGTCGCGATGGTGGCGAGCATCACTACATCCAGGACCGTCTGCAGGCGCACATCGGCGAACTGCAGCAGTGGGTGCATGACGGGGCCACGATCCTGGTCTGCGGCAGCCTGCAGGGCATGGCGCCGGCGGTGGATGCGGTGATCGAGCAGGCGCTGGGTCGCGACCGCAAAGAAGCGCTGATCGTGGCCGGTCGCTACCGGCGCGACGTGTACTGAGGTTGCGTGCCGCTGCTCAGGCAGCGCGGCCGCCTGCACTCACGCGTATCGCCAACAACTCGCCGCCGCCGTGCAATGCAAACCGACGGCGCTCACCGGCCGCCAACCAGGCGGTATCACCGGCGGCCAGCGGTGCCAGCGACGGCTCGCCCTCGAATTCGGCCTGACCGGCAAGCAGATGGATCGCCCACGCCGCCTCGGGTTCGGTGAAGAAGAACATGCTGCCCACCAGCGGCCGGTGCAGCAGCTCGGCCTGCACGGCATCGCGCCGCCACATCAGATTGAAATCGTGGGTCACGCCATCGACCAGTTCGCCGGTCACCTGCGCTTCGCCGGCGAAGCGCAGGCGCTCATGCGGCGGCATCAGCGTGTGCACGGCGCCATCGGCAAAGCGCAGGCGCAGGCCTTCGCCACGCAGCAGCACCAGTTCGCGGTCGATGCCGGGAAACGCGGAGAACGCGGCGTCCTGCTCGATCTCGGCGATCGACAGGCGTACCTGCCAGTCGTCGTTGTCGGGCAGGCGCAGGATCTCGCGGGTCCAGCCGAGGCCATTGCGCCAGCGTTCGCGGCGGTACTCGAAGGAAGGAATGACGCGGCTGGCCGCGCCCAGGACGGTATCGGTCGACATGCGCCCAGTGTGCCTGAGCGGCGCACCGCAGTGCCCTCAGGACACGCCGCCGCAATCGGGTTCGAGCAGGCGCGAACGCGCCAGCCAGTCCTTGTCGGGGTAATACGCGAACACCATCGTGCCGCCGCGCAGGCTGTCGATCAGGGGCCGGGCCACGGACAGGCGCACCGCCGGGCAGCCCAGGCTTCGGCCCAGGCGCCCCTGCAGGCGCGCGATCGCGGGATTCACGTACGGCGCGCCGTGGATGACGATCGCGCGGTCGCGGGCGTGATCATTGAAGCCCGGTTCCAGCCCTTCCAGCCGCAGCGAATAGCCGTTGCCGCCCATGTAGGTTTCCTTGGCGGTGAACGCGCCCAGGCTGGACATGAAGCTGCCGTCCTTGTTGGAGAAATGCTGGGTACGGTTGTCACCGCTGTTGCGGCCATGCGCGACCCACTCCTCGAACAGCAGCCGCTGGCGCGTGAGATCGAAAATCCACATGCGCGGCTCGGTCGAGGGCCGGGAGTAATCGATCACGCTCAGTTTGCCCGGGTCGATGCCGAGTTCCGGACGACGCAGCGCGCAGCGCATCGCACGGGCCGCCAGCTGCAGTACCTGTTTGTCCGCGGCCGGCGCGGCCTTGGCCAGCATCTCGGCCATCTGCACCGGGCTGGTGGTCGGGGCCGGCGCAGGGCTGGCCGCGCCCGCCGTGGCGGACGCGATCAGGCCGCAGAACGCGGCAGGCAGCAATTTCACAACGGACATGGGCAGCACGCCAACCGGAGGCAACCTTTACAAAGTGGACCCACCGGCGTCGGATTCCAAGACAGGCTGCAGGTTCTGTTCATCGGCCACCGGGCGTACCGCCGGCAGGCTGGTGACCAGCAGCGTGGTGCCAGGCACCAGCACGCTGTACAGCTGCTCGGCGAATTCCGGCGGCAGCGCCATCGGCAGGCTCGGCGTGGCGAGCAGGTCCGGCGTCGCATTGGCGGCGGTCTGGCCCAGCAGCGGATAGGCGGTCCAGCGGTGCAGCGGGCGGTGCGGGTCCAGCGGGCTGGGGTTGTCCTGGTAGCCCTGGCCCATCACGAACAGGGTCGTCCCCTCGAAGGCCGGCAGGGCCTTGGCTTCCAACCGCGACTCACCGATCAGCACGCCGTCGCGCAGCACGTACAGGCGCTGGTCGTGCAGGCTGACCAGGATGCCCACCTGGCCGGCCGGGGCCGCCGCATCGTTCCAGTAATGCGCCGGGGCGTCGGTGCTCTCGACCAGCGGTTTGCCGGTGCTGCTGACCGGCGCCAGCACCGCCGGATAGGCCAGCGTCATCGGTGCGCTCTTGGCATCGGCCACCACCACGGTATCGCCGCGATGGGTCTCACCGAACAGTTTCTGCGCGAACGCCTGGGGCAGCCGCACGCAGCCGTGCGAGGCGGGATGCCCGGGCAGGCTGCCGCCGTGCAGCGCGATGCCATCCCAGGTCAGGCGCTGCATGTAAGGCATCGGCGCGCTGTTGTAGAGGTTGGACTTGTGGTCCTTGTCCTTCTGCAGGATCGTGAACACACCGGTCGGCGTTTCATGCCCGGTCTTGCCCGAGCTGATCGTGCTCATGCCGATCGCGATGCCGTTGCGGTAGACGTAGGCGCGCTGCTCATCCAGGCTGACCACCAGCACGATCGGGCCGGCCGGGGAAATCTCGGGGTGCCAGAGGAATTCGCCGGGCTTGAGATCGGTCGGGCCGCGCGGGGCCTCGGTGGTCCTGGTGGCCGTCGGCGCAGTGTTGGCGGCGGTGGCGGGAAGCAGCCCGGTCGCCAGCAGCGTCCCGAGCGCCAGACTCAACAGCGTGCTGCGTACTGCCATGTCGTGCATCCATTCAAAGAGATGCCGCCACGCTACACGAAGTGCCTGCATGCGTTCGCGAAAACAAGGGAGCACAAAAAGTAATTGCCCGGCCACACATCCCTGTGCAGACCGGGCAATCGATACATCCTTGTCGGCATCCCGCCTTCCCCCTGTGCATCCTGCCCAGTCTGGGTGCCGGCCATGCTCCATGCACTCGGCCGTATATGCTTCCGCCATCTCAGCCCTTCCCGGGGTCTGGATGCCACCGTCCTGGTGGGTCCGCGCCAATCCTTCCGCGCCGCTTCCGTGCGTGCTGCGTCCTGCAGCTGTCGGTGCCGCCGCGGCGTCCTGCCGTGGCGACCAGTGACCGGCGTCCTGCCTGTCCCGACCCGTCCTGTTGTTCAGCGCCTTGGTACGGAGGCCGGCGCTGCCCTCCTGGGCGGTGCCTCGACCGGTGCCTGCCTGGCGCCGGTCGTCATCCGTTGTCGATTCCGTTCGACGGTCGCTGTCCCTATCCCCTTCACCCGCGCCAGATCCTCGACGCGTTCGAAGGGTCCGTGTTGTCGCCGGTACGCGACGATCGCTTCGGCCTTCATCGGCCCCACGTTCGCCAATCCCTGCTGCAGCGTCGACGCATCCGCCGTATTGATGTTGATCCGATCGGCCGCGAAGGCCATTCCGCTCAACAGCAGTCCCAGCACCAGCGCCCTGCACGAAAACCAAGGTCCCACTGTGTAACTCCTTGTGGCTCGGAACCGGCCCCTGCCGGCACTCCTGTCGAAGGTTCCAGCGTCCCTCGCCACATACACACAGCCTATCGTCCACGGCACCTTCACACAGCAGGCCTAACACCCGACGTGGTGTAGGGAAATACCTACCCCAGCGCAGGCGTAGAATGGCGGGACTTGTCAAAAGCACTCCGGAGTTCAGATGGACAGCGCCAAGCTCGGCCAATTCGTCAGTGAAAAGTGGGACAACGAGATCGTCCCGCAATTGGTCGATTACATCCGTATCCCCAACAAATCGCCGATGTTCGACGCCGATTGGGTCGCCAACGGCTACATGGAACAGGCCGTCACCCTGATGGAAACCTGGGCCAAGGCCCAGAAGCTGCCGGGCCTGACCGTCGAGGTCGTGCGCCTGGAAGGCCGCACCCCGCTACTGCTGCTGGAAATCCCGGCCTCCGGCGCCGAGACCGGCGACGACACCATCCTGCTCTACGGCCACCTGGACAAGCAGCCGGAAATGACCGGCTGGGACGACGATCTCGGCCCGTGGATCCCGGTGCTGCGCGGCGACAAGCTGTATGGCCGCGGTGGCGCCGATGACGGCTATGCGATGTTCGGTTCGCTGGCGGCCGTGCTGGCGCTGCAGGAACAGGGCCTGCCGCACGCACGCTGCGTGATCCTGATCGAAGCCTGCGAAGAATCCGGCAGCTACGACCTGCCCGCCTACGTCGACCACCTGGCCGACCGCATCGGCAAGCCGTCGCTGGTCGTCTGCCTGGATTCGGGCTGCGCCAACTATGACCAGCTGTGGTGCACCACCTCGCTGCGCGGCCTGACCGGCGGCAACTTCTCGGTCAAGGTGCTCAACGAAGGCGTGCATTCCGGCGATGCCTCCGGCGTGATCCCGTCCAGTTTCCGCCTGCTGCGCCAGCTGATCTCGCGCATCGAGGACGAGAACACCGGCCGCATCCTGATCGACGGCATGAACGTCGAGATCCCGGCCGAGCGCCAGGAACAGGCCAAGCGTGCCGCCGAAGTGGTGGACACCGCGATCTTCGAGAAATTCCCGATGGTCGACGGCCTGCGCCCGATGAACGATGACCTGGCCGAACTGGTGCTCAACCGCACCTGGCGCCCGGCGCTGTCGGTCACCGGTGTGGACGGCCTGCCGCCGCTGGCGTCTGCCGGCAACGTGCTGCGTCCGCATACCGCGGTGAAGCTGTCGCTGCGCCTGCCCCCGACCGCGGACGGCAAGGCCTGCGGCGAGCTGCTCAAGGAAGCCCTGCTGCGCGATCCGCCGAACGGCGCGGAAGTGAAGCTGGATCTGGAAAAGGCCTCCAGCGGCTGGAACGCTCCGGCGATGGCGCCGTGGCTGACCCAGGCGATCGACGATGCCAGCCAGACCTTCTTCGGCAAGCCGGCGATGTACATGGGCGAAGGCGGCTCGATCCCGTTCATGGGCATGCTCGGCGAGAAGTTCCCGGGCGCGCAGTTCATGATCACCGGCGTGCTCGGCCCGCACTCCAATGCCCACGGCCCGAACGAGTTCCTGCACATCCCGATGGGCAAGCGCGTGACCTCGTGCGTGTCCAAGGTGATCAGCGAGCATTACGCGGCCAGCCTGCGTGGCGAGACCAGCGGTTCGCCGGTCGCCGCCGACAGCGGCACCCGTCACGGCGGCCACGGCTGCTGCTGACGTTGGCGGACGCAGCCTGGCCTTGCTAGGCTGCGTCCACCCTCTACTGACGTCTTTGGCATGAACGGACTGTTTGGCAGCACCAGCTGGCTCTACATCATCCTGGTCGGCTTCGTCGTCGGCCTGCTCGGGCGTTTCTTCATGCCCGGCAACAACCGCATGGGCTGCCTGCTGACCATCGTGCTCGGCATCGTCGGCGCCCTGCTGGCCGGCTGGTTCGGCCAGTACATGGGCTGGTATGCGCGCGGCGAGCCCGCCGGGTTCATCGGCGCCATCCTCGGCGCGGTCGTGGTCCTGGCCGTGCTCCGGCTGTTCAGCAGCAAGCGCTGAGCACCGCCCCTCTCTTCTTTCCCGCGCGCCCCCCGGCGCCGCTTCGACGTACCCGTCCATGAACGATCCTGCTTCCGATCCGCTGCGCGCCGAACTCCGCCGGCAGTGGACCTGCGCCGCCCTCGGCGACCCGGCCACCGCGCTCGACCGTGCCTCGGTCGACGCCGGTTTCCGCAGCTACTGGCGCGCCACCAGCGCGCGCGGCAGCCACATCGTGATGGACTCCCCGCCGGGGCTGGAGGACGTGCGGCCGTGGCTGCGCATGCACGACCTGCTCGAGCCCCATGGCGTGCGCGTGCCGCAGGTACTGGCGCGCGATGAGGACAACGGTTTCCTGCTGCTGGAAGACCTGGGCGGCCCCACCCTGGCCCGCCATATCGACACCAACAACGCCGATGCCTGGTTCGATGCCGCGTTCGAACAGCTGATCCGGCTGCAGTCGATTCCGGTGCCGGAGGGCATGGGCAGCTTCGGCGAGGCGCTGCTGCAGCGCGACGCCGGCCTGTTCGACGAATGGTTCCTGCAGCGTCATCTGGGCCTGGAGCTGGACTGCGGCGAGATCGAGAACCTGCAGCGCATGCATCGCCTGCTGATGGACAACGCGCTGCAGCAGCCGCAGGTGCTGACCCACCGCGATTTCATGCCGCGCAACCTGATGCCGATCGACGGTGGCCCGGCGGTGCTGGACTTCCAGGATCTGGTGCGGGGGCCGATCGCCTACGACCCGGTCAGCCTGTTCAAGGACGCGTTCCTGAGCTGGCCGATCGCGCGGGTGGATACCTGGCTGGCGCGCTATCACGCACAAGCGCTGGCGGCCGGCCTGCCGGTGCGGCCGTGGCCGCAGTTCCTGCGTGATGCCGACTGGATGGGCGTGCAGCGGCACCTGAAGATCCTCGGCCTGTTCGTGCGCCTGCGCGACCGTGATGGCAAGGGCCATTACTTCGAGGACGCCCCCCGTTTCATCCAGTATCTCGACGAGGTGCTGCCCCGCCATCCCGAACTGGCACCGCTGCACGCCCTGTTCGAGCTGCGGATCAAACCGGCCCTGGCCCACATCGCCGAGCCGGTGCTGGCGCGCCCATGAAAGCGATGATCTTCTCGGCCGGCAAGGGCGAGCGCATGCGCCCGCTGACCCTGCACACGCCCAAGCCGCTGCTGGTCGCCGGTGGCAAGCCGCTGATCGTCTGGCACCTGGAACGGCTCGCCGCGGCCGGCATCGATGAGGTGGTGATCAATACCGCGTGGCTCGGCGACCAGTTCGCGCCCGCGCTCGGCGACGGTGCGCGCTGGGGCCTGCGGCTGCACTTCATCGACGAAGGCGCGGTGCCGCTGGAAACCGGCGGCGGCATTCTCAACGCGCTGCCGATCCTCGGCGAGGCACCGTTCCTGGTGATCAACGGCGATGTGTGGACGGATGTGGATGTCGCCACGCTCCCGCGTATGCCCGCCGGCGATGCGCATCTGGTGCTGGTCGACAATCCCGCGCAGCACCCGCGCGGCGATTTCATCCTGCACGCCGATAGTCGCGTCAGCGATGACGGCGACAGCGCGCGACTCACCTATGCCGGTGTGGGCGTATACCGCCCGGCGATCATCGACGGGTGGCGCGCGGTGATCGGCGCGACCGTCGGCGCCGCCGCAACCCCGCCGCAATTCGGCCTGGCCCCGCTACTGCGGCACGCCATGGCGCAGGGCCGCGTGACCGGCCAGCACCATCGCGGGCGATGGACCGATGTGGGCACGCCCGAACGCCTGGCACAGCTGGATGCGGAACTGAACGCCTGACCCCGCCCTTACAACAGGTGCGGACCGTCTTCCAGAACCTGCCGCAGGAACGGCACGGTGATGCGGCGTTGCGCCGCCAGTGATTCGCGGTCCAGCCAGTCCAGCAGGCTGACCAGGCTGCCCAGTTCACGACCGGTGCGGGTCAGCAGCCATTCGATCGCCGCCTCATCGATCGCCAGCCCACGTCGCGCCGCACGCTCGCGCAGCACCGCCGCACGGCCTTCGTCGTCCAGCGGCTGCAGCACCACGCGCACGCACTGCTGCAGGCGTGAGCGCAGGTCCGGCAACACCAGCCCGAGCTGGTCCGGTGCGTGCTGCGCGGTGTACAGCAGGGTGATCCCCGTCGCGCGCGCGCGGTTGTGGAAATCGAACAGCGCCACTTCGTCGTCGCGCTGCCCGGCCACGGCATCCAGCCCATCCAGCGCGACCAGGTCGCGGCCTTCCAGTGATTCCAGCGCGGCGCGCGTGCGCCCCACCACCGCCTTCAGCGGCAGGTAGGTCGGCTGGCGGCCGGCCTGTTCGGCCAGCGAGCACATTGCCAGCGCCTGATGGGTCTTGCCGGTGCCCGGCGCGCCCTCCAGGTACACCCAGTCATGCGCGGCGCCCACGGCAATGGCGCGCAGCTGCGCCAGCGCACCATCCGGCGCACCGATGAACGTCTCCAACCGCTCGTCCTGCGGGTAGCGCAGGGCAAGCGGCAACTGCGGAACGACACTCACTGCGCGTCCGGCCCCTTCGGGTTGCCCACGATCACGATCTCGGGCTTGTCGACATAGGCATCGAGCACGATCGCCGACTTTTCACCGGCATACAGATCGCTCTGGCGATAGCGCTGGTGCGCGTAACGCAGCAGCACGTTGCTGACCGCCGCCACCGGCAGCGCCAGCAGCATGCCGAGGAAGCCGAACAACTGGCCACCGGCCATCACTGCGAAGATCACCGCCACCGGGTGCAGGCCGATCTTGTCACCGACGATGCGCGGGGTCAGCACGTAGCTTTCCAGCAGCTGGCCCACGGTGAACACCACGCCGACCAGGATCAGCAGCTTCAGATCGAAGCCCTGCGCCTGTACCAGTGCCGCCGCCACCGCCATCACGATGCCGGTGGTCGCGCCCAGGTACGGGATGAAGCTGATCAGGCCGGCAACCAGGCCGATCAACAGGCCCAGCTTCAGGCCGACCAGCGACAGGCCCGCGGCGTACACCACGCCCAGCGCGATCATCACCAGGAACTGGCCACGGATGAACGCACCGAGCACCTCGTCCGACTCACGCGCCAGCTTGGTGATGGTGCCGACATGGTTGCGCGGAATCATCGAGGCCACGCGCTCGACCAGCTTGTCCCAGTCGCGCAGGAAGTAGAACGCCAGGATCGGCAGCAGCAGGAGGTTGACCACCCACGTGACCATGGTGAAGCCCGAGCGCTGCACGTAGCCGAAGAAGGTCTTGGCGAACCCGCCGGCCTGCTGCCAGTGGCTGCGCACCCATTCGATCAGGCGGTCCGGGTCCATCCACTGCATGATCTCCAGCCCGGTCTTCTGCTCGAACCACGGGATGCCTTTCTCCATCAGCCACTGCTGTGCCTGCGGGATCGCCGCCACCAGGGTGGCGATCTGGCGTTCGATCATCGGCACCAGGATCAGCAGCGCGGCGGTGATCAGCAGGATCATGGCCACGAACACCAGCACCACGCCGGTGTTGCGCGAGCGGCCGGTGGCCTCGATCCGGTCGACCAGCGGGTCGCCCAGCCATGCCAGCGCCAACGCCAGCACGAACGGCGTCAGGATCGGGCCGAGCAGCCAGATCACCCATCCGGCGAAAAGCGCCACCAGTACGAATTTCAACCGTCGGAGGAACTGCGCGATTTCTGCTTCGGGGGTGAGGATCATCGCAGGCGGTACTCGTTGCTGGCAGGCGGCGGCAGGGCCGAGGGACTGGTTTCATCGATCGGCACCGGCAGCGGCGCGGTCGGCGCGATCACGCCGTTGTCGCCCAGCATGCGGTTCAGGCCGGCCAGGCCGGTGGTCATCTCCAGCGACAGCTCCAGGCGGTCACCCGAGGCGCGCACCGGGGTGACGTTGCGGACCACGGCGGTCTCGCGCAGGCCAGCGGCCAGGCGCATGTAGTCCTCGGCGCTGTTCAGGCCCAGCACCACGATGGTGTACGTGCCGGCCGCACCGGTGGCGGCACCGGCCTTGGCGTACCGGCGCACCAGCGCATCGGCGGCACCGTCGGCGCCACTGGCCATGGCGCGACGGGCGTCGCTGTCCTTGGTGGTCCACTTGTTGAGTTCTTTGCCACCGTCGACGAATACCCAGTCGGCCACCCAGCCGCTGCCATCGCGGTAGAGCTTGCCGATCAGCTGCATCGGCGGGGCGTAGCGCGCCGAGGCGCGGGCCACGGACGCGGTGTCCTGGCGCCAGATCGCGCCGACCAGCGCCTGCTCGGCCGCGCTGCCCGAGGGCAGGCCCAGCTTGTAGCCGCGCTCGATGGCGCGATTCAGCAGCGGGCGGGCTGCATTGGCCTGCTGGACGGTCACCAGGCGCGGGCCGGAGCCGTCGTCGATGGCCAGCCAGATCACCGGCTTGGGACGCGGCTGCGGCCACAGCGGCAGGCCGAGGGCCGAGATCAGGCCGTCAACGTCATCCTCGCGGAAGCGGGCGACCAGGATCGTGCGGTAGCTCGGCGCGCCACCGGCCGAGGTGCTCTGGTCCTGGCGGTAGTCATAACTGGCCACGTAATCCTTGGCATTGCGCAGGGCCTGCATCACCCCCGGGCGGCTCATCACGCTGCGGTCGCCCGAGAGTTTGGCCAGCACATTGCCCAGCGCCCTGGCCAGGGCACCGTTGCGGTCCGAATCGGCCTGGCTGTTGACCGGGACCTCGGCCTCGTAAGCGCCACTGGCACTGGCCACATCGCCTTCGGTGCGCAGGCCGCTCTGGGCCATCGAGGCCACCGGCAGGCACAACGCGAGGAACATCATGAAAAAGAGGCTGCGGCGCATCAGGACTTCCATTGAGCGTATCCGGGGGGAATTGTTGCCCGAATAGGGCCTGCGCGCCAACGTGGCCTGTTAAAATCGCGCTTTCACCCCAGCGCAGCGCCGACGCCCGTGACCAATTCCCCGTCCCATCCCTCTCCCCTGACCTACCGCGACGCCGGTGTCGACATCGACGCGGGCAATGAGCTGGTCGAGCGCATCAAGCCGCTGGTGAAGCGCAGTTTCCGCCCGGAAGTCATGGGCGGGCTGGGTGGCTTCGGCGCCCTGTTCGACCTCTCCAACAAGTACCGCGAGCCGGTCCTGGTCTCGGGTACGGACGGCGTGGGCACCAAGCTGAAGCTTGCACAACAGCTGGGCCGCCACGACACGATCGGCATCGATCTGGTGGCCATGTGCGTGAACGACGTGCTGGTGCAGGGCGCCGAGCCGCTGTTCTTCCTGGATTATTTCGCCACCGGCAAGCTGGACATCGACACCGCTGCGGCGGTCGTGGGCGGCATCGCCAACGGCTGCACCGAGGCCGGTTGCGCGCTGATCGGCGGTGAAACCGCGGAAATGCCGGACATGTATGCCCCGGGCGAGTACGACCTGGCCGGCTTCACCGTCGCCGGCGTCGAGAAAAGCGAGCTGAAGGACGGCGCCAGCGTGGCGGCCGGCGACGTGCTGATCGGCATCGCCTCCTCCGGCCCGCACTCCAACGGCTACTCGCTGGTGCGCCGCATCTACGACCGCGCCGGCCAGCCGGCCGAGCTGGAGCTGGAGGGCGGGGTCAAGCTGGTCGATGCGCTGATGGCGCCGACCCGCCTGTACGTCAAGCCGATCCTGGCGCTGCTGAAGACCCACGGCGCGGCCATCCACGGCATGGCCCACATCACCGGTGGCGGCCTGACCGAGAACATCATCCGCGTGGTGCCCGAGGGCCTGGGGCTGGACATCCAGGCCAATGCCTGGACCCTGCCGCCGGTCTTCCAGTGGCTGCAGAAGGAAGGCGCCGTGGCCGACAGCGAAATGTGGCGCACCTTCAACTGCGGCATCGGCTTCGTGCTGATCGTGGCCGCCGAGCAGGTCGCCGCGGTCAGTGCGGCCGTGGCCGCGCAGGGCCTGGAGCACTGGACGATCGGTCAAGTGACCACCGCCGACGGCGCCGAACGCGTCAAGATCGGCTGAGCCCGGTCATGGAGCCCCGCCCGGAGGCCGCTGCTCAACCGCCGTCGCTGCCCGTCGCAGCGGCGCCGGCCCTGCCGGCCACCGCGGGTGACACCTCGCAGCTGCAGTTGCTGTCGGTCTTCCACTATGTGGTGGCGGGCCTGACCGCCCTGTTCTCGCTGTTCCCGCTGATCTACCTGCTGATGGGGCTGGCGGTGATGTTCGCCGCGCCGACGCCGCTGGCGCCCGGTGAGGCGCCGCCGCCGTTCGATCCGCGCCTGATCGGCTGGGTGTTCGTGCTGATCGGCGGCCTCGGCTGCGCGACCGGACTGGTCCTGGCCGGCTACATGGCCTACGCCGGGCGCTGCCTGGCGCAGCGCCGACGCTACCTGCTGTGCATGGTCGTGGCCGGCATCGCCTGCATCTTCATGCCGTTCGGCACCGCGCTGGGGGTGTTCACCCTAGTGGTGCTGTCACGCCCGGCCGTCAAGGCAGCCTTCGAAACCGCATGAGCAGCCGTATCGCCGTACTCGCCTCCGGCCGGGGCAGCAATCTGCAGGCCATCCTCGACGCCATCGCCGCGCAGCGGCTGGATGCGCAGGTTGTGGCCGTGCTTTCGGACAAACCCGAGGCCTCGGCCCTGCTCAAGGTCGGCCCGGCGCAGCGCTGGGCACGCTCGCCCAGGGACTTCGCCGACCGCGCCGCCTTCGACGCGGCGATGGCCGAGGCATTGGAGGCCTTCGCCCCGGACTGGATCGTCTGCGCCGGCTACATGCGCATCCTCGGGCCGGCCTTCGTGGCGCGTTTCGACGGGCGCCTGGTCAATATCCATCCCTCGTTGCTGCCGCTGTACAAGGGCCTGCACACCCATGCCCGCGCGCTAGAGGCCGGTGATGCCGAGCACGGCGCCAGCGTGCACTTCGTGGTGCCCGAACTCGATGCCGGCACCGTGCTGGCCCAGGCCCGGGTGCCCGTGCGGTCGGGCGACACCGCCGAAGCGCTGGCCCTGCGGGTGCTGGCGGTGGAGCATCCGCTGCTGATTGCGAGCCTCTCGCTGCTGGTCAGCGGCCGCGTAACTGAACAGGCAGGTCAGCTCCAGCTCGATGGTCACCCCCTGTTTAGCCCGCTGCGCCTAGATTGCGCCGGACAGCTGAACCGATAAGCGCCGCGCACACGCGCCGCTGATCCCGGCGCTGGCATTCTTTCCCCTCCTCCACCGACCGGCCCGCATGAGAACGCCTGTGTTCAAGCCCGTGCTGCTGATGGCATCCCTGCTGTGCACCGCTGCTCTTGCCCACGCGCAGGAGACGCCCACGCCACCGCTGCCCGCGTTGCCTGCCATGGACTGGGAGGCGCCGCCGCTGCAGCCGTTCACCGCCACCTACCAGGCCCTCTACAAGGGCAAGCAGGCCGGCGATGCGACCATGCGCGTCACCCACACCGGCGGCGACCAGTGGCGCGTGGACATGCAGGTGATCGGCCGCAGCGGCTTTGCCAGCGTGCTCGGGCTGAACCTGGAACAGAGCACCGTCTTCGAGAACCGCAACGGCACCTATGTGCCGCTGAGCCAGAGCACGGTGCGCAAAGGCCTGTTCCTCGGCAAGAAGGTCACCGGCACCTACGACTGGAAGGCCGGCACCGCGCAGTGGCTGGGCGACCTGAAGAAGGAACGCCGCCAGCCGATTCCGCTGCAGCCCGGCGACCAGAGCGCGCTGCTGCTGAACCTGGCGATCATGCGCGACGCCCGCCCCGGCGGGCAGATGCATTACCGCTATGTGGACGTGGGCCGCGTCCGCCAGCACGACTACCAGGCCGCGCCGGACACCGAAACCGTGCCGGTCGGCGATCTGTCCTACAACGCGCTGCGGGTGTATCGCACCAACGGCGGCAATGACGAAACCATCCTCTGGATCGCCAACGGTGTCCCCACGCCGGTGCGCATCCTGCAACGCGAAGACGGCGAAGATCGGATTGATCTGCGCCTGATCGAATACCAAGGAGTCTGAGCATGACCACACTGAATCGTCCGCTGACCTGGATCGCCGCTGGCGCGCTTGCCGTGGTGAGCCTGCCCGCGATGGCACTGCAGCCGTTCAAGGCCGATTACCAGGCCAGCTACATGGGCATGCAGGCCAACGGCACCATGACCCTCACCAGCGAAGGCGCCAACAAGTGGCGTTACAGCCTCAACGTCAAGAACCAGCTGGCCGACCTCAGCCAGAACACCGTGTTCGAGGAAGCCAACGGCCGCCTGCGCCCGCTGAGCAGCAACGACCGCTCGGTGCTGCTGGTCAAGAAGCGCAACGTGGATGCCACCTACAACTGGAGCAGCAACCAGGCCACCTGGACCGGCGACGTGAAGCCGGACCGCCGTGGTCCGGTCGCGCTCAAGGCCGGTGACATGGATGCCCTGCTGATCAACCTGGCGATCGCGCGCGACCTGGCCGCCGGCAAGCCGCTGAATTACCGCATGGTCGACGAAGGCCGGATCAAGCCGATGTCCTACAAGGTGGTCGGCAAGGAAAAGATCACGGTGGGCGGCAAGTCCTACGACGCGACCAAGGTGTCGCGCGTGGATGGCAACAAGGAACTGATCGCCTGGATCGTGCCGGAGTTCCCGGTGCCGGCGCGCCTGCTGCAGCGTGAGAGCGGCAAGGATGCGCTGGATCTGACGATCAAGGGCATGAACTGACCAAGAAAAACGCCCGCTTGCGCGGGCGTTTTTTCATTCCGGCTTGGCTTCGCCGAACACCGTCCTGCAGTCCACCCGGATCTGCTGGCGCGTGTCGCGCCAGTAGTAGGTGCTGCAGTGGCGGTTGCCGTCGACCTTCTTCTCCACGCCGACCGCATAGAACGACTGGAACACCTCGGTACGGCTGACCGTGCCGTCCGCGTTCCAGTCCATGTCTTCCTGCTGGATGCCCTGGGTGATCGCGATGCCGGCGTACCAGGCATAGCCCAGCCACGCCAGCACGATCAGCACCAGGACCAGCAGCGCCTTGCGGCGGCGGGTGAACCGGCCGCGCAGGATCATGCCGCGACGCGCCGGATGGTGGCGCCCAGCGAAGACAGCTTCTCTTCGATGTTCTCGTAGCCGCGGTCCAGGTGGTAGATGCGATCGATGGTGGTATCCCCCTCGGCCATCAGGCCCGCCAGGATCAGCGAGGCCGATGCGCGCAGGTCGGTCGCCATCACCGGCGCACCGCTGAGCTGTTCGGTGCCGCGCACGATCGCGGTATGCCCTTCGACCTGGATGTCCGCGCCCAGGCGCAGCAGTTCGTTGACGTGCATGAAACGGTTTTCGAAGATCGTCTCGTTGATCACGCCCACCCCGTCGGCCACGCAGTTGAGCGCCATGAACTGCGCCTGCATGTCGGTCGGGAACGCCGGGTACGGCGCGGTGGTCAGGTTGACCGCGCGCGGGCGCTTGCCTTCCATGTCCAGGGTGATGCTGTCTTCGGTGGTCTCGATCTTCGCACCGGCCTCGACCAGCTTGGACAGCACCGCATCCATGGTGTTCGGGCGCGCGCGGTTGACCGTGACCTTGCCGCCGGTCATCGCCGCGGCCACCAGGAAGGTGCCGGTTTCGATGCGGTCGGGCAGCACTTCATGACGGCCGCCGGAGAGCTTCTCCACGCCTTCGATCACCAGGCGGGCGGTGCCGAGGCCTTCGATCTTCGCACCGAGCGCGATCAGGCAGTGCGCCAGGTCGGTGACTTCCGGTTCCATCGCCGCGTTGTCCAGCACGGTGGTGCCTTCGGCCAGCACGGCGGCCATCAGCACGTTCTCGGTGCCGGTGACGCTGACCATGTCGAAGGTGAAGTGCGCACCTTTCAGGCGCTTGGCCTGGGCTTTGATGAAGCCGTTCTCGACGGTGATTTCCGCCCCCAGGGCCTGCAGGCCCTTGATGTGCTGGTCAACCGGACGCGAACCGATCGCGCAGCCGCCCGGCAGCGACACTTCGGCCGCGCCGAAGCGGGCCAACAGCGGGCCCAGCACCAGGATCGAGGCGCGCATGGTCTTGACCAGCTCGTACGGGGCCACGTGCTGGTCCACCGAACGCGGGTCGACCACGATCGCACTGCCGCGCGACAGGGTGCCCTGGTCGATGGTGACCTTGGCACCCAGCTCGCCGAGCAGCTTCACGGTGGTGACCACGTCGTGCAGGTGGGGCACGTTGGTGATCTCCACCGGCGCATCGGCCAGCAGGGTGGCGCACAGGATGGGGAGGACAGCGTTCTTGGCGCCGGAAATGTTCACTTCACCGTGCAGCGGCTTGCCGCCGGTCACTACGATCTTGGCCATGGAGTCTGCGCAATAAGAAAAAGAAGGGGGGGCTTGGTGGGTCGGCTTACCGACCGGCTTCGGCCGGGGTGACGGTCTTCAGCGCCAGCGCGTGGATCGCCCCGCCCATCAGATCGCCCAGGGTCGCGTAGACCATGCGGTGGCGCGCCAGCGGCATTTTGCCGGCAAAGGCGTCGCAGACCACGGTGGCCTCGAAGTGCACGCCGTCGTCACCCTGCACGTCCGCGCGGGCGCCAGGCAGGCCGGTTTCGATCAGATTGCGGATGGTCTCGGCGTCCAACGGGCTTTCCTAATAAAATGAGCGCTCATTCTACTCTTCCACGTGGCGCTCGCATGGCTGTCTCGCC
Source organism: Stenotrophomonas sp. TWI1149 (assembly GCF_039673155.1). Taxonomy (NCBI): domain Bacteria; kingdom Pseudomonadati; phylum Pseudomonadota; class Gammaproteobacteria; order Lysobacterales; family Lysobacteraceae; genus Stenotrophomonas; species Stenotrophomonas sp. TWI1149. The sequence continues at coordinate 123,084 of NZ_JBDJLB010000001.1, forward strand.
CCAACTCCCCCATCCGGCCGACGCGGCGGCACTGGTCGCCAGCGGCCGCCGCGTGTTCGAGATCGAGCGCGATGCGCTGGGCGCGGTCGCCGACCGGCTGGGCGAAGCGTTCAGCCAGGCCTGCCAGCTGATGCTGCTGAGCAAGGGCCGCGTGGTCGCCACCGGGATGGGCAAGTCCGGCCATGTGGCGCGCAAGATCGCCGCCACGCTGGCCTCGACCGGGACCCCGGCCTTCTACGTGCATCCCGGTGAAGCCGGGCATGGCGACCTGGGCATGATCACCAGCGCCGACGTGGTGCTGGCGCTGTCCTACTCGGGCGAGTCCGACGAGCTGCTGATGCTGCTGCCGGTGCTCAAGCGCCAGGGCAACCGCCTGATCGCGATGACCGGGCGGCCGCAGTCCAGCCTGGCCACCGCCGCCGACGTTCACCTGGATGTCAGCGTGCCGGCCGAGGCCTGCCCGCTGGCCCTGGCCCCGACCTCCAGCACCACCGCCTCGCTGGCCATGGGCGATGCGCTGGCCGTGGCCCTGCTGGATGCCCGCGGCTTCACCGCCGACGATTTCGCGCGTTCGCACCCGGCCGGCAGCCTGGGCCGCCGCCTGCTGCTGCACATCACCGATGTCATGCATAGCGGCGATGAGCTGCCGCGCGTGGGCGTCGATGCCAGCCTCAGCGAGGCCCTGGTGGAAATGAGCCGCAAGCGCCTGGGCATGACCGCCGTGGTGGATGCGGACAACCGCCTGATCGGTCTGTTCACCGATGGCGACCTGCGCCGCGCGCTGGATACCGACCTGGACGTGCGCAGCGCGCGGATCGCCGATGTGATGACCCGTGGCCCGCGCACGATCGGCGCCGATCAGCTGGCCGCCGAGGCGGCGCAGCTGATGGAAGCCCACAAGATCACCGGCCTGCTGGTGGTCGATGCCGAGGGCCACCTGGTCGGCGCACTCAACATTCATGACCTGTTGCGGGCCAGGGTGGTTTAAACCACAGTTGTCTTCCTCCATTCAGCTGAGCTCCCCCCAGACGATGCCTTACTCCCCGTTGCCCGGTTTTCCGTCCCACCTGCATGCCGCCGCCGGCCGTATCCGGCTGGCCTGCTTCGACGTGGACGGCACGCTCACCGACGGTCGGCTCTACTACGACAAGGACGGCAACGAGAGCAAGGCGTATTACGTGCAGGACGGACTCGGCCTGAAACTACTGCAGCAGCAGGGTATCCACCCGGTGCTGATCACCGCGCGCAACAGCCAGTCCGCGCTCCGGCGCGGCGCGGACCTGGGCATCGATACCCAGATCGCGGTCGGCGACAAGCTGGCCAGCGTCAAGGCGCTGTGCGGGCAGCACGGCATCGGCCTGGACCAGGTGGCCTTCATGGGCGATGACCTGCCCGACCTGGCGCCGCTGTGCGCGGTCGGCCTGGCGGTCGCCCCGGCCAACGCCCACCCGTGGATCGCCGAACGCGTGCACTGGCAGACCCGCAGCGACGGCGGCCAGGGCGCGGCGCGCGAGCTCTGCGATGTGCTGCTGGCCGCGCAGGGCCATGTGGACGCGGTGCTGGCGAGGTTCGGCGCATGAACATGCGTACCGCTCTCGGCATCGGTCTGCTGGTGGCTGCCGCCTTCACCGGCTGGCTGGCGCTGCATGATCGCGACAAAGGCACGGCCGAGGTGGGGGACGACGCCACCAAGGATTACGTGCTGCATGATTTCCAGATCGTGGCGCTGGACGAACAGGGCAAGGAATCCACCACCCTGCGCGCCCCGCTGCTGGAACGTGCGCGCAGCGATGAGACGATGAACATCACCACGCCCCTGTTCCTGCTGCCCGATCAGGACGGCAATCACTGGGAACTGCGCAGTGATACCGGCTGGGTCAGCGCGAAGGGCGATCAGCTGAAGCTGGTCGGCAACGTCAGCGGCGACAGCCCGAAGATCGCCAGCGTGCCGCCCACCACCTTCCGCACCGATCACCTGGATGTTTTCCCGAACGAAAGCCGCGCCAAGACCGATGCCCTGGTCACCATGACCCGCCCGGGCATGAGCCAGTCCGGCGTTGGTTTCGAGCTGGATTCCAAAACCAAGACCTACCATTTCCTGAGCCAGGCCAAGGGCCGTTACACGCCCCAGCGCTGAGCCACGGCAGCCCCGGCGACGTCCACCGACCGGCGCCGGCTGCACAGGAACCCCGATTCACCGGCCAGGCTTACCGCTGGTCACGACCCCTACTCTGGCAGGACAGACCCATTCAATGAAGATCCTATTTGCAGCCGCATGCGCGATCAGTCTTCTCGCCCCCGCGTTCGCGGCCAGCGCGAAGTCCACCGACCGCAATGAACCGATGACCATCGATGCCGGCACCCAGTCGGGCACGCTGGTGGGCGATGGCAAGACCACGCTGTCCCAGGGCGTGGTGGTCACCCAGGGCACGCTCGATCTGCGCAGCGCCGATGCCGAGATCTACATGAAGGACGGCGAAGCGGTGCGCGCCGTGTTCACCGGCAAGCAGGCCAAACTCAAGCAGCAGCTCGATGACGGCAGCTGGATGGACGCCAGCGCCGACCGCATCGATTACGACATCAAGGCCGAAGTGCTGACCATGACCGGCAACTACCAGGTCAAGAGCGCGCGCGGCACCAATGCCGGCCAGAAGATGACGTACAACACCCGCACCGGCGAGATGAACAGCGGTGGCGACGGCACCCGCGTGCGCACCGTGATCCAGCCCAAGAACAAGACCGCGGCGCCGGCCACGCCGGCCGCCAAGACCACCGTACCGACCCCCGGGAGCAAGAAGTAATGCTCGTCGCCAAAGGCCTGCGCAAGCGCTACAAGCAGCGTGAAGTCGTCAAGGATTTCGGGCTGACCCTGGAGGCCGGTGAAGTGGTCGGCCTGCTCGGCCCCAACGGTGCCGGCAAGACCACCTGCTTCTACATGATCGTCGGCCTGGTCGAGACCGACGCCGGCAGCATCGTGCTGGACGGCAAGGACATCACCAGCGACCCGATGTACACCCGCGCCAAGCAGGGCGTGGGCTACCTGCCGCAGGAACCCTCGGTGTTCCGCAAGCTGACCGTGGCCGACAACCTGCGCCTGGTGCTGGAACTGCGTGAGGACCTGGACAAGGCCGGCCGCGAAAAGGAACTGGCCAGCCTGCTGGACGAGCTGCAGATCAACCACGTGGCCGACCAGCTCGGTGCGAGCCTGTCCGGCGGTGAGCGCCGCCGCTGTGAAATCGCCCGCGCGCTGGCCGCCAAGCCGCGCCTGATCCTGCTCGATGAACCGTTCGCCGGCGTCGACCCGATCTCCGTCGGTGAAATCCAGCGCATCGTCACCCACCTCAAGCAGCGCGGGATCGGGGTACTGATCACCGACCACAATGTCCGCGAAACCTTGGGAATCTGCGACCGCGCGTATATCCTCAACGAGGGCAGCGTGCTGGCACAGGGCGCGCCGGACGAGATCCTGGCCAACGCCGACGTCCGCCGCGTCTACCTTGGGGACACCTTCAAGCTCTGATCCAGCGGCCGCCGCAACGCCTTCCTTCCGTTCGGCACAGGCATGAAAGCACGGCTGCAGACATCGATGGGACAACATCTGGTCATGACGCCGCAGCTGCGTCAGGCGATCAAGCTGTTGCAGATGTCCAGCGCCGAGCTGGAGCTGGAGATCAACGAGGCGGTGGAGACCAACCCGCTGCTGGACTGGGCCGAGAACGCTGAACCGGCGCTCGAGGCCAGTCCCGGCGAGGACACACCCCCGCCCGCTCCCACCGATACCCACGCCGACGGCGAGCACCAGGTCTCGGCCAGCGATGACTGGTCGCCCGGCGAAGGCGACTGGACCAGCGGCAGCAGCGGCGGCTCGTTCGACGATGACGACAACGGCAGCGCCGCCGAGCGCGTGGCCGAGACCGAATCGCTGGCCGACCACCTGCTCTGGCAGCTGCACCTGTCCCACCTCTCGGCCCGGGACCGCAGCATCGGCGCGGCCCTGATCGACGCCTTCGAAGACGACGGCTACCTGCGCGAGCCGCTGGCGGCCATCGCCGAGACCCTGCGTCCGGGCATCCAGGCCGACGAGGCCGAGATCCTGACCGTCCTGCACCAGATCCAGCGTTTCGACCCGGTCGGGGTCGGTGCGCGCTCGCTGGGCGAATGCCTGGACCTGCAGCTGCTGGTGCTGCCCGCCGACACCCCCGGGCTGGCCCTGGCCCGGCGCATCGCCGATGGGCCACTGGAGCGCCTGCCGCGCAGCGGCGTGGCGGGCATCGCCCACGAGCTGCGCGAGCCGGTGGCCGAGGTCGAGGTCGCCGTGCAGCTGCTGCGCTCGCTGGACCCGCGCCCGGGCACCCAGATCGGCGAGCTCTCCCACGACAGCTACGTGGTGCCGGACTGCGTGGTCTGGCGCCAGAACGGCGTCTGGCGCGCGGCCCTGGCCGGCCATGCCGGGCCCCGGGTGGTCATCCACCGGGGCTATGAACAGATGATCCGCCGCTGCGGGGAGGCCGACGCCGGTTACATGCGCGCCCACCTGCAGGAGGCGCGCTGGCTGCTCAAGGGCCTGGAGGCCCGCGGCGAGACCCTGCTGCGGGTCATGCGCTGCCTGCTCGACCAGCAGGCCGCCTTCCTGGAGTTCGGCGAACAGGCGCTGCGCCCGCTGACCCTGCGTGAAGTGGCCGGCGAGCTCGGCCTGCACGAATCGACCATTTCCCGGGCGATCGCCCGCAAGTACGTGCGCACGCCGCGCGGGACCCTGCCGCTGCGCGGGTTCTTCGCCTCGGGCATCGATACCGACAGCGGTGGCGAAGCCTCCAGTACCGCCATCCAGGCCATGCTGCGCCGCCTGATCGATGACGAGAACCCGCGCAAGCCGCTTTCTGACGCCAAGCTGGCTGACCTGCTCAAGACATCGGGAATACCGGTGGCGCGACGCACCGTGGCGAAGTATCGTGAAGCCATGAACATTTCCGCCTCGCACGAAAGGGTAAGAATCGTCTGACGCTCCACCGCGCCCGGCGGGAAGGTTCATTGGCACATCCGAACAAAGGAGAAACCCGATGCACATCGAGACGTTTGGCAAGGACCACCTTGAGATCACCCCGGCTCTGAACGAGTACGTGGAGACCAAGCTGGAACGGCTGAGGAAGCACTTCGACCAGCATTGCGAGGTTCGCGTGCAACTGTCGATCCGCAAGCCGGAGCACCATGCCGATGCGAGTGTGAATGTTCCCGGGCAGACTCTGCACGCGGACGCCAGCGGCCCCACCATGTACGCCGCGATCGACATCCTGGCCGACAAGCTCGACCGACTGGTCATCAAGCACAAAGAGAAAAAGCAGCAGCACGCACCGCAACCGCTGCCGGTGGGCGACAATGAGGGCTGATGCCCTCGTTTCCACCCCGACATGCCTCTGACTGATCTTCTGGCGGCCGTCCGCACGCAAGTGCTGCCGGCCGCCGATCGCGACAGCGTGCTGAAGGCCGCAGCCCGTCTTCTGGCCTGCCGCGAAGCCAACGCCGAGCTGCTGTACCAGAACCTGTGCCAGCGCGAGACGCTGGGCAGCACCGCCATCGGCCATGGCATCGCCATCCCGCACGGCCGTGCGCCCCTGCTCGAACGCCCCCGCGGCGCGCTGCTGAGGCTGGAGTCGCCGGTGGAGTTCGGCGGAGATGAGCCGGTCGACCTGGTCTTCGCGATTGCCGTTCCCGCGCATTACACCCATCAACACCTGATGCTGCTGTCCGAGCTGGCCGAGCTGTTCTCCGAGCCGGCCATCCGCCAGGCGCTGCGCGAAGCGCGCGACGGCGACGAACTGCGTCGGGTCATCGAATTTCCCCCGCCGGCGAGTGCCGCATGAATACCAGCATCACCGCGCGCGAACTGTTCGAACAGCAGCGCGACCGTCTCGCCCTGCGCTGGATCGCGGGGCAGAAAGGCGAGCGCCGTGAGCTGGAAGCCGGCAACAAGGTCTCGCGCCGCCCCTCGCTGGCCGGTTACCTCAACGCGATCTACCCGAACAAGGTGCAGATCCTGGGCACCGAGGAGCTGTCCTGGCTGGACTCGCTGGACTCGCGCCAGCGCTGGGAGACCATCGAGCGGATCATGCAGTCGCATCCGCTGGCGCTGGTGATCACCCGCAACCAGTCCTGCCCGGAAGACCTGCGCGCGGCCGCGGACGAATCGCAGACGCCCCTGTGGATCTCGCCCAAGCGCGGTCATGAGCTGCTCAACCACCTGTCCTACCACCTGGCGCGCACGCTCGCGCCTCGGGTAATCCTGCATGGCGTGTTCATGGAGATCTACTCGATCGGCGTGCTGATCACCGGCGAGGCGGGCTCGGGCAAGAGCGAGCTGGCGCTGGAACTGCTCAGCCGCGGCCACCGGCTGGTCGCCGACGATGCCCCCGAGTTCACCCAGATCGCCCCGGACGTGCTCGACGGCACCTGCCCGGAGCTGCTGCAGGACCTGCTGGAAGTCCGTGGCCTGGGCGTGCTCAACGTGCGCGAGATGTTCGGTGACACCGCTGTAAAGAAGAACAAGTACCTTCGGCTGATCGTCCACCTGACCAAGCCGATGACCGAGCCCACCCCCTACGGCTATGAACGCCTGACCGGCGACTCGGGTACCCGCCACGTGCTGGACCTGGACGTGCCGCTGATCACCCTGCCGGTGATGCCCGGCCGCAACCTGGCCGTGCTGACCGAAGCCGCCACGCGCCTGCACATCCTGCGGACCAAGGGCATCGACCCGGCCGCGATGTTCATCGCCCGCCACAGCAACATGTTGGAACGCCGCACGCCATGAACACCCCCGCCCCCGCCTCCGTCCCGACCGCCGCCACCCTGATCATCGTCAGTGGCCTGTCCGGTTCCGGCAAGACGGTCGCGCTGAAGACCTTCGAAGACCTCGACTACTACTGCTCGGACAACCTGCCGATCGACCTGCTGCCGGATTTCGTGCGCAGCCTGCTCGGCGATCCCGGCCGCGAAGCCCCGCGACGGCTCGCGGTCGGCATCGACGTGCGCGCGCAGAGCGACCTGACCCAGCTCTCGCACTGGCGCGAAGACGCCAAGGCCGCCGGCCTGGATGCGCAGCTGCTGTTCTTCGATGCCACCGATGAAAGCCTGCTCAAGCGCTACGCCGACACCCGTCGCCGCCATCCGCTGAGCCAGCTTGGCCTGTCGCTGCCCGAAGCGATCGCCCGCGAACGCGAACTCACCGCGCCGCTGCGCCGCGCCGCCGATGCGGTGATCGATACCACCAGCCTCAACGTGCACCAGCTGCGCCGCAAGGTGGTGACCGAATTCGCGCTCGCCTACGGCAACAAACTGTCGCTGCTGTTCGAATCGTTCGCCTACAAGCGCGGCGTCCCGGCCGAAGCCGACTTCGTGTTCGATGTGCGCGTGCTGCCCAATCCACACTGGGACCCGGAGCTGCGCCCGCTGTCCGGCCGCGATGCCGGCGTGCGCGAGCATCTGGACGAACAGCCCGATGTACAGCGCTACGCCGCCCAGCTCGTCGATTTTCTCGATACCTGGCTGCCGCGGCTGGGCAATGACACCCGCAGCTATGTCACCGTCGCCTTCGGCTGCACCGGCGGCAAGCACCGCTCGGTCTACATGGCCGAGCGCATGGCCCGCCATGCCCGCGACCAGGGCTGGCCCGAAGTGGCCACCTTCCACCGGGAACTGGACTGAATCCGTCGCTTCCGGACCGCCCTGTCCCGCCCCGAGCCGGGACAGGCCATCGGCACGCTGAACCGCGGAACACAGCAGTCTTTCACGCGTGCTATCGCCAATTCATGTTGACCTGTTAACGTTCGGGAATGACCTGTGGCATTCTCCTCGTAACTCATCCCGGTGTCGGCACGGCCCTGCTGGACGTGGCGACACGGCTGCTGCGGCACCTGCCGCTGAAGACCGAAGCTTTCGAAGTACCGTTCGACGCAGATATGGACGTCCTGCTCCCGCTCGCCTCGGCCGCTTTGCGCCGGGTGGACAGTGGACAGGGCGTGCTGATCCTGACCGACCTGTACGGCGCCAGCCCCAGCAATCTGGCCGGGCAACTGGCGCGTCTGGGCACCCCGGCACGCCGGGTTTCGGCGCTGAGCCTGCCGATGTTGATGCGGGTGATGAATTATCCGGAACAGGGACTGGATCAACTGCCTGCCACAGCCGCGGCAGGCACTCGCAATGGAGCGATTGTCGACGATGCTTGAACGTGAACTCACCGTATCCAACCGCCTGGGCCTGCATGCCCGCGCCACTGCCAAGCTGGTGCAGGAGCTGGCGCCGTTCCGCTGCAACGTGACCATGGCCGCCAAAGGCCGTGAGATCAATGCCAAGAGCATCATGGGCGTCATGCTGCTGGCCGCCGGCCAGGGCACCCCGGTCACCGTGCGCATCGACGGCGAAGACGAAGCCGCCGCGATGGACGCGGTGGTGGCCCTGTTCGAACGGCGTTTCGACGAGGACAACTGAGCATGGGGGGGCAACCGCGATCGGGATCCTCCGCACCGGCCCGGACCGCGTCCGGGGCGATGCTGTTGTCCGGCCACGGTGCCTCGCGCGGCAATGCCCTGGGCCGTGCCCGGGTGCGCCTGCCACATGCCCTGGAAGTCGCCGAGCAGCGCATTCCGCCGTCGAAGATCGACGCCGAACTGACGCGCCTGCATGTGGCCGTGGAAGCGGCACGCGGCGAAATGCACGATCTGCGGCAGCGCCTGCATGGCGCGCTCAACCAGGAGGTCGGCGAGTTCCTCGACCTGCATGCCCTGCTGCTCGATGACCCGGAGCTGCTGTTCGGGCTGGACGAGCTGATCCGCAGTGGCCCGTACAGCGCCGGCTACGCCCTGCGCGTGCAGCGCGATCGCCTGGCCAAGGTCTTCGATGGGATGGACGATGCCTACCTGAAGAGCCGCATGGACGACCTGGACCATGTGATCGGGCGCATCCATGCCTTCCTGCAGAAGCGCCCGCCGGACGTCAAAGGCATGGCCGGCGAGATCCTGATCTGCGACAACATCGCCCCCTCCGAGCTGGCCCAGCTGCAGGCCCACGGCGTGGTCGGCATCGTCACCGCCGGGGGCAGCGCGCTGTCGCACAGCGCGATCCTGGCGCGCAGCCTGCATCTGCCGTTGATCGTCAACGTCCCCAACGTGCTGCAGAAGGTCGCCGACGGCGACGTGCTGATCATGGACGGCAGCGACGGCACGGTCACCATCAACCCGCAGGCACCGGACCTGCGCGATTACCGCGTGCGGCTGCGCGAACACGCGCGCGAACAGCGCGAGCTCGGACGCCTGCGCACCAAGCCGAGCCGCACCCGCGACAACGTCGACATCGCCCTGCTGGCCAATGCCGAATCCAGCGAGGACGTCACCCAGGCGCATGCGCTGGGCGCACACGGGCTGGGCCTGTACCGCACCGAATTCCTGTTCCTGCAGCGCAACGAGCTGCCGGACGAGCAGGAACAGTTCGAGACCTACCGCGATGCCGCGCTCGGCATGAGCGGACGGCCGGTCACCATCCGCACCCTGGACCTGGGCGCGGACAAGGCCGACCGCACCGGGCTGACCCTGAGCAATGAAGAAAATCCCGCGCTGGGCCTGCGCGGCGTGCGCCTGTCGCTGGCCCGGCCGAAAGTGGCCGACACCCAGCTGCGCGCGATCCTGCGTGCGTCGGCCTACGGCAAGCTGCGCATCCTGATCCCGATGGTCAGCACCCGCGAGGAAATCCTCGCCGTGCGCCGGCGCCTGCACAAGCAGGCCGAGCTGTTGCGCGCCGAGGGCCACGAGGTCGCCGAGCACATCCCGTTCGGCGCGATGATCGAAGTCCCGGCCGCGGCGATCGCGCTGGAGAGCTTCATCGACCTGGTCGACTTCCTCTCAATCGGCACCAACGATCTGGTCCAGTACCTGCTCGCCGCCGACCGCAACAACGAAGCCGTGGGCGAGCTGTATTCGCCCCTGCACCCGGCGGTGGTGCGACTGCTGGCACATATCCTGCGCACCGGCCAGGCCTACGACATCCCGGTAGCGGTCTGCGGCGAAATCGCGGGCGACCCGATGATGACGCGCCTGCTGCTGGCGCTGGGCCTGACGGAATTCAGCCTGCATCCGGGCACGCTGCTGGAAGTGCGCCGCGCGGTTCGCGACAGCGACCTGTCCGTGCTGCAGGCGATGGCGCCCAAGCTGCTGCAGGCGCGCGACCGCCGCGGCATCGAACGCTGGATCGAGAAGGCAAGCCTGGACCGGTAGGTATCGACCGTTGGTCGATACGCGCCTGACCGCGTGGCGTCGCCTGCAGCACGACCGACGGTCGTGCCCTACCCGATTGACACACAAGCACGCGATAATGACGCGGTGACCACCGCCCATGCCGCATCCTCTACTGGATAGCGGCCTTTTTCTTTTCCCGCAGGAGCTGTGCATGGCCGAAGCCGTACGCCACGACAAGACGGCACGCCAGCTGCGGCTGTTGTCCGATGCACTGGACAGCGGGCGACTGGGTCCGGTGCGCCGGCTGGTCAACACCCTGGCGCCGGCGGAGATCGGCAACCTGCTCGAATCGCTGCCCCCGGGCAAGCGCGAAATCGTCTGGGGCCTGGTCGATCCGGAAGACGACGGCGAGGTACTGGTCCACGTCGGCGAGGAAGTGCGCGAAAGCCTGCTGGCCGACATGGACCCGGACGAGATCATCGCCGCGGTCGAAGACCTGGACATCGATGACCTTGCCGACCTGGTCGAAGACCTGCCGGACACGGTCATCGATGAAGTGCTCAAGTCGATGGACCGCGAGAACCGCGAGCGGCTCGAGCAGGTGCTCTCCTATCCCGAGGACAGCGCCGGCCGCCTGATGAACCCGGACGTGGTGACCGTGCGCGCCGACGTCAACGTCGATGTGGTGCTGCGCTACCTGCGCCTGCGCGGCGAACTGCCGGACCACACCGATCACCTGTTCGTGGTCAGCCGCCGCCATCAGTACCTGGGCCGGCTGTCGCTGGCCGCGCTGGTGACGCACGAGGACAACACCCCGATCAACCGCCTGATCGATGACGAACAGCCGGCGATCGACGTCGGCGAGAGCGCCGAGGAAGTCGCGCGCCAGTTCTCCGATCATGACTGGGTCTCCGCCCCGGTGGTGGACGACAACAACATCCTGCTCGGCCGCATCACCATCGATGACGTGGTCGACATCATCCGGTCGCAGGCCGAGCACCAGGCGCTGGGCGCGGCCGGTCTGGACGAAGAAGAAGATCTGTTCTCGCCGATCAAGCGCGCCGTGCGCGGCCGCGTGGTCTGGCTCGGCATCAACCTGTGCACCGCGTTCCTGGCAGCCAGCGTGATCGGCCAGTTCGAGCTGACCCTGCAGAAGGTGGTCGCCCTCGCCGTGCTGATGCCGATCGTCGCCGGCGTCGGCGGCAATGCGGCCGTGCAGGTGCTGACCCTGATGGTGCGCGGCATCGCGCTGGGCCAGGTCGGCCAGAGCAACGCGCGCATCCTGCTGTGGAAGGAATCGCGGGTCGCGCTGATCAACGGCACCCTGATCGGCACCGTGGTCGGCATCATCGCCTACCTCTGGTTCCACAGCTTCCTGCTCTCGCTGGTGATCACGATGGCGCTGATCATCAACTTCTGCGCGGCCGCCCTGGCCGGCGTCCTGCTGCCGCTGCTGCTCAAGCGCATGAACGTCGATCCGGCCGTGGCCGGTACCGTGGTGGTCACCGCCGTCACCGACGTCATGGGCTTCTTCAGCTTCCTTGGCCTGGCCAGCCTGATCCTGCTGCACTGACCCTGGACGCCCGCATGGCCGTGACCCTCGACAATTACTTCGTCCCCGGCTGGCGCGACGCGACCTATACCTGCGCCGCCTGCGAATGGCAGGGCAGCGCGCGGCAGATGCCGATGGAACTGCACGAAGACGAAGCGCAGTTCGACTGCCCGCAGTGCGAGAACCCGATCCTGCTGGTGGTCCACCCCAGCCTGGCCCAGGTGCAGGCCGCCGCCGCCGACGGGCACCCCGAGGCGATCGAACAGCTGGACATCCTCGCCTCGGTACCGCGCCCGCACTGATGCACTGCAAGATGCCCCGGCGCACCACCGGGCCTAGACTGAAATCGATTTCAATCAAGGCACGACAATGGCGCGACGCTGGGGTGGATGGCTGCTGTGGGCGGTGGCGATGATGACGGTGGCTGGCTGTGCGAGCAGCCCCGATACGTCAGGGGGCCGGTTCGTCGGCCGTGCGGTCAAGGTCGATGGCCAGACCGCCTACTACCAAGTGTTCGTACCGCGCACGGCAGCCGCCTCGCGCGGCGAACTGCCGGTGGTGCTGTTCCTGCATGGCTCCGGCGAACGGGGTCGCGACGGCCGCCGCCAGACCCAGGCCGGTCTCGGGCCTTACCTGCGCCAGCACGCCGCCACCTTCCCCGCGCTGGTCGTGCTGCCGCAGACCCCGGACGACCAGGAGTGGTCGGGCGGGAACAACCGCATCGCGCTGGCCGCGCTGGATGCCGCCATCGCCGAATTCGGCGCTGATCCGCGGCGGCAGTACCTGACCGGCATGTCGATGGGCGGCTACGGCAGCTGGAACATCGCGCTGGACGCGCCACAGCGCTTCGCCGCGATCGTGCCGGTGTGCGGCGCGGTGCTGGCCCCGCGCGCGGTGCGCCCCACCCTGTTCGTCGAGGACGTCGCCCACGAGGCGGATCCGTACGCGGCCATTGCCCAGCGCCTGCGCAACGTCCCGATCTGGATGTTCCATGGCGCGCTGGACGACGTGGTGCCGCCGGAGGACGACCGCAAGCTGCACGCCGCCTTCCAGCAGGCCGGGGCGAAGGATGTGCGTTACACCGAGTACCCCGACGGCAACCACAACGCGTGGGACGCCACGTATGCCGATGCCGCGATGTGGGAGTGGCTGTGGGCGCAGCGGCGGTAGGGTGTTGGGTAAACACATGCCCACTGCCTGTCAATGACTCAACATTATCAAACACTTATTCAAGAACTGCTGAGCGAAGTCAGAAGGTCGCCAGCAGGAACGCTGTCGCTTCAGGCACGTAAGCGACTCTGGATTAGCTTGGTCGACGGTCGTATCGAAGAGGATGGAAAGCGTCTGCTTACAGCGCTGGATGTGTGGTGCGTCGAGTCCGGAATGCCTATCTGGAGAAGGGCATTTGGCTGCGGTGACTTATTGTCCAACATGCTGGACGTCGCGGTGCGCGCTTCGAGTGGCCGCCTGGATCCCGCGGAAGCGCTGGCGATCCGGGATGAATTTTACGTCACTACGATAGAAGACATTGATTACGCCGCTTCCGAATACCCGGCCATGTTTGTCGCTCATGCAGCGGCGAATACGATCCTCACGGGGACAACCACGTCCGTCCACGATGCCGACGATGGCCGAGAGGACGTGGACTTGGAATCAGAGGCATTCGAGCCGAGCTTTCTTGTCGCCTCAGCCTTCGCAGGCAGGTTGTTTGAAAGCGGAGATCCCGCGAAGCGCCGTGCGTTCTGGGAAGCCTATCTGTTGCACAGCCAAGGTCTCTTTGACTGAGATGCTCAGGCACGTGAGTGCCTGCGAGGACATTTTTCCGATTAGTTGTATTCCATGAGATGAACCGGGCCGACATCATGGCAGGCCTGCTGGACGACGTTGTCCTGCGAAAATCCTCGCCGGAACTCATTTCCTCATGATCATTACCCCCGATCGCCAACGGTGGAGCTTTCCACAGCTGCTGAGCACTTACCGCTTCTGGTCGCTGCTGCTCATGGTGATGTTCGTCATGCTTGCAGTCGTCCTGATCCGAGAGGGGCACCTCCAATTTCTCCGGGATCGCGAACATCACACCTACGACGGTAAGGGCGATGCAGGCGAGTTTTACTTCCAGATGCGACTTGTCATCCAGCTGGGTGGACTGGCTCTCGGCGCGGGCCTGAGCCGATGGATCTCGGTCAGAGGCTTGGTGACCGGAATCAGTGGCTGTGCGCTTGCCTGTCTGCTGACACTGCTGATCGGCGAGAGCTGGTCCACACCGCTGCAGTGGTTGAGCTTCGTTTCTTCCGAGGCGCTGCTGTCGGTACTGACCGTAGCGATCCCGGCGCTCATTGCCACCCGCATGCGCAGTGTGCTCGCCATCACCAGCGCGTTCGCAGTGCTGTCGCTTACGCAGGTCGGCATTCAACTGTTGGTGGTGTCGTGGCCGATCATGCCGCTCCTGGCAGGCGGCGACAGCACAGCCATGAAGGCATCCGCCTTCTGCATGCTGATAGCAGCAGCCTGCGTCGTGCTGCCGAACCGCACTCTCCACTTTAGACGTGCGCCCGAGCGGAGCGTCTTGCGCCGTGCACCGAAACACCGCCTCAGCCTGGACGTTGCCGGGGTAGGAGCGTTGTTGTGGATCGTGTATCCCCTCGCCATTCTCGGCATCACTCTGACCAGCGCGCGGGGCTCCGTTCCTGTGATCTGGATTGGCTTGGCGTCCCTGCTGGCCCTTTTCAGCATCTGGTACAGCGCCCGCTGGTTCCACCATATCCATGCCGAGGCCGCTACGCTGTCTGCGGTGGACACTCTGTTCACCGCCCGTGCGGCGCTTTGGATCTATCTTCTGATGCCGCTGGGTGGACCACTCCTGCTGCTGTCACTGGGCAGCAATCTTTACCGCGAGATGCGCCGACAGCGATTGAAACCGATCCGCGCGGAAAAATGGTTCAGCGTTTTTGCCGTGGTGGTGCCGCCATTGGCAATGGGCATGGCCCAGTCGATGATGAACGCGCTGGGTGCCACCTCTCCTGGAGAGCGCATCACGGCTGCCGCACGCGGTCGCGGATCCTGAGACACCGCGCCCGCATTCTTTCCGGGCGGAATGGTTCCGCGAGGAGAGATCGCCATGGCTCAGTATTACGTCAATCGTGTCGCCCAGATCAACGGCGACCATGAAGTGCATACCAGTACCTGCGTTTATCTGCCGTCGCTTCAAAACCGCGTCGATCTCGGCATGCACGCCGGCTGCGCCAGTGCCGTGACTCAGGCGAAGCGCCACTTCCGGCAGTCCAATGGTTGCCGCTGGTGCAGCCCGGTCTGCCACACCAGCTGAGACGGAACGAAGACAGCCGAGCAATGGTCGGCTGTCTTCGTTCTCATACCGGGTAATTCACCCCAGCAACGTTTCCAGCACTGCCATGCGCACCGCGACGCCGTTGGCGACCTGGCGCAGGACCCATGACTGCGGGCCGTCGGCGACCTCGTCGGTGACTTCCACACCGCGGTTGATCGGGCCCGGGTGCAGCACGGCGGCATCGGTGCCCGCACGCTTCAGGCGCGCGGCATCCAGGCCGTACTGCGCGTGGTACTGCTCCAGCGAGGGCACCAGGCCTTCTTCCATGCGCTCGCGCTGCAGGCGCAGCATCATCAGCGCGTCGGCGCCTTCCAGCATGGCGTCGAAATCATCGCCGACGATGCAGCCCTTGAGCGTGTCATCGTCCGGCAGCAGCGACTGCGGGCCGCAGACGCGGATCTCGCCGACGCCCAGCGTGCGCAGGGCATGCAGATCGGTGCGGGCCACGCGCGAGTGCTTCACGTCGCCGACGATGATGACCTTCATCTTCGAGAAATCACTGCCCTTGGCCTGGCGCAGGGTGAGCATGTCCAGCAGGCCCTGGGTCGGGTGCGAGCTGCGGCCGTCGCCGGCGTTGACCAGGGCCGTGCCCTCGCCCGCCGCCGCCGCCAGCGCCGCCACCGCGCCATCATCGGGATGGCGCACCACGAAGCCGCGCACGCCCATCGCTTCCAGGTTCTTCAGCGTGTCACAGGCGGTCTCGCCCTTGCGGGTGGAGGACGTGGAGGCATCGAAGTTCAGCACGTCCGCGCCCAGCCGCTGCGCGGCCAGCTGGAACGAGCTGCGGGTGCGCGTGGAGGGTTCGAAGAACAGCGTGCAGACCGCCGAGCCGCCGAGCACGTGGCGCTTGTTGCCGACCCGGCCAACGGCCGCATCGCGGATCTGGCCGGCGCGGTCGAGCAGCTGCAGCAGGGTTTCGCGGGGCAGACCTTCCAGGGTCAGCAGGTGGCGCAGGCGTCCATCGGAATCGAGTTGCGAGGCGGTCATGGGCAGGGTCTGAGGGTCAGGAAACAGGGGTGGCGTCATCCGGGCTGGAGAGCCAGCGTTCGATGATGACCGCCGCGGCGACGGCGTCCAGCGCATCGGCATCGCGGCGGCGTTTGCGGCCTTCGGCGCGCTCGACCGCGAACCGGCGTGCCGCCTCGACCGAGCTGGAGCGCTCGTCGACCAGCACCACCGGCAGTTTGAAACGTTCCCGCAGCTGGCGGGCAAAGCCCTGCGCACGCTTGCGGTTGGGCTGGTCCTGGCCGTCCAGGGTCAGCGGATCGCCGACCACCAGGCCGTCCGGCCGCCACTCCTTGATCAGGCGCTCGACTGCGGTCCAGTCCGGTCCGTTGCCGTGCACATCCACCACCGCGATCGCGCGCGCATGGGTGCCGAACGAACTGCCGATGGCCACGCCGATGCGACGCGAACCGACGTCGAAACCGAGCACCGTGCCATCCCGGCGGATGGTCGGCGGCGCGGCCGCGGCGGGCGCTGGCGTCGCCGGCTCAGACATGGCCGCTGTAATCGGTGAGGCGGAACAGGTCCACGCCGATGCGTGCCGCCGCGCCCTGCCAGCGCTCGTCGAACGGGGTGCTGAAGAGCAGCTCGGCATCGGCCGGCACGGCCAGCCAGCTGTTCTCGGCGAGTTCGGTTTCCAGCTGCCCTTCGCTCCAGCCGGCGCAACCCAGGGTGACCAGCGCATTGCGCGGGCCTTCGCCGCGGGCCATCGCTTCAAGGATGTCGCGCGAGGTGGTGAGGAACACGCCCTCGCCCACGGCCAGGCTGGAATCCCAGCTGCGCGCGTCGTCATGGATCACGAAGCCGCGCTCGGGGTGCACCGGGCCGCCGTTGAGCACGACCTGGCTGCGCAGGGTGTCGCTGGTGGTGGTGATTTCCATCTGGGCCAGCACCTCGCCGAGGGTGTACTCGGAGGGCTGGTTGACCAGCACGCCCATCGCGCCGTTCTCGTCGTGCTGGCAGATCAGCGCCACGGTACGGGCAAAGGTGGGGTCGGTCAGCGACGGCAGCGCGACCAGCAGGTGGTGGGCAAGCGAAGTGGACAGTTCAGACATGGCCCCATTCTAGCCGCTGGCCGTGATGTGCGCTTTCGCGCTGACATAATGCAGGCCTGCGCGCGTGCCCCGGCCCGCGCGCCTGATCCGCCATCGCAAGGAGCTGCACGTGTCCGGTTACTGCCTCATCGCCCCGGGTCATCCGGTCCACGGCCACTACCATGACCACGAGTACGGCTTCCCGCAGCGCGAGGAGCGCGAGCTGTTCGAGCGGCTGATCCTGGAGATCAACCAGGCCGGCCTGAGCTGGGAGACCATCCTGAAGAAGCGCGAGGGCTTCCGCGCCGCGTACGACGGCTTCGACGTGGACACGGTGGCCGCCTATGGCGAGCGCGACATCGAGCGCCTGCTCAACGATGCCCGGATCATCCGCAACCGGCTCAAGGTCCATGCGGCGGTCCACAACGCCCAGGTGATCCAGCAGCTGCGGGCCAGCCACGGCAGCTTCGTCGCCTGGCTGGACGCCCACCATCCGCTGGACAAGGCCGGCTGGGTGAAGCTGTTCAAGAAGACCTTCCGCTTCACCGGCGGGGAGATCACCGGCGAGTTCCTGATGAGCCTGGGCTACCTGCCCGGCGCGCACAGCCCGGACTGCCCCGTGTTCAAGCGCATCGACACCCTCAAGCCCGCGTGGCGCCGGGCATGAGGCACACCGCACTGCGGGCCGCGCTGCTCGCCGCGCTCGCCCTGCCCTCGCTGGCCAGCGCCACCGGCCTGGACGACGTGCTGGCGCGCCTGCGCGCGGAAATCGCCGCGATGCCGGCCGACGACCCCGCCCCGATCGACACCGTGCTGGCCCGTTACCGCGACGAGACCGGCATCGACCTGCAGATCCCGGTGGCCGGCGACAGCGATGCGCCGCTGCCCGCGCTGGTGCGCCCGCCCACCGTCACCCCGGCCGATTGGGACGCGGTGAGCCGCTACCTGCGCGAGACCGATGCCCAGCACACCGTGCCGGTGGAGATGGGCGAGCTGTCGCTGTCCCTGCTCGATCTGGATGGCGACGGCCAGCGCGACCTGGTGCAGAGCGCTTACAGCGGCGGCACCGGCCTGTACACGCAGGTGGACATGCTGCGGCGGGATCCGCAGCGCGGCTTCGTCGTGCCGGACAGCCTGGACCCGCAGCGCCCGTGGGCACAGGGCCAATACGGCCTCAGTGGGCGCGGCGGCGACCAGGGCCTGTACTGGCTGCGCATCGACGGGGTCAGCTATGTCGCCTACCGCGACGGCGACTATTACGGCGACACCCTGCTGCTGAACCGGCCGCTGTCGGCCGACCCGCGCGAGCGCAGCCCCACGCAGCAGTTGAAGGTGCGCTACGGCCGCGAGCATCGGCTGGCCGATCCGGTGATGCATGTCGACGGCGATCCGCTGGATGCCCGGGCCACGGCGATCGCCACCGACCGCCGCCTGCTCCGGCACATCGAGCGCCTGCTGGGCGCGCTGACCATCGACGGCGACGGCGTCGCGCATTTCGGCGAAGAACAGGGACGCTGCCCGGTTCCGGCCGGCACCGACCCCGGTGAAGCGGAGATCTGGCCGTGGCGGGGCGCGGGCAGCTACACCTTCGACACCGCTGCGGACACCGTGATCCGCTCGGGCCGACAGTGCTACAGCGCCACCCTCATCGCCCTGCGCAGCAGCTATGCCGGCGACCATGCGCTGTGCTGCCAGCTGTGGTTGTACCGCGGCCCCGGCGAGCAGGTGGCCACGCTGGACCTGCGCAGCCGCCGCTGGGTCTCCGGCGTGACCCTCGTGCCGGTCCCGCCGCAGGGGGAATGACCGGGCGTCAGACGCCCATGTAGCGGCCCGGGCGGTGGTTGAACATCAGCACCAGGCTGAGCACCACCGCGCCGATCGCCGAGTACATCACCTTGGACGGTGACAGCACCGAGAACGCCACGCACATCAGCAGCGTATCGAAGGACATCTGCACCTTGCCGGCGCTCCAGCCGCGGGTGCGCTGCAGGTAGACCGCCAGGATGCCGATGCCGCCGAGGCTGGCCCGGTGGCGGATGTAGAACAGGATGCCCAGGCCGGCCAGCGCACCACCGACGATCGCCGAGTACAGCGAGCTCATGTGGGCGAAATCGGCCCAGCGCGGCAGCAGGTCGGTCAGCACGCCGCAGGCGGTGACCGCGGCGAAGGTCTTCAGGGTGAACTCCCAGCCCATGCGCCGCACGGCCACCCAGTAGAACGGCAGGTTGACCAGCACGAATACCAGGCCGAAGTTCCAGCCGAAGGCGTAGTGGGCCAGAAACGCCAGCCCGGCCATGCCACCGATCATCAGCCCGCCCTTGGCGAAGATCGCCAGGCCGAGCGAAGCGACCAGGGTCGCCAGGACCATGCCCTGCACGTCCTCGGCCACGGAATGGCGCAGGGCTTTCTCGTCGGCCACGGTGCCGGCGCTGTCCGGTGGCGGGGTCAGCGGACCTGCGGTGACCAGGTGGCCGTCAGCGTCGTCGCACGGCGCGGGGCCATGGGAATCAAGGGACATGGGGGTGGGGGGTGTGACGTGGGGAGCGGTATTAGACACGATCGGCGTGACAGATGCTGGTGAAATCTATTCAGCCGGCCCAGGGACGCGAAATCGACATCCGCCGTTCATCCCGGCTGAACACCCTCCAGCTGCAGCATGCACGGGTACCCCCGCTGTGCCCCTCCCTCCCTCAGGAGTTCCGTGCCATGCCCTACGTGACCACCGCCGACAACACCGAGATCTTCTACAAGGACTGGGGCAAGGGTCAGCCCCTCGTGTTCCATCACGGCTGGCCGCTCAGCGCCGATGACTGGGATACCCAGCTGCAGTTCTTCCTGCTGCAGGGCTATCGCGTGATCGCCCACGACCGCCGCGGCCATGGCCGCTCATCACAGACCAGTGGTGGGCATGACATGGACACCTACGCCGCCGACGTCAATGCGTTGGCCGACCACCTGGACCTGCGCGATGCGATCCACATCGGGCATTCCACCGGGGGCGGCGAAGTCGCGCACTACGTGGCGCAGGCCAAACCCGGTCGCGTGGCCAAGGCCGTGCTGATCGGGGCGGTGCCGCCGATCATGGTCAAGAGTGACGCCAACCCGGGCGGCACGCCGAAGGAGGTCTTCGATGGCTTCCGGCAGGCACTGGTGGCCGGCCGTGCCGCGTTCTACCGCGAGGTGCCGATTCCGTTCTACGGCTTCAACCGCGAGGGCACGCCCCCGCAGCAGGGCATCGTCGACAACTGGTGGCGGCAGGGCATGATGGGCGCGATCAACGCGCACTACGACTGCATCCAGGCCTTCTCGGAAACCGACTTCACCGAAGACCTGAAGAAGATCGACGTCCCGGTGCTGGTGATGCATGGCGACGACGACCAGATCGTGCCGATCGCCGATTCGGCGGAGCTGGCGATCACGCTGCTCAGGCACGGCACGCTGAAGGTCTACAAAGGCTATCCGCATGGGATGTGTACGACGCATGCGGACGTGATCAACGCGGACCTGTTGGCGTTCATCCGCGGGTGAGGCGTGTGCCGACCAACGGTCGGCACCTACCTGAATGCCCTGGCCGGTGTCGCGTGTGCCGACCCGGCATGCGCCGGCACGTATCGCGTGTGCCGACCAACGGTCGGCACCTACCGGGGATGCGTGGCACCGGTAGCGCACGACCGTTGGTCGTGCGCCCCACCGCCCCGCTCAGCGGACTTCCGAGATCTCCACCCCATCCAGCCCCTGCGACAGCGTGCGCGCATCGCCGCCCTGGGAGAGCTTGATCCGCAGGCGTACTTCGTTCTGCGAATCGGCGTAGCGCAGCGCGTCTTCGTAGCTGATCTCGCCCGCCTGGTACAGCTCGAACAGGCTCTGGTCGAAGGTGCGCATGCCCAGCTGCACCGACTCCTTCATCACTTCCTTGAGCTTGTGGATTTCGCCGTCGCGGATGTAATCCTGCACCAGCGGCGTACCCAGCATGATCTCCATCGCCACCTTGCGCGATTTGCCATCCGGCGAAGGAATCAGCTGCTGGGCGACCACGCCCTTGAGGTTCAGCGACAGATCCATCAGCAGCTGGTTGCGGCGGTCTTCCGGGAAGAAGTTGATGATGCGGTCCATCGCCTGGTTGGCGTTGTTGGCGTGCAGCGTGCACAGCACCAGGTGGCCGGTTTCGGCGAAGGCGATGGCGTGGTCCATGCCCTCGCGGGTACGTACTTCGCCGATCATGATCACGTCCGGTGCCTGGCGCAGCGTGTTCTTCAGCGCGGCTTCCCAGCTGTCGGTATCGATGCCGACTTCACGCTGGGTGATGATGCAGCCCTCGTGCTTGTGCACGAATTCGATCGGGTCTTCGATGGTGATGATGTGGCCGGTCGAGTTGTGGTTGCGGTAGCCGATCATCGCCGCCAGCGAGGTGGACTTGCCGGTACCGGTGGCGCCCACGAACAGGATGATGCCGCGCTTGGTCATCGCCAGCGTCTTGATGATCGGCGGCAGGTTGAGCTCTTCCACGGTGGGAATGCGCGTCTCGATCCGGCGCAGCACCATGCCGACCTGGTTGCGCTGGTAGAAGCAGCTCACGCGGAAGCGGCCGACACCGGACAGGCCGATGGCGAAGTTGCATTCGTGGGTCTTCTCGAACTCTTCGCGCTGCGCCGGCGTCATCACGTTCAGCACCAGGTCGCGGCTCTGCTGCGGCGTCAACGGGGTCTGGGTGATCGGCGAGATCTTGCCGTTGACCTTGATCGCCGGCGGCATGCCCGCGGTGATGAACAGGTCCGACGCCTTCTGGTGCGCCATCAGCTTGAGGAACGAGGTGAAGTCGATGGTGGTGGTGCTCATCGCGGTGTACTCCGAAGGTTTTCAGGAGCCGGCCAGCGGCCGGCACTACCACTATTCGAAAATCCGCTTGTCCTTGGCGTACTCGCGCGCCTGGTTGCGGGTGATCAGGCTGCGCTTGACCAGATCCTGCAGGTGCTGGTCCAGAGTCATCATGCCCATCTGCTGGCCGGTCTGGATCGCCGAATACATCTGCGCGACCTTGTCTTCGCGGATCAGGTTGCGGATGGCCGGGGTGCCGACCATGATTTCCCAGGCCGCGGTACGCCCGCCACCGACCTTCTTCAGCAGCGCCTGCGAGATCACCGCGCGCAGCGACTCGGACAGCATCGAGCGCACCATCGGCTTTTCGCCGGCGGGGAACACGTCGATGATGCGGTCGATGGTCTTGGCCGCCGAGCTCGTGTGCAGCGTACCGAACACCAGGTGGCCGGTTTCCGCAGCGGTCAGCGCCAGGCGGATCGTTTCAAGATCGCGCAGTTCGCCGACCAGGATGATGTCCGGGTCTTCACGCAGGGCCGAGCGCAGCGCTTCGTTGAAGCCGTGCGTATCGCGATGCACTTCGCGCTGGTTGATCAGGCACTTCTGCGAGGTGTGCACGAATTCGATCGGATCCTCGACGGTGAGGATGTGACCGTATTCGTTCTTGTTGATGTGGTCGATCATCGCCGCCAGCGTGGTCGACTTGCCCGAACCCGTCGGGCCGGTCACCAGGATCAGGCCCTGCGGCTGGTCGATCAGCTCGCGGAAGATCGGCGGCACGGCCAGGTCTTCCAGCGTGAGCACCTCGGACGGAATGGTACGGAACACCGCACCCGCGCCGCGGTTCTGGTTGAAGGCGTTGACACGGAAGCGCGCCAGCGAGGGAATCTCGAACGAGAAATCGACCTCGAGGAATTCTTCGTAATCGCGACGCTGCTTGTCCGACATGATGTCGTACACCAGCGCGTGGACCTGCTTGTGGTCCAGGGCCGGAATGTTGATGCGGCGGACATCGCCGTCGACGCGGATCATCGGCGGCAGGCCGGCCGACAGATGAAGATCCGACGCTTTGTTCTTTACAGAAAACGCCAATAGTTCGGCGATATCCATGCGCTGCTACTCCCCATGACTGCTGCGACTGGAAGGTTCTTTCCCCGGGCGGCAGTATAGAGCGAGATGTGCACAATACGCTCCAGCCCCTGATCACCGGACCCGCCGTGACCGCCCAGACCCTGCCTGCCATCCTGACGAACCTGCACAACGCGGCGGTGGCCGCCGGGCGGCCAGATCCCGTCCTGCTGGCGGTCTCCAAGACCCAGCCGGCCGAGGCCGTGCAGGCCCTGGCCGCGCAGGGCCAGCGGGCCTTCGGCGAGAACTACGTGCAGGAAGCGGTGGCCAAGATCGAGGCATTGGCGACACTGGGCCTGGAATGGCACCTGATCGGCCACCTGCAGTCCAACAAGGCCGAGCTGGCCGCCCGCCATTTCGACTGGGTGCAGAGCGTGGACCGGCCCAAGCTGGTCACCGCGCTGGCCGCGCACCGCCCGCCCGGCCAGCCGCCGCTGAACGTGCTGATCCAGGTCAACATCGATGACGAGGACAGCAAGCACGGCTGCGCCCCACAGGACATCCAGACCCTCGCCGCTGCCATCGCCGCCGCACCGCAGCTGCGCCTGCGCGGGCTGATGGCCATCCCGGCGCCCTGGCCGGAGGCGGACCGCCGGCAAGCGGCCTTCACCAACATGGCCGCGTTGTTCGCCACGCTGGCCGCAGCGCATCCACAGGTGGATACGCTGTCGATGGGGATGAGCAGCGACTACCCTGAAGCCATCGCCCATGGCGCCACGATGGTCCGCATCGGCACCGCGCTGTTCGGCGCCCGCCCGCGACCGGCCTGAGCGCCCCGCCCGTTCCAAGGAGAGTTCATGAGCACGTCCCCCATCACCTTCATCGGCGGCGGCAACATGGCCCGCAGCCTGATCGCCGGCCTGGTCCGCCAGGGCGTGGCCCCGGCCAGCATCCACGTCGCCGAGCCGGTGACCGGACTGCGCGAGCAGCTGACCGCCGAGTTCGGCATCAGGACCTACGCCAGCGCGAGCGAGGCCGCCGCGCAGGGCACGGTCTGGGTGCTGGCAGTGAAGCCCCAGGTGCTGCGCGATGTCTGCGCGTCGCTGACCGATATCGCGCACGGCAGGCAGCCGCTGGTGGTCTCCATCGCCGCCGGCATCACCAGCAGCCAGCTGGACCGTTGGCTGGGCGGCGGCCAGGCCGTGGTCCGTGCAATGCCCAACACGCCGGCCCTGCTCGGCGCCGGCGTCACCGGGCTGTTCGCCACCGCCGCGGTGAGCGACGCGCAGCGCGCGCAGGCCGATACCGTGCTGGCCAGCGCCGGGCGCACCGTGTGGATCGACGACGAAGCGCGCATGGATGCGGTCACCGCCGTCTCCGGCAGTGGCCCGGCCTACGTGTTCCTGCTGGCCGAAGCGATGGAAGCCGCCGGCATCGCCCAGGGCCTGCCCGCCGACGCGGCCCGCACGCTGGTCGTGCAGACCCTGCTCGGTGCCTCGCGCATGCTGGATGAATCCGGCGAAGCCCCGGCCGAGCTGCGTCGCCGCGTGACCTCGCCGAACGGCACCACCCAGGCCGCGATCGAGCGTTTCCAGGCCGACGGCTTTGAAGCCATGGTCGCGCGCGCGATCGACGCGGCGACGACGCGCGGGCAGGCATTGTCGGCGGCGAATGATTGACGACCAGACGCAGCCACGCATGGCGTGGCACTACCCTCTATGTTTACGGAGACATGCACATGAAGATCCTGCTTGTCGGTGCCAGCGGCACCCTGGGCCAGGCGGTCGCCAACACCCTCGGCGTCCACCACGAACTGATCCGCGCCGGTCGCCACGGCGGCGACGTGCAGGTCGATCTGACCGACGACGCCAGCGTGGACGCGCTGTTCGCGAAGGTGGGCAAGGTCGATGCGGTGATCGCGACCACCGGCCAGGTGCACTTCGGTCCGCTGGCGCAGATGCGGCCGGCCGACTTCAACCTGGGGCTGCAGGACAAGCTGCTCGGCCAGGTGCGGTTGAGCCTGGCCGCCCAGCATCACCTGAACACCGGCGGCTCGATCACCCTGACCAGCGGCATCATCAGTGCCCAGCCGATTCGCGACGGTGCCAACGCCACGGCCGCCAACGCCGCGCTGGAAGGGTTCGTGCGTGCGGCCGCCTGCGAACTGCTGCCGCGCGGACTGCGCATCAATGCGGTCAGCCCGAACGTGCTGGCCGAGTCGATGGACGACTACGGCGCGTATTTCCCGGGCTTCGAACCGGTGACGGCACAGCGCGCGTCGCTGGCGTACCAGCGCAGCGTGGAAGGCATACAGAGCGGGCAGGTGTTCACCGTCTGGTGAGGGCGGTGCCGGCCAGCGACCGGCACTACTCCCAGCGGCGGGGGCCGTCGCCTTGATCGCCCAGCGTGTCGCCAGGATTGGTCAGGCGACAGCGCTTCAACGACAGGCA
This sequence comes from Stenotrophomonas sp. TWI1149, assembly GCF_039673155.1. Classification (NCBI taxonomy): domain Bacteria; kingdom Pseudomonadati; phylum Pseudomonadota; class Gammaproteobacteria; order Lysobacterales; family Lysobacteraceae; genus Stenotrophomonas; species Stenotrophomonas sp. TWI1149. The sequence goes on from NZ_JBDJLB010000001.1 coordinate 148,577, forward strand.
CCCACAGCCGATGCAGTCGGTGAGCTGGTCGCGCAGCAGCAGCAACTGCTCGATGCGCTGGTCCAGCTCGCTACGCCACAGCGCCGACATCTTCGCCCACTCGGCCTTGGTCGGCGTCTTGTTCTCGGGCAGGGCGGCAAAGGCGGTCGCCACCGCTTCCAACGGCATCCCGACCCGCTGGGCCACGCGGATCACCGCCAGCCGGCGCAGCACATCGCGGGCGAAACGACGCTGGTTGCCGGCGGTGCGCAGGCTGCGGATCAGGCCCTTGCGCTCGTAGAAATGCAACGCCGAGACGGCCACGCCGCTCCGTTTGGCGACTTCGCCTACACTCAATTCCTGCGCGATCACTGCTTGACCTCAACCATGGTTCAGGTGGCATCCTGCGCGCCGCCGGGGGTGTACTGCAAGCCCGGCCCTCCTCCCGATGTCTGGAATCCGCATGTCCGTTGAAGCTTCCTCCCCGCCCGCCACCGCTCCGGTGGAGGACGCCCCGATCCCGTCGATCCTGTCGCCGGCCTATCGCGCGACCACGATCGGGATGGTCGCGCTGGTCTCGCTGCATGGGTTCGAGGCGCTGGCCGTGGCCGCGGCGATGCCGACCGTGGCACACGACCTGGACGGACTGCGCCTGTACGCCCTGGCGTTCGGCGGCACCCTGGCCACCAGCGTGATCGGGATGACGCTGTCCGGGCGCTGGAGTGACCAGCGCGGCCCGGCCCGGCCGCTGTGGCTGGGCCTGGCCTGTTTCATCGCGGGCCTGCTGGTGGCCGGTTTCGCCCAGCACATGCCGGTGCTGGTGCTCGGGCGCCTGATGCAGGGCCTGGGCGCCGGTGCGATTTCGGTCGCGCTGTACGTGCTGGTCGGGCGCTCGTTTCCCGAGCCGATGCGACCCCGCGTCTTCGCGGCGTTCTCCGCCGGCTGGGTGGTGCCTTCGCTGATCGGCCCCAGCATCAGCGGCCTGATCGTGCAGCACCTCGGCTGGCGCTGGGTGTTCCTGATCGTGCCGCTGCTGGCGATCCCGGCCGCCTTGCTGCTGCGCCCTGCCCTGCGGCAGGTCGGCGTAGTGACCGCGGGCAGCACCGGCCGCAACGTCGTGCCGTGGGCAGTGGGTGCTTCGTTGGGCGCGCTGGCCCTTTACATCGGCGGGCAACAGCAGGGATGGCATGCCGTGGCGCTGCTGATGCCGGCGCTGGGCGTGCTGGCGCTGTGCAGCTGGAAACTGTTGCCGACCGGCACGCTGACCCTGCGCCGCGGGCTACCCAGCGTGATCGCGCTGCGCGGGATCGCGGCCTCCGCGTTCTTCGGCTGCGAAGCATTCCTGCCCTTGCTGCTGCAGCGCGAACGTGGCTTGACGCCCGTCGTGGCCGGTATCGCACTGAGCCTGGGCGCGCTGGGCTGGTTCTCCGGCTCGTGGCTGCAGGGCCACCAGCAGCGCGGCTGGTCGCGCCGACAGTTGCTGCTGGCCGGCGCGCTGCTGATGTGCGTGGGCATCCTGGCCACGTCGCTGGCGATCCAGCCGGGCATGCCGCTGTGGTCGGCGATGGTCGGCTGGGTGCTGACCGGGCTGGGCATGGGCCTGATCTATCCCAGCCTCTCGGTGCTCACCCTGTCGCTGTCCCCGCCGGCACAGCAGGGTGCCAACACGTCCGCCCTGCAGCTCAGCGAGGCCTTGGCCGTGGCGACCACGCTGGCCGTGTCCGGCTCGCTGTTCGCGCTGTTCCTGGACGGCCGGGAAGCGCTGGGCTACCTGCTGACCTTTGCGATCATGCTGGTCTTGGCGATGCTCAGCGTGGGGGTCGCGCGGCGGATCTGACCCTCAGCGGGACACGCCCCTTACGGGTGCGTGTCGCCGACCTCTTTCAGATCCTCGCGCAGGATGCGGCGGATCTCCAGCACGGCCTGCGGGGTTTCCTGCACGCTGTGCCCGGAGATGATCACCTTCTCCGAGACCGCGCCATCCAGATGCGCGCTCCAGTACGGCACCAGGCCATCGTCGGACTGCAGCAGCGGCACCTCCGGTTTGCGCTGGGCGATGATCGAGTGGTACTTCAGCCCCGGGGTGATCGGCAGCGCACCGGCCGCTTTCACGAACGGATCGCTGGCCTTGAGGTTGTCGATGCTGTTGGGCACCTGCAGCTTCGTGGTGGTGTTGGCCGATTCGGATTCCTGCAGGGTCAGGAACACATCCTCGAACTTGCCCAGGATGGTGATCGGCAGCCGCACCAGCCGGCCGATCAGGCGCCCTACCCGATTGCCCGCGATATCCGTGCCCTTGTGCGGGGCGGCGATGAAGATCGCCCGCTCCACGTTCGGTTCGGCCGTGAAGTGCAGCAGCGGGCCCAGCTTGGTTTCGACCCGCTTGAGGCGCTCGCCCTTGAGGTCGTAGTTGGCCAGCAGGTCGTTCCAGAGCACATCACCGGAAGACGTCACCAGCAGGCGCGCAAGCACGCCGCCCATACTGTGGCCGATGAACACCATGTCCTTCGATGCCGGCGTGCTGCCGGTCGGATCGAAGTGTTTGAGCGTGTTGTCGAAGGCCTGGTTGATCTCGTAGCGGTTGAGCGCGATCGGGGCATTGGTCGGGTAATACACCTGCCAGACCTGGAAATGCCGGCGCAGCTCGGGATCACCCATGATCTCGTTGGCCACGTTCACCCACGCTTCCGGGCTGCTGCCCAAGCCGTGCAGCATGAAGATGATGCGGCGGTTCGGATCCCACGGCTGCATCAGGTACATGTGCGGCGCGCCGATGCCTTCGCTCAGGCCGAACAGCGTACGCAGCGACTGCGTGGCGAAGCCGGACTGCGCCAGCCACATACCGTAGGCGGCGGTGAAGTTGCCGGCCAGCGGCACCTTCTCACCGTGCAGGTCCACGCTTTCGGTGGACTCGGGCGAATACACATCGAACAGCACCTGGGTGGTATCGAGCACCTGCCGCAGGTCGTTGCCCTTGAAACGCAGCAGCGCGGTGGCGTTGATCGCCGACATCTCGCTGTACTGCGGAATCTCCGCCTTCTCGCCATCGGCCGGGGCCACCAGCTTGGGCGGATCCATGATCACCACCAGCTCCGCACCAAAGCCATCGCGCCGATAGGTGCTGCGCAGGCCGGCGAAGCTCACCGCCGAGGCGGACACCATCCGGGTCGGGATGCTCTGCATGCGCAGCTCATCGAAATCGGAGGTCAGCGTCCAGCGCTCACCGGCCACGGCGGCGTTGTAATCCTCGCCCTCGAGCGCGCTTTCGCGGCTGCGCTTGAACACCACCGCGGCGGTCTGCTCGGCGGCGTAGTTGTAGTAATCCCGGACCTGGGTCTGGCGATCCTCGAAGGCGCGGTCGGACGGCGTACGGCCACTGAAGAACAGGTACGCATAGGCATAACGCGCCGCTTCCAGCCACGCATCCAGCGCGGCATCGGACATCGGCGTTTTCTCGCGGTCCTTGGGCTTGGGGGTCAGCGCGAGCGCGGTCTTCACCCAGAGCTCGGACTGCGCCGACAAGCGCTGCTCCTCGGGCAGGACATCGGTGTCGGCGAGGGTCTTCTGGCAGGCGGTGACATCCTTTTCGCACTGCGCCACGTCCATGCCGATCACGCTCAGCGTTTCCTGCGAGGCGGCGCTGAGCTTGCCCGAGGTGAGCACGTCGCCACGCTTGTTGGCGAGGTACTCGGTCGGGGCCACCTGCTTCATGGTGACCATCGCACAGCCGCTGGAGAGCAGCAGCGAGAGCACCACGGCCGTCATCGGCAACGCGCGGTGCGCGAGCAGTTTCACAATCGACCTCATGGAACGCTTCCCTGCCCTGTCCCCGGAACATCCCGGCGGATCACCTGTGAAAAATCATCGTTTTCATTGCTCGCCCGCGCACGATCGGTAATCCGCCCGCGCGCCTTCAGCGTCTCGAACGGCACGCCCGGCGTGAGCACACCGAGATCGAGCGCGTACTCGGCGAAGTAGCCCGAGGCCAGCAGCCGGTAGTCCATCGGCAGGCCCGGGGCGATCTGCTTGGCCAGTTCGTACACGATGGTCGTGCAGTTGCTGGTCAGCGTGTTGTAGAACGCTGGCGCGGCATCCAACTTGCGGGCCTCGCCGAGGTAGGAGACGAACAGTGCCTTGAGCTGCTCCTGGGTCATGCCGTGCAGGCGGTACAGATACACATCTTCGCCGCGTGCGTTGGTACGCGTGCGCACGATGTCGGTTTCCTCCGAGGCGACCAGGGTCATCTCGAACTTGCGGAAGAAGCCGCCGAGCGCGGAGAAGGACTCGCCGCGCTCCTTGCGGATCTCCAGCGAGAACACCAGGTAACGGCCGTCATCGAAGCCGAACGAGATCAGCGTGTGCGCGATCATGGGGCCCATCCAGTAGGACAGGATCAGATCGGCCGAGCGCAGCTGGTCCAGGTTGTACTCGCGGCGCACCCAGCGCGCGTCGTAGTCGGTCTCGCTGCGCCAGGTGAAGTCACGCACGTTGTCGAGCACCACGCGCGAGCCATCGACCTGCACCACCTTCAGGCGCTGGGCGACGTCATCGGCCCAGACCCGGTCCTGGCGCGGGGTCAGCAGCAGCCACCAGATGCCCGAGAGCACCAGCGCCACGCCGTACAGCACGCCCGGCCAGCGCCCGGCGCGCGCGCGCGCCACGCCGATCGCCCCGGTGACGGCGAACACGACCCACAGCCCGACCAGCAGATACCGCACCCACCCCGGACCCGGCAGCTGGTAGGCCAGCAAGCCGGTGATCCACAGCGCCGCCAGCAGCATCAGCAGCGCCAGCCCCCATCGTCCTGCCTTCTTCACGCATCGATCCGTCGTCTATCCGGGGCGCTAGTTAGCCATAACCCCTGTGTGCGCCGCATGTCGAGCCTGTTCAGCTTCGGGCCGCCGTTCACCCCGGGACCCCGCACGGGCTGGCTCCGCCCCCCGGGCCGGTCGCATACTTGCGCGATCAACGGCCATCAAGGAAGCGCCAGGCATGCAGGGTCTGACCACCGTGGGCGGGGTGCCCATCCAGCGCCACCATCTGCTGCGCTGCCATTGCGGGGCCGTGGTCCTGCGCCTGCACCTGCCCGACGGCGTGGTGTCGCCTCGCCGCTGCGACTGTTCGATGTGCCGGCGACGTGGCGCGATCGTCGCCTCGGTCAAGCTGGCCGATCTGGAGGTGGTGCAGGGCCATGACGTCCTGCGCCTGTACCAGTTCAACACGCATGTCGCGCGCCATCACTTCTGCAGCGTGTGCGGCATCTACACGCATCATCAGCGCCGCTCGTCGCCGGACGAGTACGGCTACAACGTCGGCTGCCTGGACGGGGTCAATCCGTTCGATATCGGCGAGGTGCCGGTCAACGACGGGGTCAACCACCCGTCCGATGCCACCCGCGCTTAACGGCGCTCGCGGCCCGGACCGATCTTCTGCCACGGGGCCATGCCCTTGCGCCCATGCAGCAGCGGGCGCTTGAGCGGCAGCCGGCGCGGCATCGGGATGCCCACCCCGGGTGCGGCTGTATCGTCCTCGCGCAGCGACTCGGCGCGCTGGCCGACCAGCAGCGCTGCCACTTCTTCCAGTCCATTACGCATGGCGCGGGCCGCCGTCTGCAGGGGATTCATGGCATGTCTCCAACCGGTGTGGGGACGATCTACGCTACTGCCGCGCCGGCATGGAAACCGTGAATGGAATGGGTCAGAAAGATGAAATCGCGCGGCCAACGCCCCACCGTTCAGGGCGTTGGCGGTGACACCGGCTTCGCCTTGCCCAGCCGCCGCACCAGCACGAAGAACAGCGGCACCAGCAGGATGGCCAGCAGCGTGCCGGAGAGCATGCCGCCGATCACGCTGACGCCGATCTCGCGCCGGCTGACCGCACCGGCGCCGGTCGCCAGCGCCAGCGGGATCACGCCGGCCACGAAGGCCAGCGAGGTCATCACGATCGGCCGCAGGCGCAGCCGCGCGCCCTTCAGCGCCGCGTCCACCGCCGAACTGCCCGCGCGGTACTCGGCCTCGGCGAACTCGACGATCAGGATCGCGTTCTTGGCCGACAGGCCGATCGTGGTGAGCAGCCCCACCTGGAAGTAGATGTCGTTGACGAAGCCCGCCGCGGTGGTGGCGATCACCGTGCCGATCACCCCCAGCGGGATCACCAGCATCACTGCCACCGGCACTGTCCAGCTCTCGTAGAGCGCGGCCAGGCACAGGAAGATGAAGGCGATCGAGGCCGCGTACAGCCACAACGTCTGGTTGCTGGACAGCTGCTCCTGATAGGACAACCCGCTCCACTGCAGTGCGAATCCGGGCTGCTCGGCCACCAGCGCCTGCATGGTCTGCATCGCCTCGCCCGAGCTGCGTCCTTCGGCGGCACTGCCCTGCACCTGCATCGCCGGCAGGCCGTTGAAACGCTGCTGCAGCTGCGGCCCGCGCGACCAGTGGCTGCTGGCGAAACTGGCGAACGACGCCATCTGTCCGTTGCTGCCGCGCACGTACCACTGGCCGATGTCGTCGGGCACGCTGCGGTAGGGCTGGTCGCCCTGCACATACACGCGCTTGACCCGGCCGCGGTCGAGGAAGTCGTTGACGTAGGTGCCACCCCACGCCGAGGACAGCGTTGAATTGATGTCGGCCTGGGCCAGGCCCAGCGCGCTGGCCTGCGCCTGGTCGATGTCCAGATGCAGCTCGGCCTTGTCGCCGAGCCCATTCAACCGCACCGAGGTGAGCCGGTCGTCATCGCCGGCGGCCTGCACCACTTTTTCCTGTGCGGCCTGCAGCGCCGGGCGGCCGGCGGCGCTGTTGTCCTGCAACCACAGCTCGAAGCCGCTGGACTGCCCCAGCCCGCGCACCGCCGGCGGGGCCAGCACGTTGACCTTCGCATCGGGCAGGTGGCGGAACCAGGCGTTGGCGCGGGCGATGATCGCGCCGGCACTGTGCTTGGCATCGCGTTCGGCCCACGGCTTGAGCGCCATGAACCCCTGCCCTGCGTTCTGCCCGGTGCCGGCGTTGTTGCGGCCGACCACCACGAACACCACGTCCAGGCTGTCCTTCTCGTGCTCCATGAAGTAACGGCTGATCTGCTCGCCCAGCGCCTCGGTGCGCGCCATCGGCGTGCCTTCCGGCGTGGAGAACTGGAACGTCACCTGGCCCTGGTCTTCCACCGGCAGGAAGCCGGTCGGCATGCGTGCGTACAACACGACCACGCCGATCACCAGCAGCACGTAGAACGCCATCCAGCGCCGCGGGTGCGCCACGATGCCGCCGAGCTTGCCGCGGTAGGCGTTCTGGCTGCGCTCCACGCCGCGGTTGAACGCGGCGAAGAAGCGGCCGGGCGGCTTCATTGCGCTGGCCGGCTTGAGCAGGGTCGCGCACAGCGCCGGGGTCAGCGTCAGCGCGACCAGCGCCGACAGCGCCATCGCCGAGGCGATCGTGATCGAGAACTGCCGGTAGATGATGCCGGTCGAACCGCCGAACAGGGCCATCGGCAGGAACACCGCACCGAGCACCACGGTGATGCCGACCAGCGCACCGGTGATCTCGCCCATCGACTTCTCGGTCGCCTCGCGCGGCGGCAGGTGTTCCTCGTGGATGATGCGTTCGACGTTCTCCACCACCACGATCGCATCGTCCACCAGCAAACCGATCGCCAGCACCATCGCGAACAGGGTGAGCGTGTTGATGGTGAACCCGGCCACCGCCAGCACGCCGAACGTGCCCAGCAGAACCACCGGCACGGTGATCGCCGGGATCAAGGTGGCGCGCAGGTTCTGCAGGAACAGGAACATCACCACCACGACCAGCACGATCGCCTCGATCAGGGTGTGGATGACCCCCTCGATGGAGACCCGCACGAACGGCGTGCTGTCGCGCGGATAGGCCACTTCCAGCCCCGGCGGGAAGCTCGGCCGCAGACGCTCGATTTCGGCACGCACCGCATCGGCGGTTTCCAGTGCGTTGGCGCCGGAGGCCAGCGTCACCGAGAAGCCGGCCGCGGGATAGCCATTGAGGAAGCTGCTGGTCTGGTAGTTCTCCGCGCCGATCTCCACCCGCGCGACATCGCCCAGGTGCACCGCGGCGCCGCTGGGTAGCGTGCGCAGGATGATCGCGCGGAACTGCTCGGCGGTCTGCAGCCGCGACTGTGCGGTGACGGTAGCGTTGAGCGCCTGCTCCGGCCCGGTGGGCAGCGCACCCAACTCACCCGCGGTGACCTGGGTGTTCTGCGCCTGGATCGCGATGCGCACATCCGAGGGCATCAGATCGAAGGCGCGCAGCTTGTGCGGGTCCAGCCAGATGCGCATCGCATACGGCGAACCGAACACGTTGATCTCGCCCACGCCCGGAATGCGGCTGATCGGGTCCTGCACGTTGCTGACCAGGAAATCGGAGACATCCACCCGCTCCATGCGCCGGTGGGTGTCGTACAGCGACACCACCATCAGCGAATCGCCCTGCGATTTGGCCACGGTGACGCCCTGCTGCTGCACTTCCTGCGGCAGCCGGTTGATCGCCTGGTTGACGCTGTTCTGCACCTGCACCTGGGCGATGTCCGGGTTGGCGCGCTGGTCGAAGGTGACCGTGATCCGCGCCTGGCCCGAGGACGAACTGGTGGAGGAGAAATACAGCAGGTGGTCGATGCCCTTGATCTGCTGTTCGATCACCTGGGTGACGCTGTCTTCCACCGTCTGCGCCGACGCACCGGTGTAGTTGGCGGTGATGTTGACCTGCGGTGGCGCGATGTCCGGGTACTGCTCCACTGGCAACTGGGTCACCGCGATGGTGCCCAGCGCCATGATGCAGATGGCCAGGACCCAGGCGAAGACCGGGCGGTGGATGAAGAAGCGCGGCAGCATCGGCTCAGCCTTCGCCGGCCGGCACGGTGGCGGGTGCTGCGGCCGGTGCGGCTGCACCCGCGGGCTTGATCCGCACCGTGGCCCCCTCGCTCAGGCCCTGGCGGCCACTGAGTACGACCTGCTCACCGGCACGCAGCCCGTCGAGCACCAGCCACTGGTCGCCCACCGCACGCGCCGTGGTGAAGGTCCGTTGATGCACGCGGCCGTCCGCGCCCACCACCCACGCCAGCGCCTCGCCCTTCGGGCTGCGGTCCACCGCGGCCTGCGGAACCAGCAAGGCCTGCTGGCGGGTGCCCTGCCCGACCTGGGCGCGCACGTACATGCCGGGCAGCAGCTGGCCCTGCGGGTTCGGGAACTGCGCACGCAGGGTGATGCTGCCGGTTTCCTGGTCGACATCGATGTCGGCGAATTCCAGCGTGCCGGTCACGGGGTAATCGGTGCCGTCGGACAGTGTGAGCTGCACCGGCGCGGTGGTCGCTTCCACGCCGCCGTCGGCGATCGCGCGGCGCAGCGCGAGGTACTCGTTGCTGGACTGGGTGATGTCCACGTTCATCGGATCCACCTGCTGGATCCGCGCCAGCGGCTCGGCCTGGCCGTTGGTCACCAGCGCACCCGGGGTGAACAGTGCGCGGCCGATCCGCCCGCTGATCGGCGCCGTCACGCGGGCGAAGCCCAGGTTGGTGCGCGCGGTATCGCGGACCGCCTGCGCCGCCTGCACGGCGGCCTCGGCCTGCTGGTGGGTGGCCACGGCATCATCCACATCCTGCTGCGCCGCCAACTGACCGACGCCGAGCTGCTGCATGCGCTGGGCCCGCAGCCGCGCCGCGACCGCGGTGGCCTCGGCCGTGCGCAGGTTGGCCTGTGCCTCGTTCACCGAGGCCTGGTACAGCGCCGGTTCGATCTGGAACAGCGGCTGCCCGGCCTTCACCATCTCGCCCTGCTCGAACAGCCGCGCCTGCAGCACCCCGGAGACCTGCGGGCGTACATCCGACTCCTGCGAGGCCACGGTACGCCCGGGCAGCTCCTGGGCCAGCGCCAGCGATCGGGCCTGCAGGGTGAGCACCGTCACCTCCGGCGCCGGTCCCTTCGCCTTCGGCGCCTCCCGGCTGCAGGCAGCCAGCGCCAACGCCACGGCCAGCCCCAGCAGTGGCAGGCGCCAGAGTCGGGGCAACGGGGCAAGGGCCGGGGAGGACGGGAGCGGGTCGGTCATGGGGGACGGTATTCCAGGCGTGAACGGGGCACGCGGCTCGGGCGGCAGGGCCACTGCTCGAGGCGAATATAGGAGAACCGGGGGGACGATCCGGCGAAAACCGCATGAAACATTTTTCATTTGCAGTCGCTCCGGGGGGTTGCGACGATGCACCGGTCCCCATTGTCAAAGTGGCCCATGCCGCGCGTACTCACCATCGAGGACGACCTCGTCACCGCCGAGGAAATCGCCACGGAACTGCGCAGCCACGGCTTCGAGGTGGACCGGGTGGGCAACGGCGAGGACGGCCTGGCGATGGCCTGCCGCGGCGACTACGCGGTGATCACCCTGGACCGCATGCTGCCCGGGATCGACGGCCTGGCCCTGGTCACCGCGCTGCGCCGCCAGGGCATCACCACGCCGGTGCTGATGATCAGCGCGTTGTCGGACGTGGATGAGCGGGTGCGTGGCCTGCGCGCCGGCGGCGATGACTACCTGACCAAACCGTTCGCCTCCGATGAAATGGCAGCCCGCGTGGAGGTGCTGATCCGTCGCCACGGCCAGCCCGCCGTGGCGGAGAACCAGCTGCGCGCCGGCGACCTGGAACTGGACCTGATGACCCGCACCGCGCGCCGTGCCGGCGAGGAGATCGCGCTGCTGCCCACCGAGTTCAAGCTGCTGGAATTCCTCGTCCGCAACGCCGGCCAGGTGGTCACCCGCACCATGCTGTTCCAGGACGTGTGGGGCTACCACTTCGACCCCGGCACCAACCTGATCGACGTCCACATCGGCCGCCTGCGCAAGCGCATCGACCAGCCCGGGCGCCACCAGCCGATCCGCACCGTGCGGGGCACCGGGTATGTCCTGGACGACCATGTCTGATCACTGGCGCTCGTCCAGCAGCCGGCTGCTCGGGCTGTACTGCGTGTTGTTCGTGGCCTGGTCCAGCGTACTGCTGGGAGTGATGTACTGGCGCGTCTCGGACTACCTCAACGACCTCGCCGAATCCGGCCTGCAGCAGCGCGCGCACCTGTTCGAGAAGTTCGAGGGGCAGGCGCTGGACGATGCGCTGCGCGACAGCCTGCGCTACGACCTGCACGGGGCGTATGCCTACGGCATCTTCAGCCGCAACGGGCAGCCGCTGTCCGGCCCGCTGCTGGCGATTCCCGATGGGCTGCGCATCGACGGACACGCGCAGGCGGTGGAACGCTGGTCCCTGCGCAGTGGGCCGATCAACGCGCCCGGGCGCGCGCTCGGCGTGGAAACCCAGGACGGCCGCCTGCTGGTGTTCGTGCGCCAGAGCGGCAAGCTGACGGCGGTCAACAGCATCATCCTCGATGCGCTGCTGTGGGGCGTCTCGTTGACCGTCCTTCCCGGCCTGGCCGGCTGGCACATCCTGCGCCGGCGGCCGCTCAGACGGATCCAGGAGATCGAGGCCGCGACCAACCGCATCATCGCCGGCGATCTCGGCCAGCGCCTGCCCGTCTCCGGCCGTCCGGATGAGATCGACCGTCTCTCGAGCATCGTCAATGCCATGCTCGAACGCATCGAGCAGCTGATGACCGAGGTCAAGGGCGTGTGCGACAGCATCGCGCACGATCTGCGGACCCCGCTCACCCGCCTGCGCGCGCATCTCTATCGCACCCGTGTCGGGCTGGAAGAGGACGATCCGCGTGCCGCCCAGCTGGACAAGGCGCTGACCGAAACCGACCGGCTGATGGCGCGCTTCGGTGCGCTGCTGCGCATTTCCGAGCTGGAAAGCCACCAGCGCCGCTCGGCCTTCGTCGAACTCGATGCCGCCGAGCTGCTGCGGGAGCTGCATGCGTTCTACCTGCCGCTGGCCGAGGAGAAAGAGCAGCAGCTGCTGCTGGAGATCGATGCGCAGGTGGGCACCCTGTGGGGCGACCGCGAGCTGCTGTTCGAGGCGCTGGCCAACCTGCTCTCCAACGCGCTGCACTTCACCCCGGCGCAGGGCCGGATCGTGCTGCGTGCGGTCGACGACCACGGTGCTGCGCGCATCGATGTGATCGACAACGGCCCGGGCATTCCACCGCAGGACCGCAGCCTGATCTACCAGCGGTTCTTCCGCGGCGAAAGCAGTGGCACGCCCACGGAAGGCTTCGGGCTGGGCCTGTCGATCGTCGCCGCCATCGCCGGCCTGCACGGGTTCCGGGTCCGTGCCGGGGACGCCCCGGGTGGCGGGGCGTGGCTGAGCATCCGCTGCGCGGCGGAAGGGCTTCGCTGAACGAGCGACCGCGTTGCAGCAGGGGTGAGAATCCTTGGTATTCCCGCGCCGCATCCGGATAATCCGTCGCGACCTGCCCGCCCTTCAGCGCCACCGCGTGCCTCCAGCCATCGCCAGAGAGCCTTCATGCAACGTGCCACCATCAAAGCCTGGTTCGTGATCCACAAGTGGACCAGCCTGGTCTGCACCCTGTTCCTGTTGCTGCTGTGCCTGACCGGCCTGCCTCTGGTGTTCGCCGAAGAGATCGCGCACCTCAGCGAGCCGGAGGTGGCGACCACGGTCGCCGACGCCACCCCGCGTGATCTGGACGCGCAGGTGCGCACCGCACTGGCGCAATACCCCGGCGATGTGCCGCTGTTCGTTGGTTGGGATCCGGACGCGCCCACCGTGTACGTCAACACGGGTGCCCGCACGGACACGCCGCCCCCGCAGATGCACACTGCGCTGCTGCACGCGACGACGGGCGAGGTGCTGCCGGCCGCGCAGTTCAACGAAGGCGTGATGTACTTCCTGTACCGCCTGCACACCGATCTGTTCCTCGGCCTGCCCGGCATGTTGTTCATGGGCGCGATGGGGCTGCTGTTCGCGGTGGCGATCATCTCCGGCCTGGTGCTGTACGGCCCCTTCATGCGCAAGCAGCGCTTCGGCACGCTGCGCACCGGTCGCAACCGCCGCCTGGCCTGGCTGGACCTGCACAACGTGCTCGGCATCGTCACCCTCGGCTGGGCGCTGGTGGTGGGCATCACCGGCGCCATCAACACCATCGCCAAGCCGCTGGAACAGGCGTGGCAGAGCGAGCAGCTCGGCGAGTTCGCGGCCCGCTACGCCGGCCAGCCACGGCCCACCACGCTGGCCTCGCTGCAGGCCGCCGTGGACACCGCACGCGCCGCCGAGCCCGGCATGCGCCCGGCCTTCATCAGTTTCCCCGGCACCGGCTACAGCGGTGACCATCACTATGGGGTGTTCATGCAGGGCAATACCGCGCTGACCGAGCGCCTGTATCGGCCGGTGCTGATCGATGCCAAGACCGGCGAGCTCACCGCGCAGCCGCAGCTGCCGACCTACATGAGCGTGCTGCTGCTGAGCCAGCCGCTGCACTTCGGCGACTACGGCAAGCTGCCATTGAAGATCCTGTGGGCGCTGCTGGACCTGCTCACCATCACGGTGCTGATCAGCGGCCTGTACCTGTGGGTGAAGCGGGGAAGCACCGAAGCGCGCGTCACCGAGATCGAGCGCGCCGCGCAGCACGGGGGTGCCGCATGAGCGCACCGGTGAAACCACCGCGCAGCCCGTTCATCGCTCCGGCCTGGATCGCGCTGGCCAGCGTGGTGGGCTTGGTCAGCGCGCTGATCGGTGACGGGCTGTTCGACGTCATCTCCTGGCTGGTGTTCGCGGCGCTGATCGCGCTGGTGGTGCGGGCGTGGGTGCAGCGCACGCGATGAGAGGCGCGGGCGCATCTGCACAGAACGCGGATGCCCGGGTCGATAGCATGGAGGGCGACATCCACTTCGTGCAAAGGCGTTGCCCCGATGAACCGGCTGTCTGGCCCCCGCTTCCTCAACACCATCCTGCTGGGCGGCGACACGGCCGGGAAACTCGACGCCGCCGCCGCGGCGGGTTTCACACAAGTGGAGCTGTGGCGTGAGGATGTGGAGTCCTCCTCCGTCGCCGACGTACATGCAGCCCTGACACGCACCGGCCTGCAGCTCACCGACGTGCAGGTGCTGCTGGATTTTGATGGTGCTTCGGCTGCCACCCGCGAGGGCAAGCGTGCAGAGGCACTGTCCTTGCTCGCGCTGGCGCACGATATGGGCGCAGGCACGGTGCTGGTACCGGCCTGCACCGCGACCGACTACGTGCCCGACCGCCTCACCGACGACCTGCGCTGGCTGTGCGCGCGCGCTGCCGAACGTGGCCTGCGCATCGCCTACGAAGGCATGGCGTGGAGCCGCCTGCATTCCACCCTGCCCTCGACATGGCAGCAGATCGAGCAGGTCGGCGCGCCGAACCTGGACATCGTGGTCGATGCCTTCCACCTGTTCGCGGCCGGGCGCACCGCCGACGATCTGCGCGACGTGCCGGTGGAGCGCATCGCGCTGGTGCAGCTGTCGGATGTGCTCACCCAGCCGTTGCCTGGACAAGTGACCACGCAGGCGCGGCATCACCGCTGCCTGCCGGGCGATGGCCTCTGGCCGCTGGAGACACTGATCGATGCGCTGGCCGCGATGGGGTACCGCGGGCCGATCGGGCTGGAGGTGTTCAACGACGCGCTGAAAGCACGTGATCCGCATGCGGTGGCACGTGAGGCCATGGCCGCACTGGAGGCCGTGCTGACGCGCTGACGCTCGACGGCTGCCACCCGCTTGCCGCGTCGGGAAATCCGGCACGCGCAGGACGCCAGGACGTGTGCGGCCGTCAGCGTGGTTCGACTGCCGGCCTGGCGATCTGCGGCCACTGCCTGGCGACCACCTCGATGTTGTCGGCCACTACGGCCTGCAGATCACGCGGATAGCGCACGCCCTCGGCCTCGCTCAGCCGCGTGGCATGGAACTGGCCGTTGCTGGCGCGCAGGATCCAGCCGCCCTCGATGCAGGCGCGCGAGGCCAGGAACACGACGCCCGGCGCCACGGCCTCCGGGTGCAGCTCGTCCGGCTCGCCGTCCACGCCCCACATGCGGGTCTTGGCCACGGGCGAAACCGCGTTGACCACGATCCCATGCGCGGCGCCTTCGGCAGCCAGCACATTGACGATGCCGACCGCGGCCGACTTCGCTGCCGCGTAGGCCGTCAGCCCGTGCTGCACGTACTGCGGATACAGCGCGCGGTCGGAGGTGGTCAGCACGATGCGGCCATGCCCCTGCGCCTGCATCGCCGGCCACGCGGCCTGGGCGAGCCACAACGGCGCCTTGGCCGCGACCGCCATCATGTGGTCGAAACGATCCTCGTCCACCGCATCGATCCGCTGGTATTCGACCCAGCCCGCGTTGTGCAGGATCACGTCCAGGCGGCCATGCCGCTGCAGGATATCGGCGACCAGTGCGGCGGCCAGGGAACGGGGCTGGATGTCCTGGTGGCTGGCCTCGACAGAGAGCCCCTCTGCACGCAGACGCGCAACAGCGTGATCGATCCGTTGCGGATCGCGGCCGGTACCGTCCAGCATGGCGCCCACGTCCTGCATCACCACGTGTGCGCCGCGCTGCGCCAGTAGCCGGCTATAAGCGAAGCCGAGGCCACCCGCGGCGCCGGTGACCAGGGCGACCTGCCCGGCGAAAGAAAGTGTGTCGTTGATCGTCATGCGGACAGCATCCGCCCTGGGCCGCGCGGATGCCAATACCGATGACAGCTTGCTGCGATACGCAGCGCGTATCACATGCGGGATGCTCAGACGTGCGTGGGCTCGACGATCACCGCCGTGCCGTAGCACAGCACTTCGGTCAGGCCGGTCATCACGTCGGTGGCGTCATAGCGCATCGCGATGATCGCGTTGGCGCCGAGCAGCCGCGCATGGTTGGACATGTCCCGGTAGGTCTCTTCGCGCGCCTGCTCGCACAGCTGCGTGTAGATGGTGATGTTGCCGCCGAAGAGGGTCTGCAGCCCGCCGAGGAAGTTGCCCCGATGTGATCGCTCAGATACGGGCATAGATCTCGCTCACCCACTCCACAAAGACGCGAACCTTAGTACTCAGCTGCCGGCTTGGGGCATAGGCGATGAAAACATCAAGTGGCGCAGGCCGCCAGTCCTGGAGTACAGGTATCAGCTCGCCGCGATCAATTGCCGGTCGCACCATGAAATCAAGCGTGTGGATCAGCCCGAGCCCGGCCAACCCCGTTGCCAGATGGGCATTGCTTTCATTGACCAGGACCGCACACTCGGGAACGATCTCCACCGGTACTCCGCCGCCGAGAAAATGGAGCGGAGGCGCCTTGCCGCTGTGCGCGGAAAAGTACCCGACTACCGGAAACCGAGGCTCAAGCAATTGTTCAGGGTGGGCAGGTACCCCATAGCGTGAGAGGTACGCCGGACTCGCGCAGGTGGTCCATTCAAGACTCCCGATCTTGCGGGAGATCAGTGCACCGTCGTCTGCCGTGCTGCGAATGGCACAGTCAATATTCTCGCCGATGACATCTACCGTCCGGTCGGTAACGCCCAGGAGCAGCTGTATGTCCGGATACCTCGCGCGAAACTCGGGCAGTGCAGGGATCAACAGCCCACTGGCGGTAGAGCCGCCGGTGTCCACACGCAACCTGCCCTTCGGGCTGCCTTGGGCACGGCCCAAGGTCGCCTCAACGTCATCCAGCTCGGTTAACAGGTGCCTGATGCGCTCGTAATACGCAGCTCCATCGTTGCTGACCCTGACGCGGCGCGTACTACGCTCAAGCAGCTTCACCCCAAGGTGTTTCTCCAGCGCGCTGATCGACTTGCTCAACGTGGCATTGGGCATCTGAAGCGATTCAGCAGCCCGATTGAAGCCGCCGGTCTCGACGACACGAGCAAAAGCACGTATGGCCTGTAGATGGTCCATTGTAGGCTCCGGATGACGGTCAATTATTCACACCGGGAAATAAAGAATCAACAATCAGCGCGTTTATCCCGTCATGGCGCCCCAATAGACTTGCACCACCGCGGCATCAGCCGTCCAGGCAGGCAACGTCATGCACATCGAGGATCTGTTCAACGTCCACAACGCGAAACATGCCGAAAAGGTGGCCTTGGTCACCGGCGGCAGCTCGGGGATTGGCCTGGCGGCCGCCAAGCGTCTTGCGCTGGAGGGAGCGTCGGTGGTCATCAGCGGGCGGCGGCAGCAGGAGCTTGACCGCGCGACAGCCGAGATAGGACATGGCGCGATCGCAGTCCGCGGTGACATTTCTGTCGCCACAGACCTGGACGTCATCATGGACACCATCGGCACGGCGCACGGTCGACTGGATCTTCTTATCGCCAACGCAGGCGGTGGCGACTTTACCCCCCTGGATTCGATCACCGAGGCAGGGTTCGAAAAGTACTTCGGCATCAATGTCAAAGGCACGCTGTTTACAGTGCAGAAAGCGCTACCGCTGATGACCGCTGGCGGTGCCATCGTGGTGACGGGTTCCATTGCGGCCAATCAGGGCATACCCGCGTTCGGTGTGTATGCGGCGTCGAAGGCTGCACTGCGGTCGTTCGTGAGGACGTGGGCCTCCGACCTCAAGGGACGGAACATTCGGGTCAACCTGGTAGGACCCGGCGTAGTGCTTACCCCGGCCTACAAATCCGAGCTCGGCATGAGCGACCAGGACATCGACGCCTATCTTGCCGATATCGCGCAGAAGGCCCCACTCGGCCGTGCGGGCAGCCCGGATGAGATTGCGAAGGCAATGTCTTTCCTGGCGTCGCAGGATGCGTCCTACATCACCGGCGTTGAGCTGACAGTTGACGGCGGCCTGACCCAGATCTGAAAAAGCAATGCAGGACACCACAGTACCCACCCAACCCACTGAGATAGATGGAATGGCCATGCAGGACAATCTGAAGATTGCGCACCGGTTCCTGGAGAAGATTGGTTCCGGCGCGGCGCCCGAGGAGATCGCGTCGCTGTTCAGCGCGGACCTGGAGTGGCACATTCCTGGCGACAGCGCCGCGCTGCCTTGGATTGGTCGACAATCCGGGCGCCGCGCGGTGGAAAACTTTATGCGTGACTCGAGCAGGTTGATGGAGCGCATTCGACTGGAGGTGCATGAGGTTATGAGCAGCGACGACCGCGCCGTCGTCCTGGGTGAGCTTGTTACGCGGATCATCGCCACCGGTAAGACGATCGAGTCACCCTTTGTGATCGTATTGACCTTTGCAGGGGGCGAGATCTCCAAATTCATGATGATTGAGGACAGCTTTGCCGTGGCCGCGGCCTCCCGGCCCTGATCATGCGTTTCGCCTGGTCGTGAGGCTGCATTCTGCAAAGCAAGGTACCGGTTCATGCCAGGGTTTCCGTTTATGCCTGCGAGGTTCTATATCCACACATCATTCCGCGCAGTTCTTTCGCCAAGCGCTTCACCCGTATTCAGAACACCTCGAGGCTCGATCAGCATCAACCTCACCTCATGCTCGGCGTAGGGTTTGTGCTCGACGCCCTTGGCAACGACATACAACTCACCTTTCCGCAGTCGGACGCTGCGATCACGGAAGTCGATTCGCAGCTCGCCCTCGATAACGAAGAACGCTTCATCGGAATCTGCATGGCTGTGCCAGACAAAGTCCCCCAGCAAGCGAACGATCTTGAACTGGTAGTCATTCATCTCGGCGATGACCCTGGGCGACCACCGTTCGCTGACGAGATTGAACTTCTCTTCAAGATTGATGGCGTTGTGGGGATGTGGAGGTGGAAGTTCCAACATGGGGGAATCCTGTCGTAATGGGAATCCGTATGTTGAAGTGCCCTTGCCTGCCGGTCTTGCACGATCGTGCAACGCGTCGCGAACGGCCTACGGCGAGGGCCGCATCCGCTTAAGCCACCGTGCTGGAGTAGCGCCGTAGGTGGAGATGAAGTGGCGCGCCATGTGACTCTGGTCAAAGAAGCCGGCCATCAGTGCTGACTGGTTGATGCTCTCTCCTGCCAGCATCAACCGTCGCGCCACGTCCAGCCGACGCATGGTGAGGTAGCGATAGGGGCTGGTGCCATAGAGCGCGCGAAAATCCCGACTGAGCTGCCAGCGGTCCAGGCCGCTGGACTCTGCAAGGGCGTCAATCGTGATGGCAGAGTCCAGCGAGTCATGGATATGGGCACGGGCACGCTCCAGTGCGACGAAATCAGGGCGGCGCCGAATGGGCCGCTGCGCAGCGGCACCGAGCAGAGCGTGTGCCAGGTCATGCAGCGCATCTTCTTCTTCCATCGAGTCGATCCGTGTAGCAATGTCCTGCAGCAATGGAGTCAATGCCGCCTGTACGCGGGAGTCTCCCGACAGCCCCCCTTCAATGAATGGCAATGGCCTGTCCCCCACAATCTTCTGGATCAGCGAGGGTTCGATGTACGCCATCCGGTAATGGAACCCTGCTGCCGTGCCTGCCTGCCCGTCATGGAGCTCATCGGGATGCAATACCATCACCGTACCCGGCAGGCTATGCCGTTGGGCGCGGCGATACTGGAAACTCTGCACGCCCGCCAAGGTGAAACCAACAGCATAGGTGCCGTGCCGATGCGGGCTGTAACCATGCCCGGCAAAATAGGCCTCAATGCGCTCAATTCTTCCTGGCTGGGCGGCGCGCTGCACCCAATCTGAAGGCTCTGCTCTTTTGGTCATTCCATCATCCCACAGCACTAAGGGCGGCGCCCAACTGTTCCGCCGACGCCGACACCCGCCGCCTTACATCGCCAAGGGAAGCTCGTCCTCGGTCACTACGCCCTCAAACCGCGGTCGACCAAACCAGTACCCCTGCATCAGTCTTATTCCGAGATCGGAAAGACAGCGCGCCTCGTCAGCGGTTTCTATGCCTTCGGCGATCACATCAATGGCCAGCGCTGTACACATGGACACCACACCGGTAACGATCGCACGTCGCGAGGCGCTCTGGTCGATGCCACGGATCAAGCCCATGTCCAGCTTGACCAGGTCGGGCTGGAAGTCGGCCAGCAGGTTCAGACCGGCAAAGCCGGCACCGAAATCATCGATGGCCGTCTTGAAGCCAATCCGTTTGTACTCGGTGAGGATCTCGGCCAGCCACTTCCCATCACTGATCTGCTCGCCTTCAACGGTCTCGAAGATGATCTGCTCGACCGGAAAGTCGTGTCGTTGCGCAGCCTCCAGGGTAGAGCGGATGCACAGCTCGGGCCGGTAGATCGCGTTGGGCAGGAAGTTGATCGACAGACGCGAACGCATCTTCAACCGCGCGGCGATCTCGATAGCCTTGGCACGGCATGCCTGGTCGAACCGGTAACAGTTGTCCGCGGTGACTCGGGACAGCACCGAGTTGGCAGGCTCACCGTCCGGGCCACGCACCAGTGCCTCATGAGCGAATATCTGTCCTGCGCGCACGTCGACAATAGGCTGGAACGCGTAGCTGAACGCGAACGGCAACGGCTCGGCGTCACGGCACAGCGCGCATTGCGTACGCGTTTGGGCGGAGGGCATG
Source organism: Stenotrophomonas sp. TWI1149 (assembly GCF_039673155.1). NCBI lineage: Bacteria > Pseudomonadati > Pseudomonadota > Gammaproteobacteria > Lysobacterales > Lysobacteraceae > Stenotrophomonas > Stenotrophomonas sp. TWI1149. Next base: position 168,937 of record NZ_JBDJLB010000001.1, read on the forward strand.
CGGTGGGTTCCTGCCCGCGATGGCGGCGATGGCGGCGATGGCAAACGATCATAGCCGATGCATGTCAGGACCGCGTCGACGCCCGCTAGGGCGTCCCACCCTCTTCCCGATGCTTGTCAATAGCCCTGGCCACCCGGATGTTCCGCACCAACACCGGCAGATAGAACAAGGTAAACACCGCAACCACGATCGCCGACCATGCCAAGAGGGAAAGCCGCACGCCGCCGTAAGCCAAATGCATGATGAGGTAACCCGCAAGCGCGAAAGCAATCGCCTGCAGGTAGTAAATGCCCACCGTCTTTGCGATCTCTTTATAAACTCTGTTCATCGCGTTTTCTATTTCTCGACCAAGGGCTGCAGGTCCTGGCGTGAGCTTACCGCCGAACCGAGAACGTTGGCAGCCGCCTGGGTCGGGTTTGAACAGGAGAAGCCCGGAGTCGCGTCGCGGATTCCGTCAGCGGCCTCCGCGAGCCACGTCGCGCAACGCGACGACGCTGAGTTGCCCAGGCCGTGGTCACAGTTCAGCGAGTGGACGTGTCGGCCTCGGGCACAAACTGCATCGGCCGCTCGGGCCACGCGCATGCCTTGTTGAACCTGAACTCCAGATTCGGCGGTGCATGGCGAGGGGTGAGTCCGTTTCGGAACCCGAGCCACATCAGCGCCGTGTCCAGCGGCTGTTCCTGCTCGAATTCCGCACGCACGAAGCATTGGCGGTTCAGGTCGGCCATGGGCACGATGTGCAACTGAGTGGGGCAGCCCGGTGCAGCCGCGGCGGCCACCTGGCGATCGATCTGCGCCTGCATGGCGTCAAGCATTTCTCCCACGGTGAGCAGATACCAACCCGTGGTGTCGATCCGGATCTTGTGCATCGTTGCGAACTGGCACTGCAGGGAGGCGCGTAACAGGGGATCTGTCTTCGCCTGCACGCTGTCCCACATTCCCTCGAGGATGACGATCGAACACCCCTCTGGATCGTCCGTTCCGCAGGACGTGAGCAGGGCGTCGTTGCCACCCCACAAGCCGAACTGGTTGCGCACGCCTGTGCCGTATCCCATGTAGAGCTGGCTGATGACAGCGTCCTTTGGGTTTCGCCGCATCCAATCGACGCCATCGACGGGCAGATCGCTTAGAAGTTGATCGACGGCTTCGTCAACCGTACCAGGCCAGGGTGTGCTCGCCGGCGCTTCAGGCGCGCGCGGCGCGCACGCGACCAGCCCCAGCGAAAGCAGCGTGATCGTCCAGATCAACGTCTTGCGCATGACTGGCCGGCCTCAGCGCGGGCGCTGGCGGCGCGCGTAGTCCACCAGGTCGCGCGGATAGACGCGATGGTCGATGGCGCTGTCGTCGATATCGTAGAGATACGCGATGGCGGCCGCCTCGAACGCCCAGTAGCCGACGAAGCGGCCATCGTCGTCCACATGGCTGTCACGCCAGGGCGCGTGCTCGAAGGCGGCGTACCAGCCCTCGCAGTAGGTGGCAAGCAGCGTGCTGGCCTCTTCCGGTGTATCGGCGTAGATGGCCTGGACCAGCGGCGTGCAGTAGTCGTGGAACCACTCGTCGACATCATGCCGGTCCGGCAGCACGCGCATCAGCAGGTCTTCATACAGCGTATCGCTGGCGACGAAGTTGGCCTGGTCCATCAAGGCGGCCACGCGCGCCAGCAGGTCCGGACGCCCCAACAGGATGCACAGCGCGAACAACTGCGTGCATTCCAGGTACTCATCCGGCCAGTGATCGATCGCAAACGGCGCAATCAGCGGTTGCCGCTCGTACTGGGCAAGCATCTGCTGGCGATGCTCCACGTGTTCCACCAGTGCTTCCAGCAGGGGCGGCAGCGACTCGACCGGGTGGCCGGCGGTGTAGGTGATGTACAGGTGCTCGGCAGCCAACCGCTGGAACCAGCGCGCGCGCAGCGAGCGTTCTTCCGTGTCCGAATCGGACTGGAAGCGGTGTTCCTGGAAAAAGGCGATCGTCGCTTGGCGGTCTTCCAGGAACTGCGCGTAGTGCTTCGCTTCGAGCGGGGACTGGCGTGGCTGCATGGATCTTCCTTGACCGGGCATGTGCCCCCGGGATCGCCGGGCGCCGCAAACAAAAAAGCCGACCAAACGGCCGGCTTCTTCATGTTGCAGCGTGGTGGGCGGTACAAGGTTCGAACTTGTGACCCTTGCCGTGTGAAGGCAATGCTCTACCGCTGAGCTAACCGCCCGATGCTGCTGAGCCGCTCATTATAGGGCGGCAAATTTCGACGTCAACGGTTTCGCCGAAATTTCTTCACATCGTGTGCGTGGGCTTGTCCGCGGTCAGGATGCCGGCCAGCAGGGTCTCGATCCGGTGGCGGACGGTCTCCCCTTCCGCCCCATCGGCCAGCTGTACGCCGATGCCTGCCGCGCGGTTGCCCTGGGCCCCGGCCGGGGTCACCCAGATCACTTTGCCGGCCACCGGCAGGCGCTCGCTGGAGTCCGGCAGGGTGAGCAGCAGGAACACCTCATCGCCCAGGAAGTAGCGCTTGGGCGTGGGCACGAAGATGCCGCCGTTCTTCACGAACGGCATGTAGGCGCTGTACAGCGCGGCCTTGTCCTTGACGGCAAGGGACAGGATGCCCTGTCGGGCGTTGGTGGCGCTCATGCTCTATTCCCCTTGGCGTGCCGTTCGTTGACCTTTCCCCAGGCCAGCAGCAGCTCAACCACCGCAAGATCGGCGCGCACCGTGGTGCGCAGCAGGTCGCGGGTGCGGTTGGCCGCATCGAACCAGGCGGCCAGCTTGTGCAATCGATCGGGATCGGTCAAGCCACCGCCGGTGGCCTGGGCCAGGGCGAGATCGGCGGCGTGGCGCAGGCGCAGGGCGGCGTTGTCGTCGGCGGTCCAGCGCTGGGCCAGTTCGACCGCGCCGGAGCGGCCGGCGACGAGGGCCTCCAGGTCGGTGGCGACCTGGCGGCGCAGGGCCAGCCCATCCTCGCGCAGCCACTGGTCGGCCAGCCCGGGGTGGCCGCGGGCGGCGTCCAGCGCTTCGCGGGCGCTGGCCTCGCTGTGGCCCAGGGTCTGCAGCCAGGCGAGCGCTTCCTCGCGCGGCGGCAGCTTGAACTCCAGGCGCTGGCAGCGGCTGCGGATGGTGGCCGGCAGGCGCGCGGGGTCGGCGCTGATCAGCCACAGGTAGCGGCCGGGCTGCGGCTCTTCCAGGGTCTTGAGCAGGGCGTTGCAGGCGGCGCGGTTGATGGCGTCGGCGGGATCGACGATCACCACCTGGGCCACGCCGTACTGCGGGGTCAGCGAGAGCTTCTGCGAGACCTCGCGGATCTGCTCGATCACGATCTCGGTGCGCAGCTTGTCGCCGGATTTGTTGGGGATGAACGAGATCCGCTGCAGGTCCGGGTGGGTGCCGGCGGCCAGCAGCTGGGCGCTGCGCTTGGCCGCGGCCGGCTCGCCCTGCCCCAGCACGTGCTCGGCCAGCCGCAGCGCGACGCCGAGCTTGCCCAGGCCGGCCGGGCCGCAGAACAGCAGGCCATGGCCGAGGCGACCGGCGTCGAGCGCGGCCACGGTCTGGTCATAGGCGCGCTGCTGCCAGGGGGAAAAGGGTTCAGCCACGATCCGGCTCCTGTGCCAACCATGCATCCACGGCCGCCACCACCGCACCGGCGACGCCGGCCTGGTCCTGGCCGGCGTCGATCAGGCGGTAACGTGCGGGGTCTTCGCTGGCACGCTGGCGGAACACCGCGCGCACCCGCTGGAAGAAATCATCGTGCTCGCTTTCGATCCGGTCCGGCCACATGTCGCGGCCGTTGGCGCGCGCGCGGCCGACGGCTACGTCCACATCCAGCAGCAGGGTCAGGCCGGGCAGCAGGCCGACGGCGCGGCGCTCCAGATCGGCGATCCACGCCGGGTCCAGGCCGCGGCCACCGCCCTGGTAGGCGTAGCTGGAATCGGTGAAGCGGTCGCACAGCACATAGGCACCGCGCTGCAGCGCCGGGGCGATCACCTGGCGCACGTGCTGGGCGCGGGCGGCGAACACCAGCAGCAGCTCGGCCTCGGCCGAGAGCGGCTCGGCGGCGATCTCCTCGTCCGGCTTGAGCACCAGCGCGCGGATGCGCTCGGCCAGCGCGGTCCCGCCGGGTTCGCGGGTCAGCACCACCTCATGCCCGCGCGCCTGCAGGGCTTCGCGGATCGCGTTGATGGCGGTGGTCTTGCCGGCGCCCTCGCCCCCTTCCAGGCTGACGAAATGCGGGTGCCGGTGCAGCGCGGGACTCATCGGGGTGCGGCCTCTTGGGTACGTTTGCTGCGCAGCTGCTGCAGGTAGCGGGCAACGGCGGCGTTGTGGTCGGTGTAGTTGGCCGAGAAGATGTGCGCGCCACTGCCATCGCCGACCGCCACGAAGTACAGCGCATCGCCCTTGGCCGGCTGCGCGGCGGCATGCAGCGCATCGCGCCCGGGCATGGCGATCGGGGTCGGGGTCAGGCCGGCGCGCGTGTACGTGTTGTACGGCGTATCGGTGGTGAGGTCGCGCTTGCGGATGTTGCCGTCGTAGCTGCTGCCGATGCCGTAGATCACGGTCGGGTCGGTCTGCAGGCGCATGCCGATCTTCAGGCGGCGCATGAACACGCCGGCGATCTGCGGGCGCTCGCTGGGCAGCGCGGTTTCCTTCTCGATGATCGAGGCGAGGATCAGCAGCTCATACGGCGAGTTCAGCGGCAGATCGTCCACGCGGCTGTCCCACGCGGCGGTGAGTTCTTTTTCCATGGCGGCATGCGCGCGCTTGAGCACGTCGATGTCGCTGTCGCCGCGCTGGTAGACGTAGGTCTCGGGCAGGAAGCGGCCTTCCGGGTGTTCGCCGGGGAAACCAAGCGCCTTCATCAGCGCGGCATCGTCCAGCGCATCGGTGGTGTGCACCAGCGGATCGGCACGCTTGAGCGCGGCGCGCAGCTGGCGGATGTTCCAGCCTTCCACGATGGTGACGCGGTGCTGCAGGACGCGGCCCTGGCGCATGCGGGTCAGCAGCTCGCGCGGGGTCAGCGCGGGATCGAGCGCGTATTCACCGACCTTGAGCTTGCCGGCGGCATCGAGCTGGCGTGCCAGCAGCTGCCATTGGGTGTCGCTGCCCTCGTCCACGCCGGCCTGGCGCAGCTTGCCGAGCACGGTGCTGAAGCCGTCGCCGGAGGCGATCACCACGCTCTCCGCGCTGGGGGTGACCGGCGCATCGGCAAACGCGCCCTGGCGATGCCAGAACCATGCGCCTGCGGCCGCGACCAGCAGGGCCACCACCAGCAGCACGGCCAGTACGGCCAGACATCCGCGTTTCGCACCCGCCATGGTCACCTCGAATGAAATTCTTCGCCGCGCAGCATACCGCGCGGGTACTGCACACCGCCAAACGGCTCAGGCATCGCTGCCCAGCGCACGCAGCAGGCCACGGGCCTTGGCACGGGTTTCGTCCAGTTCCTTGTCGGCGACCGAATCGACCACGATCCCGGCCCCGGTGCGGAAACTGGCGGTGTCGGCGGCCACTTCGGCGGTGCGGATCAGGATGTTCAGGTCCAGGTCGCCATCGCGGTTCAGCCAGCCGAACGCGCCGGTGTAGGCGCCACGCGCGGTCTGCTCCAGCTCGGCGATGATCTGCATGCAGCGCACCTTGGGGCAGCCGGTGATGGTGCCGCCAGGGAACGTCGCGGCGATCACCTGGCCGGGGCTCACGTCCTCGCGCAGGCGGCCACGCACGTTGCTGACGATGTGGTGCACGTGGGCGTAGCTCTCCACGGTCATCAGCTCATCCACCTCCACGCTGCCCGGCGCGCAGATGCGGCCGAGGTCGTTGCGCTCGAGATCGATCAGCATCACGTGCTCGGCGCGCTCCTTGGGATGGCCGACCAGCTCCTGGATGCGCGCGGCATCGTCATCGCCGGCGAAGCGCGGGCGGGTGCCGGCGATCGGGCGGGTCTGCACGCCATCGCCGTGCACCGAGACCAGCCGCTCGGGCGAGGAGCTGACCACCGCCCTGCCCTGCGCCATGAACAGGCCGGCGAACGGCGCGGGATTGGCCACGCGCAGCTGCGCGTACAGCGCCTGCGGCGAGAGCGTCCCGGCGAACTGCGCATTCCAGCGCCGCGAGAGATTCACCTGGAACACGTCACCCGCACGCAGGTAGTCGATCACCTTGCCGACGCCGTCGGTGAAGCGCTGCGGCGCGTCCTCACCGATCGCGACCGGTGGCTGCCACGTCGGCAGCGGAGCCAATGTGGCGGCCGCGGCGAGGTCGTCCTGCAGGGTCTGCAGCAGCGCGGCCTGCCCGGTCTCGCAGACGGCGTGGAACTGGCCGAGCACGCGGTCATGCAGCACCGCCGCCGGGCAGCGCAGGGCCAGCGCGGCGGGCAGCCCATCCGCGCGTGCCGGCAAGGCCAGCACGTCCTCGATCTGGCCAGCCAGTTCGTAATCCAGCATCAGTGCCCAGCCACCACGGAACGGCAGCGTCGTCTCTTCGCGCGGCAGCCGCAGCGCGGCCCAGTGCGCGTCCAGCACGTCGAGGAAGCGGCCGTCATGGGCGACGCCGTCCGCGTCGCGCACCACGCCGTCGGCGTGCAGTGCGAGCGCCTCGCCGTTGCCCATCAGCAGCAGGTCCCAGCGGCCCTGGGCGGTGCCCGAGGCGGTGGACTCCATCAGCAGCGGGTAGCGCTGCGGGGCCAGGCGCTGCAGGGCCAGCAGGTCGGTGGTGGCAGGCAGCGGAAGCGTCTGGAACATGAAAGGACACCGGAAGGGCGCGCAGCGTGCGCGGGGGCCAGATACACCAAGGCCGCCATGATGGCGGCCCGGGTGGGAGGACACGGAACGGGCGGTCAGACGCGCTTGAACACCAGCGTGCCGTTGGTGCCGCCGAAGCCGAAGCCGTTGGACATCACCACATCGACCTTGGCCTCGCGTGCGGTGTTCGGCACGTAATCCAGGTCGCAGCCCTCGCCCGCTTCATGCAGGTTGATGGTCGGCGGAATGATGTTGTCGCGCAGCGCCAGCACCGAGAAGATCGCTTCCACGCCGCCGGCCGCGCCGAGCAGGTGGCCGGTCATCGACTTGGTGGAGCTGACCATCATCTTGTAGGCGTGGTCGCCGAACGCGGTCTTCATGGCCATCGTTTCGCCCAGGTCGCCCAGCGGCGTGGAGGTGCCGTGCGCGTTGAGGTAACCGACCTGGTCCGGGGTCACGCCTGCGTCCTTCAACGCCATGGTCATGCAGCGTGCCGCGCCTTCGCCGTTCTCGCTCGGGGCGGTCATGTGGTACGCGTCCGAGCTGGCGCCGAAACCGGCCAGTTCCGCATAGATGCGCGCGCCACGCGCCTTGGCGTGTTCGTACTCTTCCAGGATCAGGATGCCGGCACCGTCGCCGAGCACGAAGCCGTCGCGTTCCTTGTCCCACGGGCGCGAGGCTTCTGCCGGGGCATCGTTGCGGGTGCTCATCGCCTTCATCGCGCAGAAGCCGCCCAGTGCGGTCGGCGAGGAACCGCGCTCGGCACCGCCGACCACCATCACGTCCGCATCGCCGTACTGGATCATGCGCATCGCGGTGCCGATCGAATGGTTCGAGGTCGCGCAGGCGGAGACCGCCGAGAACGACGGACCCTTCAGGCCGGTGATGATGCTCAGCTGGCCCGGGAGCATGTTGATGATGGTCTTGGGCACGTAGAAGGGGGAAATCTTCTTGCCCTCGTGGAAATCGATGGTCTGCTCTTCGATGCCCAGCAGGCCGCCGATGCCCGCGCCCACGATGGCGCCGATGCGCTCGGCGTTGCCGTCGGTGATTTCCAGGCCCGAATCGTTCAAGGCCATGAAGGCGGCACCGAGGCCGTAATGAATGAACGGGTCCATCTTCTTGGCATCCTTGCCAGTGACCCGGAATTTGCCGAACTGTTCGTTGTCGGCGGTGATGTCGAAGTCCCTGACCTCACCTGCGATCTTGGTGGTGAAACGGTCCAGGTAGGACTGCGAAACGTTGGTCAGCGGACCGATGCCGGAACGGCCTTCGGTGATGCCCTTCCAACTGCTGGCCATATCATTGCCCAATGGCGAGACCATGCCCATGCCGGTAACGACGACGCGACGCTTCATTGCAGATTCTCCTGACCCGGGTGTTGCGGGTATCACGCGGTATAACGCTCAAAAGCACAGGGCCGCAAGCGCGGCCCCATGGGTTTGCCGCACGCGGTCGCGGCAATCGCCACGGCCGCGCGCGAGCCGCCTGACATCAAGCCTTGACGTGGGCGTTGATGTAGTCGATCGCAGCCTGCACGGTGCTGATCTTTTCGGCTTCTTCGTCCGGGATTTCGCACTCGAACTCTTCTTCCAGCGCCATCACCAGTTCAACGGTGTCCAGCGAGTCAGCGCCCAGGTCATCGACGAACGATGCGCTGTTGGTGACTTCCTCTTCCTTGACGCCAAGCTGTTCGACGACGATTTTCTTGACGCGTTCTTCGATGGTGCTCATTGGATATCGCTCCAGATGGAGTAGTGGTTCAAAAATGACGCCATCCGGTGAGGGATGACCGTGGGATAGTGTAGTGGAAACCAGCGACACCTTGCATTGCAGCAAAACATCAAACGGATCAACCACTTGCGGCGCAATCCATGCGCCACATGCTTACGGCATGTACATGCCGCCGTTCACATGGAGGGTTTCGCCGGTGATGTAGCTGGCCGAAGGACCGGCCAGGAACGCCACCGCGTTGGCGATATCGGACGGCTCGCCGAGCCGCTCCAGGGCGATCGACTTCACCAGGCCGGTGCGCTGCTCTTCCGGCAGGGACTTGGTCATGTCGGTATCGATGAAGCCCGGCGCGACCACGTTGACGGTGATCCCGCGCGAGCCGATTTCCTTGGCCAGCGACTTGGAGAAGGCAATGATGCCGGCCTTGGCCGCGGCGTAGTTGGCCTGGCCGGCATTGCCGGTCACGCCGATCACCGAGGCGATGTTGATGATGCGGCCCTTGCGCGCCTTCATCATGCCGCGGATGACGGCCTTGGAGGTGCGGAAGACGCTGGTCAGGTTGGTGTCCAGGATCGCCTGCCAGTCTTCTTCCTTCATCCGCAGCAACAGGTTGTCGCGGGTGATGCCGGCATTGTTGACCAGGATGCTGATGGCGCCGAATTCCTTGGCGATACCGTCGAGCACGGCCTCGAGCGCAGCGGCGTCGGTGACGTTCAGCGCGCGGCCGTGGCCACCCACGGCGGCCAGGCGTTCGCCGATGGCGGCGGCACCGGCGTCGGTGGTGGCGGTGCCGATGACGGTCGCGCCCTGCGCGGCCAGTGCGTCGGCGATCGCGGCACCGATACCCCGGCTGGCGCCGGTGACCAGTGCGATTTCACCCTGAAGGGGCTTGCTCATCTCATTTCCTCGAACGGGACCGGTCCGGCCGGCCTGGCACGAAGCCATTCCAGCACGGACGCGATCGGAAGACATCAGGCGGCCCAGGTCTCGCGGGCCGTCTCGAAATCGGCGGGCGTGGACAGTGTGCGCGCGTCCAGCGATTTGTCGATGCGCTTGATCAATCCGCTCAGCACCTTGCCCGGGCCGCATTCGGCCACGCGGGTGACGCCACGGGCGGCCAGGGCCTGCACGCAGCCGGTCCACTGGACGGGCAGGTAGAGCTGCTGCACCAGCGCCTGGCGGATGGCGTCGACGCCGTCATGCACGCGGGCATCGACGTTCTGCACCACCGGCAGGGCCGGAGCGCGCCAGTCCAGGCCGGCCATGGTTTCCGCCAGGCGGTTGGCGGCTTCGCGCATCAGCGGGGTGTGCGAGGGCACGCTGACGGCGAGCTTGACGGCCTTGCGGACGCCCTTCTCGGCCAGCAGGGCCAGCGCGCGGTCCACGGCGGCGGCGTCGCCACCGATGACGATCTGGCCGGGCGAGTTGTAATTGGCGGGCACCACGACCTGGCTGCCGGCGGCCTGCTCGCAGACCTCCACGACCAGGGCGTCTTCAGCGCCGAGCACGGCGGCCATGGCGCCGACGCCGGTCGGGGCGGCTTCCTGCATCAGCTGCCCGCGCAGGCGCACGAGGTGCGCACCGTCACGCAGGGTCAGCGCGCCGGCGGCGACCAGGGCGGTGTACTCGCCGAGGCTGTGACCGGCCAGCACGGCGGGCTGGGTGCCACCCACGGCGTTCCAGGCGCGCCACACGCCGATGCTGGCCGCAAGCAGGGCCGGCTGGGTGTATTCAGTGCGGTTGAGCATTTCCTCGGGACCGCCCTGCGACAGCGCCCACAGGTCGACACCGGCGCCGTCGGAGGCTTCGGTGAAGGCCTCGCGGATCTGCGGGTGCAGCTCGGCCAGTTCGGCCAGCATGCCCAGCGACTGCGAGCCCTGGCCCGGGAACACGAATGCGAGATTGGTATCGGTCACGCGATCATCCGCCTGCAAAAATCGAACGGCGAATGATAAAGGGGAACGTCGCCCTTCGTCTGTACTGCCGCGTATGTCGGGCCCTTCGTCAGGTGAACAGCTGGAGGATGTCCAGGTCGCCGTCGGTGAAGAAATCGAAGCAGAGGGCCACGACCATCAGCACGCCCAGCGTGGTGGCGCCGTGGACGATCAGGATGGAGTGGGCCAGTGCACGGGCGGAGCGGCCCATCTTCAGGCTGGCGCGGGCCAGGCCCTGAAGGCGGCCGGTGACGTCGTGGGCATGCGCGAGGACCGGGGCTTCGGCACCGTCCATGGCCTGGGCCATGAGGGCCTGGAGCTGCTGCGGGCGGTCCTCGTAGTACTTGGCGACGCCGTAGCCGAACATCAGCCAGTCGCGGGCCTGGGCCTGGGCGAGGTCCATGACTTCCAGCGGGTCTTCCTCGAAATCGATGAAGCCGATGGCGCTGCCATCCCAGGTGAGGTTGCGCGGCAGGGGCTGGCCGAAATAGGCGCCCTTGCTGTGCGCCTGGGCGATCGCATGCATGGCCGCGGACACGAGGCGGTCGCGGCCAGCGTCGTCGGCTTCGCGCAGGCAGGTGTTGAACGAGGAGCCGTTGTCGCCCAGCACGAGGGCCGCGTGGCCACTGCCGATCACGCTGGGGACGTTGACGCCCTGGGCCTGCAGTTCGGACAGACGGCGGGCTTCGGTTTCGCGTGCGGCGTCGCCACCGCGGTGCGGCGGCGGGCGCAGGGCATCGAGCTGGAAGCGGCGGGCGATGAAGTTCAGCAGGCCCAGCGCGACCACGCGGCTTCCTTCGCCGTACTGCTTCAGCCAGGCGCGCTGCCCTTCAATGACGATGGGCTCAACCATGACAGTTCTCCTGAAATGCATACGGCCCCGTAATGGGGCCGTAACGACAGCGTCACGTTGTCGTAACTGACGCTATCAATAGCGCAGCAGAGCAGAACCCCACGTGAAGCCGCCGCCGAAGGCTTCCAGCAGCAGCAGCTGGCCACGTTCGACGCGGCCGGAGCGGACCGCGTGGTCCAGCGCCATCGGCACCGAGGCCGAGGAGGTGTTGCCGTGCTTGTCCACCGTCACCACGACCTGGTCCATGGACATATCCAGGCGCTTGGCGGTGGCTTCGATGATGCGCAGGTTGGCCTGGTGCGGGATCAGCCAGTCCAGGTCGTCCTTGGTCAGCGCGTTGGCTTCCAGGGTTTCGTCGACGACCGAGTCCAGCGCCTTGACGGCGTACTTGAACACGTCGTTGCCCTTCATCAGGATCGCGCCGCGGGCATTCTCGCCCTCGCCGAAGCCGGCCGAGACGCCGACCGGGTTCCACAGCAGCTCTTTCTTGCTGCCATCCGAGTGCAGGTGGGTGCTGAGGATGCCGGTGTCTTCGTCGGCCTTGAGCACGACGGCGCCCGCGCCATCGCCGAACAGCACGCAGGTGGTGCGCTCGGTCCAGTCGACGATACGGGTCAGGGTTTCCGCACCGATGACCAGCACGTGGCGTGCATCACCGGAGCGGATGAATTTGTCGGCCACGCTCAACGCGAACACGAAGCCCGAACAGGCGGCGTTGACGTCGAAGGCGGGGCAGCCGGTCGCACCGAGCTTGGCCTGGATCAGGCACGCGGTGGACGGGAAAATCAGGTCAGGCGTGGTGGTACCCACAACGATCATGTCGAGCTGCGAAGCGTCGATCCCGGCCGCTTCAAGCGCACGTACCGCGGCGTGGTAGCCGAGGTCGCTGGTGGTCTCGCCTTCGGCCGCAATGTGCCGTTCGCGGATACCCGTGCGCGATTGAATCCACTCATCGCTGGTGTCGACCATTTTCTCCAGATCCTGGTTGGTCAACACTTTTTCGGGCAAATAACTACCAGTGCCCGCGATCCTCGAGTAGATCCGCTTGCTCATTACATGTCCTGTAGCACGATCACCAAACGTGGTGATCGGGAAGAATGGGGTAAAGGCCGCCGCCCGACCGGGCAGCGGCCTTCACAAATCAATCTTCTTCGACGGCCGAGTTCGACTTGGTCGTGATCACCTTCTTGCCGCGGTAGAAACCGTCAGCGGTGATGTGGTGACGCAGATGCACTTCACCGGTGGTCGGATCGGTGGACAGCTGCTTGGCGCTCAGGGCGTCATGCGCACGGCGCATACCGCGGCGGGACGGGGTGACACGGGATTTCTGCACAGCCATGGGATTGCTCCAAACTCGGTTCGTTTTGCTTCGTCGTATCGTCGCGCAGGACGCCAGCGCCCAGCACAGTTTTCGCTTTCGCCGCAGCCGCCGACGACAATCCGGCTGCTATTGTTTTTTCAGTGCCGCCAATGCCGCGAACGGATTGGCCTTGCTGATTTCTTCTTCGGTCGGTGCCCAGTCCTTGTCCACGGCCTCACCATCGGGAGACAGCGGCACGACGGGCACGGCCAGGACGAGTTCGTCCTCGACCAGTTCCAGCGGTCGCAGCATGCCATCTTCCGGCACCAGCCACGGTTCCCAGCCTTCCGGCAGCGAGGACTCTTCCTCTTCGCTGCGGATCAGGCCGAGCCGCTGCACCATCGAAACCGGCAACAGGAAACGCTGCAGGCTGCGCTGACAGATCAGCGGCAGCGCGGTGTCGATGGACAGTTCAACATAGGATACCTGCAGGATGTCGTCGTGCGCGAATTCCAGTGCATAGGTGCACGTTCCTTCGGTATCGGCGACAAGGCCCTGGAGGCGGGTCAATTCCGCTAGATCCACCTGGCCGTCGAAGCACCTGCGTGCTGCGACCATCCGCCAAGCATCCAGCATTTCGGGCACGTTTGCGGACATAAGCCGCTGAATGTTAAGGATCGTCCGGGCTGCTGTCAAATACCTGCGCAGTCAGGTTGCCGATCCCCGCCCGAAGGGCCCAGACTGCCGGCCTTCCGTGCCCGGTATTGTCGCATGACCCCACTGCTGCTTGCCTCCACTTCCCGCTACCGCCGCGACCTGCTGGAGCGGCTCGGCCTGCCCCTGGAGACCGCCCGCCCCGAGGTGGATGAGACGCCCGCCGCCGGCGAGGCCCCACGCGCCGTGGCGGTGCGCCTGGCGCGGGCCAAGGCCGAGGCCGTGGCCCGGATCCACCCCGGCCGCTGGGTGATCGGCTCGGACCAGGTCGCGGAACTGAACGGCGCCCCGCTGGGCAAGCCAGGTACGGTCGACGCCGCCCATGCACAGCTGGCCGCGATGTCCGGGCAGGTGGTGGCGTTCCACACTGCGGTGAGCCTGGTTCGCGATGGCGAGGCGCTGGAGACCTGCGACCTGACCCGGGTCCACTTCCGGGCCCTGGGCGCGGCCGAGATCGCCCGCTACGTGGCCGCCGAGCAGCCGCTGGACTGCGCCGGCAGCTTCAAGTGCGAGGGCCTGGGCATCACCCTGTTCGAGGCGATCGAGAACCGCGATCCGACCGCCCTGATCGGGCTGCCGTTGATCGCGCTGAGCCAGCTGCTGCGCCAGGCCGGCTACACCCTGCCCTGAGTCTCAGCGCAGCTGCCGCGCCTGCAGGCAGCCCGCATCGAGGTCGCCGGTCGCCCAGCCAACCCAGCGCCCGGCCAGGGGCATGGCCAGGCCCACCGGCCGTCCCGCACAGTGCAGGACCAGCCGCGGCGCCCTGCTCTGCGCGGCGAAGTCGATGCGCCACGCCGTGCCACCGAGCGTGTTGCGCACGGCCACCAGGGACACATCGCGGATCGGGACGGCCACGGCCGTTGACGCCGTTCGCGCCTCCTGCAGATAGACGGTTTCCGGCCAGGCGAACATCGCGCTGCCGTGCGCGCGCAGGCTGGGCAGCGCGGCCTGCACTTCGGCGGGTACGCTCTCGCCATGGATCTGGTCCGGATCGACCACGCCCGCCGCCGCGGCCGTGGCAGTCATGCTGGCCACGCGCTGCATGCTGGCGCCCAGGTAGGCCATCCATGCCGTACTCGGCAGGGCCGCCACGGCGAGCAGCAGCGCCGCCCAAGCCACCGCGCGGGGACGGCGCGGGCCGACGCGCACGATCGTCCACAGCAGCAGGCCGGACCAGAACAGCCACGACCAGGGCACATAGCGCGGCGCGGCCAACTGGGCGGGGAAGTCGGCGAAATACGACCAACGGCTGAGGGCGACCAGGCCGCCCACGGCGAGGCCGAACCAGGCCATCGCCAGCGCGACGGATTCCCCTGCCCCGGCGCTGCGCCCGCGCTGCCCGCTGTGCCAGCTCATGCCAAGCAGGCCGACCACGCCGGCCGCGCCGATCAGCAGATGCGGCCAGCGCGAGGTCATCACCGGTCCGAACAGCGACTGGTATGCGCTGGCCACGGCATGCACCGCACTGCGCACCGGCGCGAACGGCAGCTGCTGGGCCGCCGCCGGATCCAGTGCCGGCCACGCCAGATAGATGAAGGGCGAGGCCAGCCAGCGCAGCAGCACGTCCAGTTGTGCCAACGGCATCAGCCCCATCTGCGAGGGCATGCCCGTGCGCCCCATGCCCAGGTGCAGGCCGACCGCCACGAGCAGCCCGGCGATCAAGGGCAGCCAGTGCGACACCGGTGCACGACGCACCGCCAGCACCGCGGCCAGCCCGACGAACACCGCCACGCCACTGCCGAAGGAGAACGTCGCCGCCACGCCACACACGGCGGCCAGCACCGCACCGCGGCGATACCCACGCAGCAGCAGGGCGACACCGGCCATCAGCGCGACGGTGATCAGGTAGGCATGCACGGACTCGTTGCCATGGGTCAGCGCGCGCTGGCTGCCCAGCCAGAAGATCGACAACACGCCGACCAGGGTTGCCGCGGCGCGCACCGACGGCGCCAGCGCATCGGCCTTGAGGATGCGGGCCAGCAGCCACACCGTCACCAGCGCCAACGCCATGCCGGTGCCGATCTGCAGCCATTGATTGCCGTGCAGCCAGCACAGCTCGGCGTAGCGCACCAGGTTCGGCAGGATTTCGCGGTGACCGTTGTCCGACACCAGCACGTTGGACGGCCAGGGCATCTCCAGCAGCTTCTGGGTGAAGCGCCACGGATCGGCGTACAGCACGCGCGGCGAGAGCCAGGCCATGGCCGCGAGGCCCACCCCGACGACGGCCGCGACCGCGCACCACAGCAGGCGCGTCAGCACGGGCGACACCTCCGCGGCAGGCGGGCGGACAGCAGACAAGGGGGCAGATTCCTGCGACGCAGTGCGCATGAGGGTGTCATCCATGGAAGAGCATGTGCGCTCAGCGCGCGGGGAGGGTGAAGGCCTGTTCCTGCCATTGCTCCACGCTGCCGTCCTTGCCGTGCAGCGTCATGCCCAGCCAATGGCGGCCGGGCGCGAGGTGGTCGGTCTTCAGCGTGGCATCGAAGGCCACGTTGGGGTGCTGCGGATCCGTGGAAATCTTCCAGGCGCCGGTGATGTCATACGCGCGCCCATAGACCGCATCGCCAACCGGCGTGCCATCGATCAGCAGCTCGACCCGGTCGATGCCGACGCCATCCTTGAAGGCCCAGCCCCGCACCTCGAGCGTATCGCCGACCGCGGCGCCGGGCTGCGGCGCATCCACCCAGGCCATCGCCGGGGTCACGCACGGCCCTTCGGCGCGCTCGGCCGGCAGCCTGAAAAGCAGGAAGCGCTGATAGCCGTGATCGTTGCTGACCACGCGCGGCGGCGGCAGCGGCCCCACCTGCTCGCAGACCGCGTGGTAACGCTCCAGCAGATCGCGATAGCGTTGATCGCTGGGCGAGAGCACCAGCAGCATCGGCGTATCGCGCTGGCCGTCGTGCAGCAATCCCCACAGGCCGAGCTGTGCGCTGCGGCCATGCTTGTCGTTCAATGGATGGCGCAGCACCTCGATCGAGGGATCGCGCAGCTGGAACCCCAGTTCCGCGCCGACCTTGAAGTTGCCGGCCAGCACGCGCGTACCGGGCGGCATGCGTTTCAGTTCTTCGCGTACCGCGCCGGCCAGCGGTTCCCAGCCGGCGAAGTTGCGCGGGTAATACTTGTAGCCCGCCAGCTGCTCGCGCACGCTCGGAATGGAGACCATCAGGTAGTAGCCGAAGGCCAGGGCGAGCCCGGCACCGGCCAGCCACCAGCCGGTGCGGCGCAGCCAGCGCGGCCAGCCGTTGAGCACCACCGGCACCGCGATCAGCAGCGCGAGGTAACCCGGCAGCGGCCAGTGGAAACTGATGCGCTCCACATCGGTGAAGAAGCCCAGGCCGAAGATGGACAGCG
Organism: Stenotrophomonas sp. TWI1149; assembly: GCF_039673155.1. NCBI lineage: Bacteria > Pseudomonadati > Pseudomonadota > Gammaproteobacteria > Lysobacterales > Lysobacteraceae > Stenotrophomonas > Stenotrophomonas sp. TWI1149. Next base: position 185,545 of record NZ_JBDJLB010000001.1, read on the forward strand.
TCGATACCGCACCGATCAGGCCGAAATAGCGCCACTGCGCGCGCGCGCCACCGCCCGAGCGGGTACCGGCCAGGGCCACCTTCCACATCGCGATGCACAGGATCGGGGTGACCAGCATCGGCTGGATCACCAGGAACCACAGCCCGCTCCATTCGAACGCCCACGGGTGGCGCTCGACCACCTGGAATTTCAGGCCCGCATCATGGTTGTCGGCATTCCACGACAACAGCGGCAACCACGCCAGCACGCCCACCGCCAGTGCGACCCACACGCGCGGATCGCGCAGCATGCGCCGGCCCTGCGGCAGCACCAGCAGCGCGATGAAGCCGACCACGATCACGCCGATGAAGCGGTAATGGCTGAGCGCGCCGATCGCCAGGCCGGCGGCCAGCTTCACTGCCGCCGCCGCATCGACACTGCGCAGCAGCCGCGCGCCGGCATCCAGGCACAGCACCGCGGCCAGCGCCATCGGCACATCCGGCACGGCCAGCATGCCCAGCGTCGCCGACAGCGGCATCAACAACGTCAGGCTGCCGGCCTGCCAGCCGGCCACCGCACCGAACCAGCGCGTGGCGATGCGCGAGACCAGCCATGGCAGCCACGCACCGATCGCCAGGAACGGCAGGCGCAGCGCGAGCACATGGTTGCCGCCCACTTCCACGCCCAGGCGCGCCAGCCATGCGGTCAGCCCGGGCAGGTCCGAATAGGCCGCGGCCAGGTGCTGGCCTTCCTGCCAGTAGAAGGCTTCGTCCACGAACAAGGGCAGACGTGCGGCCACCACCAATTTGACGGCGGTGACCAGCGTCCACAACAACAGGAATATGGTGCGTGCGCGTTGTTCGCCCTGCATTGCTCTATAGAATCAGTGGAATCATCGAATCGAGACGGACATGGATCATTCGCCCCCCGTGCCAGCCATGCTAACCGATGTACTGCGACAGTCCCTTCGCGCCGCCCAGGATCAGGTCAACGGGCTGGTGCTGGGCAAGGCGCAGGAGGTGCGGCTGGCCTTCGTGGCGCTGCTCTCCGGTGGCCATCTGCTGATCGAGGACCTGCCCGGGCTGGGCAAGACCACCCTCGCCCATGCCATGGCCTCCAGCCTCGGGCTGGGCTTCCAGCGGGTGCAGTTCACCTCCGACCTGCTGCCTGCCGATGTGCTCGGCGTCTCGGTGTACGACGCCGGCAGCCGCCAGTTCCAGTTCCACCCCGGCCCGGTCTTCACCCATGTGCTGCTGGCCGACGAGATCAACCGCGCGCCACCGCGCACCCAGAGCGCGCTGCTGGAAGCGATGGCCGAGCAGCAGGTGACCCTGGATGGCGTGACCCATCCGCTGCCGGATCCGTTCTTCGTCATCGCCACCCAGAACCCGGTCGACCTCTCCGGCACCTTCCCGCTGCCGGACTCCCAGCTGGACCGCTTCCTGCTGCGGCTGGCGCTGGGCTACCCCAATCCGGAATCCGAGCGCGAGCTGCTGCGCGGCACCGATCGCCGTCATCTGATCGCGCAGGCCACCGCGCGCCTGAGCGAGATCGAGGTGCGCACGCTGCGCGAGGCGGTCGGCCAGGTACATGCCAGCGAAGCCCTGATCACCTACGTGCAGGCCCTGCTCGCGCGCAGCCGCCAGCACGCCGGGGTGCGCGTCGGCCTGTCGCCACGCGCCGGCCTGGCGCTGCTGCGCGCGGCGAAGGCGCATGCGCTGCTGCTGGGCCGCGCGCACGTCGTGCCCGAGGACGTGCAGACGCTGTTCGTCGCGGTGGCCGGGCATCGCCTGGTGCCGGAGGCCGAAGCCGGCAACGGGCCCGCGCTGGCCCGCGCCATCCTCCAGACCGTGCAGGTCGACTGAGATGCGCCGCGGCTGGGGAGCCCGCTGGCAGCAACTGCAACACCTGGCGCGGCCGCGCCGACCGGAGCACCTGCCGTGCCGGTTCGACCGGCGCCGCATCTATGTGCTGCCGACGCGCTTCGGCCTGTTCGTCGCCGCGCTGCTGTCGGCGATGCTGATCGGCGCACTGAACTACAACAACAACCCGGCCCTGCTGCTGGCGCTGCTGCTGGCCACCGTCAGCATCGCCAGTGCGATCAGCGCGCACCTGCAGCTGTCCGGCCTGCAGGTGGATGCGGTCTCGGCCGAACCGGTGACGGCGGGCGCGCCGTTGCGGCTGCGCATCAGCCTGTCCCGCGCCGATACCCGCGCCCGTCGCGGACTGCAGGTGGAGCACGCCGGCGTCAGCGCGTTCGGGCATCTGGTCGACAGCGATCAGATCGAAGTCGATCTCGACCTGCCCACCCACCAGCGCGGCTGGTTCGACCTGGCGCGGATCCGCCTCGCCACCACCCAACCGCTCGGCCTGGTGCGGGCGTGGTCTTGGGTGTGGCCGGAGACGCCGCTGCTGGTCTATGCCGCACCGGAATCGCACGCCCCCGCACTGCCGGAAAGCGGCGGCGATCCGCTGCATACCCGCGTGCACGCCAGCGGCGACGAGCTGCATCAGCTGCGCCCCTATCGCGCCGGCGACCCCACCCGCAGCATCGCGTGGAAGCACTCGGCGCGGCGCGACACCCTGCTGGTGCGCGAGTACGAAAAACCGGTCGGGGTGGAGATCGTGCTGGACTGGTGGCGCCTGGCGCCGCTGGGCACCGAAGCACGGATCGCGCGGATGGCGCGCTGGGTCGACCTGGCCGAACGCGAAGGCCGCCGCTACACGCTCAAGCTGCCGGGCCAACCGGTACTCGGCCCCGGCAACGGCAGCGCCCATCACCATCTGTGCCAGCGCGCGTTGGCGCTGTTGCCTCATGACTGACACGCCCGCCGCCCTGCTGAGCCCCGGGGCGCGCGCCTGGACGCTGGCCAGCGCGGCGCTGGGCCTGGCGCCGCTGCTGCTGCAGCTGCCCACCGTGCTGGCCGCCGTCATCGCCGGCGTCGCCCTGCTCACCGCCGCCGCCTCACGCCAGCGCCTGCTGCCGGGCGCGCTGCGCCTGCTGCTGGTGCTCGGCATGCTTGCCGCCATCTACTGGCAGATGGGCCCGCGTCCCGGCCGCGACACCGGCTGCGCGCTGCTGGCAGCCATGCTCGCGCTGAAATCCAGCGAGCTGCGCAGCCTGCGCGATGCCCGCAGCCTTGTCGGCTTCGGCCTGTTCGGCCCGTTCGCCGCGTTCCTGCTCGACCAGGGCCCGCTGACCATGGCGCTGGCGGTACTGGCTGGCCTGGTCGCCCTGCTCGCGCTGCAGCGGCTGGCGCATGTGGAGGGCCAGGCACCGCCGGCGCCGCTCAAGCGCCAACTGCGCGGCATCGGCCGGCTGGTCCTGCTCGGCCTGCCGCTGGCGCTGGCCGGCTTCTGGCTGTTCCCGCGGTTGAGTGAACCGCTGTGGGGCATCCCGGACCGCGCGGTCGGCAAGCCCGGCCTGTCGGACACGATGGAGCCCGGACAGTGGCTGGACCTGATGGCCGATGACACCCCGGCGCTGCGCGTGCAGTTCTTCGGTGCGATCCCGGCGCCGCAGCAGCGGTACTGGCGCGGCCCGGTATTGACCCGTTTCGATGGCCAGCGCTGGGAACAGGACACGCGACAGAGCGAACGCGCGCCCGCCGCGGTGACCCATGCCGCCACCCAGTGGGAGTACCAGATCGATTACGAGCCGACCGACCGCCGCCAGCTGGTCGCGCTGGACCTGCCGCTGCAGGCGCCGCCCGGCAGCGAACTGGATGCCAACCACAGCCTGCGCAGTCGCGCGCCGCTGAGCGCATTGACCCGCTGGCGGCTGACCTCCGCGCCGGCCGTGGCCTATACCGAAGCGTTGACGCCGTACGAGCGCCGACTGGCGCTGCAGCTGCCCGCCGGCGTGAACCCGCGCACGGCCGTGCTGGCCCGCCAGTGGCGACAGGAGGCCGGCAGCAACGATGCGGTGATCGTACAGCGCGCGCTCGACTGGGTCCGGGCGAGCTTCGTCTACACCCTGGATACGCCCGAGCCGGGCCGCGATGGCGTGGACGACTTCCTGTTCGATCAGCAGGCCGGCTTCTGCCAGCACTTCAGCTCTTCGTTCGTCGTGTTGATGCGCAATGCCGGCATCCCCGCGCGGGTGGTGACCGGCTTCGCTGGCGGCATGCGCAATCCCTACGGCAACTACTGGGTGCTGCGCCGGATGGACGCGCACGCCTGGGCCGAAGTGTGGCTGCCCGGGCGTGGCTGGGTGCGGGTCGACCCGACGGCGGCCGTGGCGCCCGAGCGCGTCTACGACACGCTCGACGACCGGCTGGCCGCCGGCGCGGCCGGCGCCACGTTCGACAGCCGCTGGCTGCAGATCGGACAGATGGGCGATTGGCTGCGCCGGGGCTGGAACGACCTGGTCCTGTCCTTCGACGCCAACCGCCAGCAGCAGCTTCTTGAACCGTTTGGTTTCAAACGGCTGGATCCGGGCCAACTGGTCGGAATTTTCATCGTCTTCGCGCTGGCCGCGCTAGGCTGGATGGCATGGCTGCTGGCCCGCGGCGAACGCGAGCGCGACCCGCTGTTGCGGGCTTGGCATCGGCTGGGACGCCGTTACGCACGCTATGGGCTGTCCCGCGCCAGCGCCGAACCCGCTGGCGAGTGGGCGCGCCGGGTGGACCGGCAGCGACCCGATCCTGCGCTGTTGTCGCTCAGCGCGCGTTTCGTCCAGGCGCGCTACGCTGGCGCTGACGTCGACCTCACTTCATTATTGCGCGACCTGCGCAGGCATCGCCCGACCTCCGGAGCATCCCCATGAAGATTCAAATCCTGCTTCCCCTTGCTGCCTCTCTGGCACTGGCTGCCTGCGCCACCGCGCCGAAGCCGTTGCAGGGGCAGTTCAGTATGGTCAGCCCGCGCGACGCGGTTCCCACCCAGCAGGTGGGCACTCCGGTACGGTGGGGTGGTCGCATCATCGAAACCAATCCGGGCCAGGGCCAGACCTGCTTCCAGATGATCTCGCGCCCGCTCAACGGCAGCGGCCGCCCGAGCACCACCTCGGCCGACGCCAGTGACGGCCGCTTCATCGCCTGCCGCGCCGGCTTCTACGATCCGGCGGTGTTCGAGCCGGGCCGCGACGTGACCTTCATCGGCAAGATCGGCGGCTACGAGAACACCCGTATCGGCGAGTACGACTACCGCCTGCCGAAGCTGGACGCCGACGTGATCTATCTGTGGCCGGAACAGCGCCAGGTCGATGTGGTGCCCGCCTACCCGTACGGCCCGTGGGGCCCGGGCTGGGGTCCGGGCTGGGGCTACCGCGGCTGGGGCTGGTGGTAACACGCTGACGCAGAAACGCCGCCCTCGGGCGGCGTTTTTGTTTGCGCCTGGCCGGCTCAGCCGTTCGGCGTACCGAAGTGACCCAACTGCGCGCCGGCCAGCAGGTGCAGGTGGATATGGAACACGGTCTGCCCGGCATGCTCGCGGCAGTTCATGACGATGCGGTAGCCGTCCTGCGCGAAACCTTCGCGGCGCGCGTATTCGGCGGCGGCCATGGCCAGCTTGCCGATCAGGTGCGCCTGGTCCGGCCGCACATCATCCAGGGTCGGGATCGCCTCGTGCTTCGGAATGAACAACACGTGCACCGGCGCCTGCGGCGCGATGTCCTTGAAGCCGAGCACCTCCTCGTCCTCGTAGACGATGGTGGCCGGAATTTCGCGGCGGATGATCTTGCCGAACAGGGTGTCGTGGCTCATGAGGGCACCTCGTGGAACAGGGCCTTGGAGAGTAGCGCGGATGCGCGTCCGGTTTCGATCATTGCCGCGCGCTGCGCGGCGTCACTCCTGGACTTCGGTCCGCGTGCCGAACGCGTGCGACAGCGTGCCGCGATCCACGTATTCCAGCTCGCCGCCCAGCGGCAGGCCCTGCGCCAGGCGGCTCGGCCGCACCTTGTAGCCGCGCGCCATCTGCGCGAGGTAATGCGCGGTGGCTTCTCCTTCGACGGTGGCGCTGGTGGCGATGATCAACTCGTTGACCTCGCCCTGCTTCAGGCGCGCCTCCAGCTGATCCAGGCCCAGTTCGCGCGGGCCGATGCCGTCCAGCGGCGACAGCCGCCCCTGCAGCACGAAGTACACCCCGCGGTAGCCGGTGGCCGTTTCGATCGCCAGGCGATCCGCGGGTGATTCCACCGCACACAGCTGCTGGCGCTCGCGGCTGCCGTTGGCGCAGACCGCACAGATCTCGGTTTCGCTGAAATCCCGGCACTGTTCGCAGTGCCCGATCCGCTCGATCGCCTTGGCCAACACCTCGGCCAGCTTCTGGCCGCCCTCGCGCTCGCGCTCGAGCACGTGGTACGCCATGCGCTGGGCAGTCTTCTGGCCCACGCCCGGCAACACGCGGAAGGCCTCGATCAATTGTTCGAGCAGGGGCAGGCTCATGGCGGATCGCTCATCTCAGAAACAAGCGCGCGAAGCCCGAAGGCTTCGCGGCGCGGTCACCACGGTCGCGCCAGGCGGGCACCCGGCGCAGGCGGTGGGTCAGAACGGCAGCTTCATGCCCGGGGGCAGCTGCATGCCGGCGGTCGCCGAACCCATGCGGTTCTTCGACTCGGCATCGATCTTGTTGGAAGCATCGTTGAACGCCGCCGCCACCAGGTCTTCGGTCATTTCCGCATCGGCCAGCACCGACGGATCGATGCGCACCTTGCGGCATTCCTTGGTGCCGGTCAGGGTCACGCTGACCATGCCGCCGCCGGCGCTGCCGGTCACTTCCAGCTTGGCGAGGTCTTCCTGGGCCTTCTGCAGGTTTTCCTGCATCTTCTGGGCCTGCTGCATCAGTTGGGCGATATTGCCGCGCATGGGTCTTTACTCTTCAAAAGGACGAATGGAATCGGCGACGACCCGGGCACCGTGTTGCTGGACCAGCAACTGCACCGACGGATCGGCCATGAAAGCGGCTTCCGCCGCCGTTTGGCGTTCGCCACGCTGGCGGTCAGCGCGCTGATGCAGGGTCTCGGCACCGGCCGCGCCGGTATCGATCACCAGGCGCGGGGCCTGCCCCAGAGGGCCGGTCAACGCCGCGATCAGCGCCGCCTGCGAGCGGTCCGAACTCAAATACTCAAATCCGGGCGAAATCGCCAGTTTCAAGACGCCATGCTGGTAGCTGATGAACGCCGAGTGCGCCGCCAGCTGCTTGGACGGGCCATTGAGCTGGCTGCCGGCGACCAGTTCCAGCCACGCATCGGCGGTCAGGTCGCCCTGTGCCTCCGAGGGCGCGGTCTCCGGCGCCGAAGGTGCGATGGCGATGCCCTCCGGGCGGGCCACCGGGGCCGGGGCTTCCCGTACAGGCGCGGGAGCAGGAGGTGCCACGGTCCGCTCGGGCGGCGCTTCCCATGGGGCGACCATGGCCGCATCCGGGGTGGCCATTTCAGCGGCCAGCGCTTCGTCGCGATCGGCCGCGTCGCTTTCACGGTGCCACGGCGGCAGATCGTCGTCGGCCGCGGGGGCTGAGACGGCAGGCTTGGCCGGTTTCACCGGTTCGGCGGCTGCCGGCGCCGGGGCAGGCTTCCTGGGTGCCGGCGCCTCGGGCGCCTCGGAGACCGGGGCAACGACGGGGGCCACAGTGGCCGCCTGAGCGACGGGGGCACTGGCCCTGGTCGACGCTGCGGCCGGAGCGGCGCTCGCTGACGCAGCGGCCATGCCGGTGCACTGGCCGCTGGCCTGGCCACCACTGTTCACTTCGGTACCGGTGCCCGGATCGCGGGGGACGGGCGGTACGGCGGCGGCCGGACGGAACGCCAGCATGCGCAGCACGGCCATCTCGAACCCGGCACGCGGGCTCGGGGCCAGGTGCAGGTCACGGCGACCGCCCAGGGCCATCTGATACCAGAGCTGGACCACTTCCGGGCGCAGGCGCTGGGCGAAGGCCTCGGCATCGATCCCCTCGCCTGCCGTCGCGGCGCCCGGCACCAGCTGCTGCACCTGGATACGGTGCAGGGCTTCGGCCAGGGCGTCGAGCACCCCGCTCCAGTCCGGCGAGAACTCGGCCAGCAGGGCCACGGTCTGCAGCAGGCGCGGGCCATCACCATCGGCCAGCGCATCCAGCATCGCCGCGACCTGCGTGCGGTCGACCGTGCCCAGCATCGCGCGCACGACATCCTCGCGCAGCGCGCCGCCGGCATAGGCGATCGCCTGGTCCAGCAGCGACAGGCCGTCACGCAGGCTGCCATCGGCCGCCTTGGCCAGCTGCACGATCGCGGTCGGGTCGGACTCGATCTCCTCGGCGGCCAGGATCTTCGTCATCTGGCCCTGGATCTGGTCCTCGTCCAACCGCTTCAGGTTGAACTGCAGGCAGCGCGAGAGCACCGTCACCGGCAGCTTCTGCGGATCGGTGGTGGCCAGCAGGAACTTCACATGCTCCGGCGGCTCTTCCAGCGTCTTCAGCAGCGCATTGAACGCCGCCTTGGACAGCATGTGCACTTCGTCGATCAGGTAGACCTTGTACTTGCCGCGGGAGGGCATGTACTGGGCGTTCTCGATCACCTCGCGGACATCGTCCACACCGGTATTGGACGCGGCATCGATCTCGAGCAGATCGATGTAGCGGCCGGAGTCGATGTCCAGGCAGGCCGGACACTGACCGCACGGATCGGCGCTGGTGCCCTGCTCGCAGTTCAGCGACTTGGCGAAAATACGGGCAATGGTGGTCTTGCCGACCCCGCGGGTGCCGGTAAACAGGAACGCATGGTGCACACGGCCGCTGTCCAGCGCATTGCTGAGCGCACGGACCACGTGTTCCTGGCCCACCAGCTCGGCAAAACGCTTCGGACGCCACTTGCGGGCAAGGACGAGATAGGACATCAGGCCACCGTCTTCATCGGGACGACCATTGTGCCACGCCTGTCCAGCCCCCCTGCCCTCTGTGACGAACCGCTTGTGCGAATCCAATTCCCCCGCTAGAATCTGCGCCCCTGCAGCGGGTTATCGCAGCAGGTCCGGAGAGGTGTCCGAGCGGTTGAAGGAGCACGCCTGGAAAGTGTGTAAGCGTCTAAACCGCGCTTCGGGGGTTCGAATCCCCCTCTCTCCGCCACACAAATAAAAAGGCCGCCCTCAGGGGCGGCCTTTTTATTTGTGCGACGGACAGCATGGGGGCCGAGAACCCCAACGGGTTCGACGGATTCGCCCGGAGCGAATCCGGACAGCCGAACGGCTGGCCCTGGAGCGCGTCAGCGCGGAAGGGCTGGGTGCATGGATGCACCCAGCAATCCCAATGAAGCGGCCAGCCTGCATCCGAAGCCGTCCGGCTGCGCCCCTGCCCCATCTGCGCACATACACCGGACCGCTGTCCGGCTGCTCCAAACGCAGCCCACCCATGCCAAAGTCGTCCCCATGCCCACCCTCCGCCCCTACACCCCAACAGACGCCCCCGCCTGCCTCGCGCTGTTCGACACCAACGTGCCGCGTTACTTCGCCCCACACGAACGCCAGGACTTCGCCGCGTACCTGCTCCACCCGGACCGCACCCACGACTACCTCGTGATCCACCACAACGGCCTTATCGTCGCCTGCGGTGGCCTCGCCCTGGACAACGAACACACCGCCGCCTTCTGCTGGGGCATGGTCGACCGCACCCGGCATCGCCAAGGCCTGGGCAAGCAGCTCTCCCGCGCACGCCTGGCCCACGCAACAACGCTCGGTGCCCAGCGCGTAACGCTCAGCACCAGCCAGCACACGCAGGCGTTCTACGCCGGACTCGGCTTCGTCGTCACCCACATCACCCCCGAGGGGCATGGCCCCGGGCTGGATGCGGTGGAAATGGTGCTCGAACTGGCGCCGCGTTGAGCGGCGCCAGTGATTGGAGCGCGTCAGGGTTACGTCAGCCACGCATGGCGTGGCTCTACCCCCGAGCGCGCAGCGTGCGTTTTGAACGCCTCAGCTGCTCGACAGCTTCATCAACACCAAACCGCTCACGATCAACACCGCTGCGGCAATCCGCATCGCGCTGACCTGCTCGCCGAGGAAGGTAATGCCGATCACGAACGCGCCGACCGCGCCGATGCCGGTCCAGATCGTGTACGCGGTGCCGAGCGGCAACGTGCGCATCGCCAGCGACAGCAGCCAGAAGCTGGCGATCATGGTGACGAGGGTGATGATCGAGGGGGTGAGCTTGCTGAACCCCTCGGACTGCTTCATCGACAACGCCCAGACGATTTCCAGTACACCAGCTGCCAACAGATAGATCCAGGCCATGTGGCCCTCCTTGATGGGGGCCAGGCCGTCCTGGTCAGTGGGTCCCGAGTGGGGGAGGCCGTTCCTCCTGTGCCGCGTATTTTAGCAACCCGCCCGCGCAGTGGCCGCTGCCTGCGGCAACGGGCTACACGGGATTCAGGCTGGGCGTCTGGCACTGCGTGCCGCGCATGCGCTAGAATACGCGACTGCACTGCCGGACCTGTTCCTGCGCTGCAGCTTCCGCCTGCGGTTGGCTGATCCTTGATCGCCCGGCAGCCGGAACGTCTCTATGGTGGCCCCGTCGGCCCCTCGCGACGCTAGGTCGAAAATCCCGCCAGGGCCGGAAGGCAGCAACGGTATCGATCGACGCGGGCGCCGAGGTCAGCCGGCGGGGCCGCCACCTTTTTGGCCCCCCTGTTTTCCTTCGCGATGCTGCCGCTCAAGGCGCCGCAGGCGTGCCCTGGTGGAACACCATCCGCCACGCCTCGCCATGCCGTCGCCACAGCGAACTGCGCAGCACCTCGCGCTGGCGCTCGCCCTCGATCACATACCAGCTGCGATAGCGCACCTGTGCCAAGGTCGGGGCCAGCAACACGACGTGGTAGTCGGTGGACACGATCTCGACCTGCGCGCGCTCGCGCGGAATCTCGGCCAACGCAGCCGCACGGTCGAAGCACGCACCCGAGCTGCCGATCTCGTTGAAGTCGTCATCCAGCAGCGCCGCCAACTGTGCGACATCACCGCGGACCGCCGGCGCATGCAACGCGCGTTCGAGCGCCTGCAGATGGGCGGCCAGCGCGTCATCCATGCTCAGGGAGGATCCTGCGCCAGCACGTGCATCGCGGTCGGGGTGGCCAGCGCCACACGTTCACCGGGCAGCGCCACGCGATGGCCACGCTGGCGCAATGCCTCGCCGTCGGCCTCGCTGGCGTAGTGATAGAGCATCATCCGCGCCTGCAGCTCGGCCGTGTACTCACGCTCCAGGTCATCCACGCCGGTGTGCGACGGGTTGCCGTGCAGGCCGCAGTCGTGGGCGATCAGCTCGTTGTCGTCGGCGTAGCGCGCCAGCATTTCCGGAATCGGACGGGTATCCCCGCTCCAGGTGACCGCCCCCTTCAGGCGCAGGCCATAGGCGGTTTCCGGCCAGTGATGGCGCACCGGGAACACCTCCAGGCGCACGCCGTCATGCCAGAACGCGTCGCCGACGACGATCAGCTGGAAGGCGTCCCAGAAATTCGCACCGCCCTCGGCCAGCACGTTCGGGTAATCGGCCACGCGCTTGTGCAGCAGTGGCACCACGCTCGCCGGCACGTAGACGCGGATGCGCCCACGGCGCTGCGGCGAGAAGTACGCATCCACGAACAGGCGCTCGAAACCGGCGACATGGTCCAGGTGCACATGGGTGACGAACACGGCCTGCGGCACCTGGCCGTAGTGCGCCTGGAAGGCGGTCAGCCCTTCCCCGCCGCAGTCGATGGTGAGCCACGGGCGGCCATCGCGCTCGATCACCGCCATCGGCGAACCCAGCTGCACGGCCGACGCATTGCCGACCCCCATGAAACGCAATGCCCAGTCCATCAGTAACCCCGGTTCCAGGCCAGATCGTAGGCGCGGCGCAGCCGTGCATAGTCCTTCTCGACGTCGTCATGGCTGCGCTCACCACGCAGTTTGATCAGCGAACGCAGCAGCCGCTTGAGATTGCGCTCGCGCCAGCGGGTGGCGGGGATGCGCAGCACGCCACGATCGAAATCGATCAGCCAGCCATGGCCGTTGGCGTCGAACAGAATGTTGTGGGCGTTGAGATCGGCATGATCCAGGCCGGCGCGGTGGAAGCGCGCGATCAGCCGGCCGGTCTCTTCCCAGGGGGCGCCGCGCCCGGCGACCAGCGCGCGGTCGGCCAGCGAGCGCACGCCCTCCAGCCGCTCCATCAGGATCGCTGCTTTGTAGCGCAGGCCTTCGCGCATGTAGAACGCGGCGATCGGTCGCGGCGCCGGCAGCTTCTGCGCGTGCAGGGCACGCATCAGCCGGAATTCGGCAAAACTGCGGGTGCGGTTGGCGCCGCGCCAGATGTAGTGGTCCCGGCTCAGCTTGGCCGCCAGGCCGCCGCGCAGGTACTGGCGCAGCACGGCGTGGCCGAAGGGCGCATCGACGAACCAGGCGCCGCCCCGGCCGCCATCACCGACCGGCCGCGCCCGCTCGCCCCAGTGCGCCGGCGAGAACAGGCTCATCTCGGCTTGCCGCAGGGCTTCGCGGTCGAACAGAATGGCACCGATACCGCGTCCATCGCGGCAGGGCGTCAGCGCTTCAGTGGCGTCGAATGCGACCATTCCTTCGAGTCTAACAACACCATGGCACCAACGTCCTCTTCCTTGTGTCTTTTGCGTTTGTCCGCGCTGGGGGACGTGACCCATGTGGTGCCGCTGGTGCGCACGCTGCAGCAGGCCGATCCCGGGGTGTCGCTGCACTGGATCATCGACAAGGCCGGCCACAAGCTGCTCGACGGGCTGCCTGGCGTGACCTTCCACAGCTACGACAAGAAGACCGGCCTGCCGGGCATGCGGGCCCTGCGCGACAGCCTTCCCGCCGGGCGTTTCGATGCGCTGCTGCAGATGCAGGTCGCCTTCCGCGCCAACGTGCTCTCGGCCTTCGTACCCGCCAAACGCCGCATCGGCTACGACAGATCGCGCTCCAAGGACCTTCACGGGCTTTTCATCAATGAGCGCATTCCCGACCGCCCGGGCATCCACGTGCTCGACGCGATCGGCAGCTTCTGCGAGCCGCTGGGCCTGAAACAGACCGAGGTCAGCTGGGATCTGGCCGTGCCGCCGGCGGCGTTCGAGTGGGCCAACGCCCAGTGGGCCGACGACGGCCGCCCGGTGCTGATGATCTCGCCCTGCTCCAGCCACGTACGCCGCAACTGGTATGCCGACCGCTATGCGGCCGTGGCCAACCACGCCACCTCACGCGGCTGGCGCGTGGTGCTGTGCGGCGGGCGCAGCGACCTCGAACGCGGCATGGCCGATGCCATCCAGGCACAGCTCACCACGCCGGCGCTGGATCTGGTCGGCAAGGACACGCTCAAGCAATTGCCCGCCCTGTTGGCGCGCGCCGCGCTGGTGATGACGCCCGATTCGGGCCCGATGCATATCGCCAACGCGATGGGCACCAAGGTGCTCGGCCTGCATGCGGCCAGCAACCCGCACCGCAGCGGCCCCTACTCCGACCGCCGCTACTGCGTGGACCGCTACGACGATGCCGCGCGCCGATTCCTGGGCAAGCCGGCCAGCGAACTGAAGTGGGGCGCGAAGGTCGAGTTCGACGACGTGATGCAGCTGATCACGGTCGAGGACGGCATTGCCGCCTTCGAACGCTATGTCGCCGATTACGCACCGCGCGGCGCGTAGTCCTTGTACGACTTCTCTTCCACGTAGAGCGAGCCCAGCGCCAGGTTGATGTCCTTCTTGATGCGGGCGCGCTCATCGTTCTGCTGGTAGACGCTGCGGGCCAGTTCGACGAAATGGTCGTCGAAGGCCTGCGCCTTGTCCTGCAGGCGGATGTTGTCTTCGATGTCCCACAGGCGCTCGTTGACGGCCTTGAGCTCGGCACGCAGGCGCGCGATGTCCTTGACCCCGGCCGGGTGCGCCATCCAGGTCTTTTCCAGCGCGCTCAGCTCGGTGCGGATGTTGGCCAGCTTGGCCTCGTCGCTGATGCGCTCGGACTTGATCTGCAGGATCGAGATCTTGTCGAGCAGTTCACCGAAGGACACGGGGACGAGGATTTCAGCGGTCATGGTGGGGATCCGTTACGTGAGGTGGGCAGTTTAGCGGACCGTATGTTGGAGGGGTGTGGCCTGCGGGTGCGGCCCTCGGGTAGAGCCACGCCGTGTGTGGCTGCGCGCGACACCCCGGTAGCGCCACGCCGTGCGTGGCTGCGCGATGGTCGGCGGAAGGCAGCCACGCATGGCGTGGCTCTACCGTGATGGCGTCGCGTGGCCTGCGGGGTGGCCGCTTCATTGCCGGGATTGCTGGGCCCATCCATGGGCCCAGCCCTTCCGCGCTTCGCGCTCCAGGGCCAGACGTTCGTCTGTCCGGATCTGCTCCTGCAGATCCGTCGAACCCCCGTCGGGGGTTCTCATCCGCCCATCAGGCAGATAAAAAGAAAAGGGCTGCCCGATGGGCAGCCCTTTTCTTTTTATCTGGCGGAGAGGGGGGGATTCGAACCCCCGAGGCGCTATAAACGCCTGCCTGATTTCGAGTCAGGTACATTCAACCGCTCTGCCACCTCTCCAGATGGTCCCGGCGAACCGGGACGCGAATGATACGGGCAGGACGCGCTGGCGACAAGTCATTGCGGGCAAAGAAGTGAATTTCTTCTGTATGGATGCCTTGCCGGATGTCCGGCGGGCCGCGATCATGCCGTTATCCCTCGCAATCCTCACCGGCCCGCGCCTTCCCATGATCGAATTCGGACACCTGACCCACCCCGGCCTGCGCCGTGACCTCAATGAGGATACGTATTACGGCGATGGCGAACTGGCGCTGTGGCTGGTCGCCGATGGCATGGGCGGGCACGCCTGTGGCGAGGTGGCCAGTGCGCTGGCGCGCGAGACCATCGTGCGCGAGATCCGCCGCGGCGCGACGCTGGCGCATGCGATCCGGGTCGCCGATGAGGAGATCATTCGCACCTCGCGCCGCCGCAACGACAGCCTGCCGATGGGGACCACCGTGGTGGCGGCCCGGGTACAGGGCAATCGGTACGAGGTGGCGTGGGTCGGTGACAGCCGCGCGTATCTGTGGCGCGACGGCACGCTGGCCCAGCTCAGCCAGGATCACAGCGTGGTCCAGGAACTGGTCGCACAGGGCAACCTGACCGCCGAGCAGGCCCGCGCGCATCCGCACCGCAATGTGGTGACCCAGGCGCTCGGCGTGACCGATCCGGCGCACCTGAATGTGGCGACCACCACCGGTGAGCTGCGCCCGGGCATGCAGCTGCTGCTGTGCAGTGACGGGCTGACCGAGGAGGTGGAGGACAAGGGCATCGCCCGTACCCTCGCCTTCGACGATGCCAGTGCACAGGAATGTGTGGATACCCTGGTCGCCGCCGCGCTGGATGGCGGCGGCTCGGACAACATCACCGTGATCCTGGTGCGGTGCCACTGATACAACCGTCCCGACCAACGGTCGGGACCTACCGCCGGCGTTGTTTCGTCAGGCGCTGACCGCTTCTACCGCTTTGGGTTCACCATCCCAGATCGCGCGGCCGGCCTTTTTGCGCAGCTTGGCCAGGCGCGCTTCGTGCGCTTCCAGCTCCGAGGCCGTGGCGACCACGCGCGGGCGTGGCAGCAGGCGCGAGGTGTCGAAGGTTTGCGCGTGGGCGCTGCCGGGTTTGTGGTCGTCCGCCGAGCCGAAGCCGATTTCTTCCTGGCCCGAGGTCAGCGCGATGTACACATCGCCCAGGATCTGGGCATCGAGCAGGCCGCCGTGCAGCTGGCGGTGCGCGTTGTCCACGCCCAGGCGCCGGCACAGCGCGTCCAGCGAGTTGCGCTGGCCGGGGAAGCGCTCGCGCGCCATCTTCAGCGTATCGATCACCGTACAGCGGTCGGTGATCTTGCCGTAGTGGTCGCCGAGCAGCGACAGCTCGTTGTCCAGGAAGCCCAGATCGAACGCCGCGTTGTGGATGATCAGCTCGGCGCCATCGATGTAGGCGAGGAAATCATCGACGACCTGGGCGAAGTCCGGCTTGTCGGCCAGGAACTCCAGGGTCAGGCCGGTGACTTCCTGCGCGCCCTGCTCGAACTCGCAGTCCGGCTTGAGGTACTGGTGGTAATTGTTGCCACTGGGGCGGCGCTCGAGCAGTTCCACACAGCCGATTTCGACGATGCGGTTGCCCTTCCGCCATTCCAGGCCGGTGGTTTCGGTATCAAGGATGATCTGACGCATGGGCTCAGTGTACCGGGCCGGCGGCGCGGATCCGGATCGCGGCGTCGCGCGCCAGCTGGTCCACGCGCTCGTTGTCCGGGTCGCCGGAGTGGCCCTTCACCCAGCGCCAGTCGATGGTGTGCTTCAGCGTGGCCGCGTGCAGGCGCTCCCACAGCTCCCGGTTCTTGACCGGCGAGCCGCCGGCGGTCTTCCAGTTCTTGCGGATCCAGCCGGGCATCCATTCGGTCAGGCCCTGGCGCACGTACTGCGAATCGGTGAACAGCACGATGTTGCACGGCTCGGTGAGCGCTTCCAGCCCCGAGATGGCCGCCATCAGTTCCATGCGGTTGTTGGTGGTATGCGCTTCACCACCGCTCAGCTCACGCTCGTGCGCGTTGTAGCGCAGCAACGCCGCCCAGCCGCCGGGGCCGGGATTGCCGAGGCAGGAACCGTCGGTGTGGATTTCTATCGTCTTCATTCCATTCCAGATCAGGTGGCCACGGTCCCGTGCCAGCGTGGCACGGCCACGGGCGTCGGTCCCGGCAGGGCCAGAGTGCGTTTTTCAGCGGTGAACAGACAGGCGGCCCGCAACGGGGCGAGGTCGCGCCGGGCCGGCGAGCGGTCGCGCCACATCGGGCCGAGGTACTGCAGGTCCTCGAAGCTCAGGCCGGCCTGCGTGAGGGTGTGGCGCAGCCGCTGCGGGCTGCGCACGACCAGCCCGTGATGGCGCCACTGGCGGCGGTACGGGCTGAACGGGTTGAGGGTGGACAGCCACAGGCGGCCGCCCGGCATCAGCACGCGGGCGCAGTCGGCGATCAGCTGCTCGGCATCGCGCGCGGTGACGTGCTGCAGGACGATCGCATTGACGCTCTCGTCCGGCAGCGGCAGCGGCAGGCCGCAGTGCACATCTCCGGCGTAGGCCGCCCCGTCCCGGAACAGGCGCAGGCCGCGGCCGGGCAGTTCGACACGCTCCAGCCAGCCGGGCGTCGGTGCCACCCACAGCCAGGGGTTCACCGGGCGCTCGGCAAGCAGGCTGCGCAACCGCTCGGATTCCAGACGGCACAAGGCTTGTGCCGGTTCAGTATCAAACCAGGATGCGACTGTCGCTTGACGGGGGCTCGGCACGAGGGGCATGGTCCAATTCTATGCGACTGACCGCCCTACCCGCGTTTGCGGACAATTACATCTGGGCGCTGGTCGCCGACAACGGCCGCGCCATCGTCATCGACCCCGGCCAGGCCGACCCCGTTCTGGCCGCCGCAGCGCAGCAGGGATGGGTTCCCCACAGCATTCTGTTGACCCACCACCACGACGACCACATCGGCGGCGTGGCCGAGCTGCAGGCCCGTTTTCCCGCGGTGGAGGTGTACGCACCGGTGGAACCGCGCATCGCGGTCCCTGCCCACCGGGTGGCTGAAGGTGAATGCGTTCAGGCATTGGGGCTGGGGTTCCACGTAGTATCCGTGCCCGGGCACACCCGGAGCCATATCGCGTTTCACACCGCTGAACACCTTTTCAGTGGCGATGCGTTGTTCAGCCTGGGCTGTGGGCGCATGTTCGAAGGTACGCCTCCCCAGCTTCTGGCATCCCTGCGGAAGCTGGCGTCCCTGCCAGCGCAACTGATGGTCTGTTGCGCCCACGAGTACACCCTGTCCAATGCCGTCTTCGCGCGGCATGTAGACCCCACCAACGCTGCGCTGTCGCAGCGCCATGAGGAGGCCTTGGCCATGCGCCGCGATGACCTGCCCACGCTGCCGGTTTCACTGGCAAGCGAGCTGGAATGCAACCCGTTCCTGCGTACGAACACCCCCGCCATCCAGGCGGCCGTCAGCGCCCATCTCGGGCGTCCCGTTACCGATGAAGTCGATGTTGTCGCAGGCCTGCGACACTGGAAAGACGGATTTCGAACATGAGTCGGCGATTGTTGCCGCTCGCGCTTGGCCTGGCGATCGCCGTGGCCGGCAGCGCGGGCGCCCAGTCGTTGACCGCCGGCATGTCGCAGAACGTGGCCGGCCTGTCCTCCCTTCCCCTGACCGCTGCGGCCCTGCCGCCGGCCTCGGTGCGCAACGGGCAGGATATCTTCGCCAGCTTCCGCGCTGGCCTGGCCGAACCCACCTGCGACGCCGAGGCGACCAGCCCGCGTTGGCAGAAGCAGTTCGCGCATGCCCCCTCGCGGTTGGCCAACCAGGACGATGACGCCCTGGTGCTGTTCGGCTACGTGGTCGAAGAGCTGCGCAAATCCGACCTGCCGACCGAATTCGCGCTGATTCCCTTCGTGGAAAGCGGCTACCGGCCCAACGCCCGCAACGGCGGTGGCCCGGCCGGCCTGTGGCAGTTCATCGCCACCACCGCCAAGAACCACCGCGTGCAGATGACCCCGGGCTATGACGGCCGGTTGTCGGCGGTGGATTCGACCCAGGCCGCGGTGCGCTACCTGAAGACCCTGCACGGCATGTTCGGCGGCGACTGGCGCCTGGCCACGATGGCCTACAACGCCGGCGAGTACCGGGTGCTGCAGTCGCTGCGCAAGGCCGGCATGAATGCGCAGAACGCGCGTCCGGCCGAACTGCCGGGGCTCTCGCCGGTCACCTATGCCTACGTCGAGAAGCTGCATGCGCTGGCCTGCGTGCTGGAAGACGCGGAAACCGAGCCGGCGGTGATGGCCTCGCTGGACCGCACCGTGCCGGTGCTGAAGGGTCATACCCTGCCGGCCGGCACCAGCGTCCAGCAGTGGGCCCAGCAGCGCGACCTGGATCCGGCACGGATCGCCCGCCTCAATCCGGCCCTGGCCAGTGGCAAGGGCCGTCCGGCCGGCCAGGTGACGGTTCTGGCCCCTATCGCGCACGCGCCGGTGGATGCCAGCGCCAGCGTGGCCGCCATCGCGGTGGCGCCGAGCCCGCCGACGGACACCACGGCCGCGCGTACCGCGCCCGGTCCGGTGGCCACCCGCGCCGTGGCGAGCGCGGATCGCCCGCGCAGCCGCCGCCACACCGTGCGGGATGGCGAGTCGGCCTGGGCGATCGCCCGCCGCTACGGGATGCCGCTGAAGGCCCTGCTGTCGCTCAATGGGCTCAGCGGCAGCAGCGTGCTCAAGCCGGGTGCGGTACTGCGCGTCGAAGACTGACCCCGGTCCGCATTGCAGGTGACGACAATGCCCGGTTCTGCCGGGCATTGTCGTTTCAGGGCGTTGTCCCCGGCTCCGGCGGGGCCTGGATGGCGGACGAGGCACGCACAACAAAAAGCCCGGCAGTGCCGGGCTGTTTGTTGTCCTGCAGAAGCCGACCCGGTTAGAGGTTGGCTTCTTCGGTCTGCACCTTGAAGTGCTTGCGCATCGCGTCGACGTAGGCCTTGGCGGCGGCCATGCCGTCGATCTGGCTCAGCTGTTCCTTGAGCTGCTGTTGCTGGGCGGCGTCCACTTCGGCGACGTTGCCCGGGCTGACCTTGGTGACCGCATAGATCACGTAGCGGCCCTGCACGGCGACCTTGCCGTAGCTGGGCTTGCCTTCGGCCGGCAGCGGCGCGCTGAACACGGCGCGGTTGATCTCCGGGGTCGGCACCGGCTGGGTGCGCGGCAGGCCCGGCAGCGGGCTGATCTGCAGCTTCTCGCTGGCGGCCAGCGCCTGCAGGGTCTGACCGGCCTTCAGCTTGGCCAGCACGGCGTCCACGGCCTTCTCGGAAGCCTGGCGGGTGCGGTCGGCATGGATCGCAGCGATCACCTGCTCACGGGCCTTGGCCAGCGGCAGCGCCTGCTCCGGGCTGTGCTCGGTCACGCGGATCATCACGGAGTGGTTCGGGCCCAGCTCGATCGGGTCGCTCACCGTGCCGTCCTGGGTCAGGACGTCGGAGAACGCCGCGCGCAGCACGGCCGGGTTGGCGGCGATGCCACTGGCGGTGGTGCGGGTGAACGGGCCGAGGGTCTGCACCGGCAGGCTCATGTCCTTGGCCGGACCTTCCAGCGAGGTCGGGTTCTTGTAGACCAGGTCGACCAGGCGACCGCTCAGCTCGGTGAACACGCGATCTGAATCGGCCTTGGCCTGCTCGGCCGCCAGCTGGTCACGCACGTCTTCGAACGAACGGCCTTCACCGCCCTTGGTCTCGCGCAGCTTGAGCACGTGGAAACCGAAGTCGGTCTTGACCGGACCGGTGATCTCGCCCGCCTTCATGGCGAACAGCGCGTCTTCGAACGGCTTCACCATCGCGCCGCGCTCGACCCAGCCCAGGTCACCGCCGGTGTCCTTGGAACCCGGATCTTCGGAGTTGGCCTTGGCCAGTGCCGCGAAATCGGCACCCGGTGCCTTGGCTTCGGCGGCGATGCGCGTGGCCTTTTCTTCGGCTGCCTTCAGCTTGGCCGGATCGCTGCCGTCGACGGCGATCAGGATGTGCGAGGCCAGGCGCTGTTCCGGCGTGGCAAAGCGCGCCTTCTCGTCCGCATAGCGCTTGCGCAGCGTGGCTTCGTCGGCCGCGGCGGCAGCCGGCAGGTTCGCGCCATTGATCTCGACGTATTCCAGCGACACGGTTTCCGGCTGGCGGAAATCCTTGGTGTGGCCGTCATACCACTGCTTGATCTGCGCGTCGGTCACTTCGGCGGTATCGGCCGGGATTTCCGGCAGCGCGGCCAGCTCGACGTCGCGGGTTTCACCCAGCAGCTTCATCAGGCGCTCGGCTTCGCTCTGGGTGGTGAACCCGGAACGCTGCAGGGCCGACGGAATGATCGACTGCTGGATGCTCTCGCGCACCAGCGCTTCGAACTGCGTCGGCGTGCGCGGCGGATTGCCGCTGGCCAGCGCGATGCGGTAGTTGTCCTGGTTGAACTTGCCGTTCGCATCCAGGAAGGCCGGGATCGAGGCGATGTACTCGCGCACGGCACCATCGCCGATCACGATGCCGGACTGCTCGCCGGCCAGGCGCACGACCTGCTCGTCGATCATCTGGTCCAGCACGGCCAGCTTGCTTTCCGTGCTTTCGAACTGGCGCGGATCGAAGTCCTCGCCCTGTTCCTGGCGTGCCTGCTGGCGCGCCTGCTCGAAGCGCACGCGGAAATCGTTGGAGCTGATCTCATGGTGCTGCCACAGGAACGAGACCGGCCACCACGACGGGGCGGACTTCCACCAGGTCGGCGGTGCGGCCACTTTGGCCACGTTCTGCGAGCCGACGCCACCGAGGTAGCTGGAGTCGATCACGAACAGGAACGGAATCATCAGCAGCCCCAGGATCACGGTAACGATCCAGCCCGAGGTCTTGTCGCGAAGTTTCTGCAGCATGGGAAAAATCAAGGCCTGATTGGCGAGCCCGGCAGTGTAACCCGCTTCGCGGCAGGCTCCAAAAGTCCGCGCGCCCCGCCCCGGCGCACGATCCGCCCGGTGCCACGCCAGCGGATCGGCGGCTGGCGGACGACTGGCAGTGCGGCGCTGATCGACCTGCTGGATCGAGGGCAAAAAAAAAGCCCTTGGTTTTCACCAAGGGCTCTTCAAAGATTGGCGGAGCGGACGGGACTTGAACCCGCGACCTCCGGCGTGACAGGCCAGCATTCTAACCAGCTGAACTACCGCTCCGCACTTGAAACTTTGCAGGCGCTCATTCTATCCGAAGATATTCAGATTGCCCACCCCGAAATACTGCTTTTTTCGAGGTTTTTGTAAAACTGGCGGAGCGGACGGGACTTGAACCCGCGACCTCCGGCGTGACAGGCCAGCATTCTAACCAGCTGAACTACCGCTCCGCACTAAACCGCTTTTGTTTCCGCCGCGACCTGCGTCGCTGGAGAAAACAAGGCCCCCGATCGCTCAGGGGCCCTATTGAAACTGGCGGAGCGGACGGGACTTGAACCCGCGACCTCCGGCGTGACAGGCCAGCATTCTAACCAGCTGAACTACCGCTCCACATTTCAAAACTTTTTACTGGCAGTGCCTGGTGGGTGCTGAGGGTTTCGAACCCCCGACCCTCTCCGTGTAAAGGAGACGCTCTACCGCTGAGCTAAGCACCCCAGCAAGCCGCTTAGTTTACGGCATCCTTCAGGGCTTTGCCAGCCTTGAACGACGGATTCTTCGACGCAGCGATCTTGATGGTGTCGCCGGTCTTCGGGTTGCGGCCGGTACGGGCAGCGCGGTCGCGGACCTGGAACGTGCCGAAGCCCACCAGCGTCACCGCATCACCGCCCTTCAGGGCCTTGGTGACGGAAGCGATGACGGCATCAACGGCGCGGCTGGACTCGGCCTTGGTCAGGTCGGCGGCTTCAGCAACGGCGTCGATCAATTCGGTCTTGTTCATTCTCTACAGCTCCTTTGGCGGGGATTCCGCGGATTCAACATTGAGACACCCGACGACGATACGCCGCCGGATGCCAGTGAAGTTCTCTGTTCGCCGAATTCAGATTTACGCTGACTCGCGAGTGGTGCTTTTATACCAGTGCCCCCCTACCCGCGCAAGCTGAAAAGCCAATAACGACGCGGGTTTCGGGCAGTTGGACAGCGCGCGTCAATGCTTGACGCGCGTGGTGGAAGCTGTCTTGGACTTGCCGCGTACCGTGACACGTTGCCCATCTTTCTTGGGCTTCGGCGCGGTCAGCGGCGTCTCCAGCGCCAGGTCGAGCACTTCCTCGATCCACTTCACCGGCACGATCTTCAGATCACGGGTGACATTGGCGGGGATATCGGCCAGATCCTTGCGGTTCTCCTCGGGGATGATGACCGTGGTGATCCCGCCACGCAGCGCCGCCAGCAGCTTCTCCTTGAGGCCGCCGATGGCCGTGACACGGCCCCGCAGGGTGATCTCGCCGGTCATCGCGACTTCGGCCCGGATCGGCACCTTGGTCAGCGTGGAGACCAGCGAGGTCACCATCGCGATGCCCGCGCTGGGACCGTCCTTCGGGGTGGCGCCATCGGGCACGTGGACGTGCACGTCGTGCTTTTGCAGGAACTCGTTGTCGATGCCCAGCCGCTCGGCACGCGAACGCACCACCGACAGGGCCGCCGAGGCGGACTCCTTCATCACGTTGCCGAGCTGGCCGGTCAGGATCAGCTGGCCCTTGCCCGGCACCAGCGTGGATTCGATCTGCAGCAGGTCGCCGCCGACTTCGGTCCAGGCCAGGCCGGTGACCAGGCCCACTTCGTTCTGTTCTTCCGCACGGCCGAAATCGACACGGCGCACGCCCAGATACTTGTCCAGGTTCTTGCCGTTGACCACCACCAGCGCCTTCTTCTTCGCGCTGGCCTTCTTGCCGGCCTTGGCCGGCTTCGCAGCCTTGGCCGGCGCGACCGGACCGGCGAGCGCGATCTCCTTGACCACCTTGCGGCAGATCTTGGCGACTTCGCGCTCGAGGTTGCGCACGCCGGACTCGCGCGTGTAATAGCGCACGATGTCCTGGATGGCGTCCGCCTCGATCTCCAGCTCTTCCGGCTTCAGGCCGTTGGCCTTGATCTGCTTGGGCACCAGGTAACGCATGGCGATGTTGAGCTTCTCATCCTCGGTGTAGCCGGGGATGCGGATCACTTCCATGCGGTCCAGCAGCGGGCCGGGGATGTTGAGCGAGTTGGAGGTCGCCACGAACATCACTTCAGACAGGTCCAGGTCCACTTCCAGGTAGTGATCGTTGAACGCGTTGTTCTGCTCGGGGTCGAGCACTTCCAGCAGCGCCGAGGACGGATCGCCACGGAAGTCCATCGACATCTTGTCGATCTCATCGAGCACGAACAGCGGGTTCTTGCTGCCCACCTTGTTGAGGTTCTGCACGATGCGGCCCGGCATCGAGCCGACGTAAGTGCGACGGTGCCCGCGGATCTCGGCCTCGTCGCGCACGCCACCCAGGCTCATGCGCACGAACTTGCGGTTGGTCGCCTTGGCGATGGACTGGCCGAGCGAGGTCTTGCCCACGCCGGGCGGGCCGACCAGGCACAGGATCGGGCCCTTCATCTGCTTCACGCGCGACTGCACCGCCAGGTATTCCAGGATGCGGTCCTTGACCTTGTCCAGCCCGAAATGATCGGCGTCCAGCGTGTCCTGCGCGGCCTTGAGATCCTTGCGGACCTTGCTGCGCTTCTTCCACGGCACGCCCAGCAGCCAATCCAGGTAATTGCGCACGACGGCGGCTTCGGCGGACATCGGCGACATCTGCTTGAGCTTGTTGAGCTCGGCCTTGGCCTTGGTCTCCACCGGCTTGGGCATGCCCGCCTCGGCGATCTTGCGGGCCAGCTCGTCCATCTCGCCCGGTGCATCGTCCAGGTCACCCAGTTCTTTCTGGATGGCCTTCATCTGCTCGTTGAGGTAGTACTCGCGCTGGCTCTTTTCCATCTGCGACTTCACGCGGCCGCGGATGCGCTTTTCCATCTGCTGCACGTCGATCTCGCCATCGACCAGGCCGACCAGCATTTCCAGGCGGTCGCCGATCTGCAGCGTTTCCAGCAGCCGCTGCTTGTCGGCCAGGCGCACGCTGATGTGCGCGGCGATGGTGTCGGCCAGGCGCGCGGGCTCGTCGATGCCGGCCAGGGTCTGCAGCAGCTCAGGCGGCAGCTTGCGGTTGGTCTTGACGTACTGCTCGAACAGCGACATCAGCGAACGGGCGATCGCCTCGATCTCGCGCGGCTCGCGCGACTCGTCCGATTCGATTTCCATGCCCACGCCGTGCAGCGAGCCATCGCGCTCGGTCACTTCGGTCACGTTGACGCGCGACAGGCCTTCGACCAGCACCTTGATGGTGCCATCGGGCAGCTTCAGCAGCTGCAGCACCTGGGCGAGCGTACCGACCTGGTACAGATCGGCGGCGGACGGATCATCCGTCTCGGCGGACTTCTGCGCTAGCAGCAGGATGCGCTTGTCGGCCTCCATCGCCTGCTCCAGCGCATGCATGGACTTGTCACGGCCGACGAACAGCGGAATGACCATGTGCGGGAACACCACCACGTCACGCAGCGGCAGTACCGGCAGGTCGAGAGTCTCAGTTGGGGAACGGGCCATGTGGGCTCCAGTGGAACAGTGGGGATGGCCTCCGGGCGCCTCGCCCGGATACAAAAAAAGCCGATGGCCTCGTTATGGGGCCATCGGCTTCTAGATGCAAGCTGTTCTGAAAAATTTCTTTCAATTCAATTACTTGAACTGATTATTCAGCACCAGCCGCCTTCTGTTCAGGCGCCGGTGGCGTCTGGTAGATCAGGTACGGTTCGGACTTGTGTTCGATCACCGATTCGTCCACCACCACCTTGCTGACGTTCTCTGCCGAGGGCAGGTCATACATGGTGTCCAGCAGGACCGATTCGACGATCGTACGCAGGCCACGGGCACCGGTCTTGCGCTTGAGCGCCTTGCGGGCGATGGCGGCCAGGGCGTCCGGACGGAACTCCAGCTCGACGTGCTCCATCTCGAACAGCTTCTTGAACTGCTTGGTGATGGCGTTCTTCGGCTCGGTCAGGATGCGCACCAGGGCGGCCTCGTCCAGCTCTTCCAGGGTCGCCACGACCGGCAGGCGGCCGACGAACTCCGGGATGAGGCCGAACTTGATCAGATCTTCCGGCTCGACTTCGGCCAGGATCTTGCCCACTTCCTGCTTGCGCTCGGAACTCTTCACCTTGGCACCGAACCCGATGCCGCCCGAATCGTTGGAGCGCTGCTGGATCACCTTGTCCAGGCCGGCAAACGCGCCGCCACAGATGAACAGGATGTTCTTGGTGTCGACCTGCAGGAATTCCTGCTGCGGGTGCTTGCGACCGCCCTGCGGCGGCACGCTGGCCACGGTGCCTTCGATAAGCTTCAGCAGGGCCTGCTGGACGCCTTCGCCGGACACATCGCGGGTGATCGACGGGTTCTCGCTCTTGCGCGAGATCTTGTCGATTTCATCGATGTAGA
Source organism: Stenotrophomonas sp. TWI1149 (assembly GCF_039673155.1). NCBI lineage: Bacteria > Pseudomonadati > Pseudomonadota > Gammaproteobacteria > Lysobacterales > Lysobacteraceae > Stenotrophomonas > Stenotrophomonas sp. TWI1149. The sequence continues at coordinate 211,451 of NZ_JBDJLB010000001.1, forward strand.
CGATGCCCTGCTGTGCCTTCTCGACGTCGTAGTCGCACTTCTGCAGCAGCTTCTGGATGATGTTCTCCACGTCCTCGCCCACGTAACCGGCTTCGGTCAGCGTGGTGGCGTCGGCCATGGTGAACGGCACGTTGAGCAGGCGGGCCAGGGTCTCGGCCAGCAGCGTCTTGCCCGAACCGGTCGGACCGACCAGCAGGATGTTCGACTTCGCCAGTTCTACTTCGTCGTTCTTCTGACGGCTCTCGATGCGCTTGTAGTGGTTGTATACGGCCACGGCCAGGGTCCGCTTGGCGCGGTTCTGCCCGATCACGTACTGGTCCAGGACCTCGAGGATCTCGCGCGGCTTGGGCAGCGAACTGCGGGCCGACTGCGCCTTCTCCTCCAGCTCCTCACGGATGATGTCGTTGCACAGCTCGACGCATTCATCGCAGATGAATACGCTCGGACCCGCAATCAGCTTGCGCACCTCATGCTGGCTCTTTCCGCAGAAGGAGCAGTAGAGGATCTTGCCGGTGTCCGTGGAACGACCTTGGCGGTCTTCGCTCATGCTTCGCTTACCCAGTTACCCCACCCGACTGAACGGGGGTTCGATTCGAGAATAGCACAGGGTCAGGAGGACGCCAGTCCTGCCCGACCCGGTGGAAACAAGCCGGTTTCCCGGCCTGGTGCAACCTTACGCCGGCTGGATCGACTCTTCCGGACGACGCTCCAGGACCTGGTCGACCAGGCCGTAGGCCACCGCATCGGCCGCGCTCTTGAAGTTGTCGCGCTCGGTATCCCGGGCGATGGTCTCCAGCGACTGGCCGGTGTGCTTGGCCAGCACTTCGTTCAGGCGCGAACGCAGGGTCAGGATTTCCCGGGCATGGATGTCGATGTCCGAGGCCTGGCCCTGGTAGCCGCCCAGCGGCTGGTGGATCATCACGCGCGAATTCGGCAGCGCATAGCGCTTGCCGGCCGCGCCCGATGCCAGCAGCAGGGCGCCCATCGAGGCCGCCTGGCCGACGCAGATGGTGCTCACGTCCGGCTTGATGTACTGCATGGTGTCGTAGATCGCCATGCCGGCGGTGACCACGCCACCGGGCGAGTTGATGTAGATGCTGATGTCCTTTTCCGGGTTGTCCGCTTCCAGGAACAGCAGCTGCGCCACCACCACGTTGGCCATGTGATCGTCGATCGGGCCCACGAGGAAGATCAGACGCTCTTTCAACAGGCGCGAATAGATGTCATAGGCGCGCTCGCCGCGGCTGGTCTGTTCGACCACCATCGGAACCATGTTCAGGGCTGTGGTTCGGTTGTCCATTAGTGAGGCACCTATTTTGGGGGGAACGACCCCGCGCCGGGGCGCGGGGCGTAAAACGCGGGCCGCTTACTGGCGGATCGCGTCCTGGAACGACAGCTTCTCTTCGGTGTGCTGGGCGCGCTCGGCGATCCAATCGATCACCTGCTCTTCCATCACGCGATTCTGAAGCCCAGTCATCAGCTGGGGGTCATTGCGGTACATCTCAATGACCTGCTCCGGCTCTTCGTAGGTCGAGGCGATCAGGCGCATGGTTTCATTCAGGCGCTTCGGGTCCAGGCGCAGGTCGTTCTTGCGGGCCACTTCACCGACCAGCAGGCCGACCAGCACGCGCTTGGCGGCGGCGTCCTTGAAGCCTTCATGGGCGTCGGCCGGGACGTCGCCCGGGTTGCGGCCGCTGCGGCGGATCTGCTCGATCTGCTGGGCCAGCATGGCGCGGGCTTCGTTCTCGACCAGGCGCGGCGGCATTTCCACCGAGGCGTAGGCGGCGATCAGCTGCTCACCGACTTCGCGGCGCAGGCGGTTCATCAGGGCACCCTTGAGCTCGCGCTCCAGGTTGGCGCGGATGTCCTTGCGGAACTGCTCGACGTCGCCGCCCTTCACGCCAAAGCTCTTGATGAACTCGGCATCCACCTCCGGCAGCACCGGCGCGGACACGTCCACCGCCTTGACGGTGACCTTGACCTGCTTGCCCGCCAGCGCGGGAACGCGCCAATCGGCCGGGAACTCGACGTCCAGGGTCTTTTCTTCACCGGCGGCCAGACCGACCAGGCCCTGCTCGATCTGCTCGAACATCATGCCCTGGCCCACGATCACGCTGCCCTTTTCGGCGCCTTCGGCCGGCAGGCGCTCATCGCCGGCCTGCGACCAGGTTTCCAGGGCGACCAGATCGCCGTCCTGGGCGCCACGGGTGACCGGGCTCCAGCTGCGGCGCTGCTCGCGCAGGTTGGTGATCATCTGGTCGATGTCGGCGTCGTTGATCTCGGCGGTGTGGCGGACCACGGTGAGCTTGCTGACGTCCACGTCGCCGAAGTCCGGCACCAGCTCGACGGTGGCCACGAAGGACAGCTCACCCTCGCCCTTGTCGATGCGCGGGGTACCGGCGATGCGCAGTTCGTGCTCGCGCAGGGCGGCATCGAAGGTTTCACGCAGCAGGCCGTCGACGGCTTCGCTGCGGACCTGCTGGCCGAAACGCTGTTCGATCACCTTGGCCGGCACCTTGCCCGGGCGGAAGCCCTTGATGCGCGTGGTGCGGGCGATCTCGCCCAGACGGCCGCTGATGTGCGTCTGCAGACGGTCTTCCGGCAGCGAGAAGGTCAGGCGGCGTTCCAGATAGCCAGTGGATTCGATCGAAGCTTGCATGTTGACTCCTGCCACCGGCGGCATGGGCCCCGGCACGATGTGATGGATGAAACGGGTTTTGGACGCGGGGTCGTGGACGCGCATGCCCGCCGCAGCCCTGTAGTTTCGCCGATAAACGCCAGCGCCGCCAGCGCGGGCCGAGAACGTCCCGGGCCACCACGGGCCCAGCATGTGGCCGTCTCCCCGATCCGGGACGTGCCCATGGTCATGGTGCCGGCGAAAACGCCCTGCACTGGTGCGAAAGGGGGGACTCGAACCCCCACGCCTTGCGGCACTGGAACCTAAATCCAGGGCGTCTACCAATTCCGCCACTTTCGCGAGTTTTCCACTCAGGCGCGCATTGTTGCAGGCCCGGGCCGAAAGCAGAAGCGCCTTGAAAAGAAAAAAGCCGCCTGGCGGACCAGGCGGCTTCTGTCTTGGTGGGCTGTCAAGGATTCGAACCTTGGACCTATTGATTAAGAGTCAACTGCTCTACCAACTGAGCTAACAGCCCGAAAATCGGGAGGCGAATTATGCAGGGTTTCCTGCACGCGACGCAAGCGTTTTGTTTGAATGGAGGGCGAATGGCGTCCGCGGACGCTCAACGACCCCCTCGTTCAACGCGATGTCTCGAACAAGAAAAAAGCCACCGGGCGGACCCGATGGCTTCTGTCTTGGTGGGCTGTCAAGGATTCGAACCTTGGACCTATTGATTAAGAGTCAACTGCTCTACCAACTGAGCTAACAGCCCTGAAAACTCAGGCGCACATTGTAGCGTGTGTGCTGCCTTTTGCAACCCTGATTCACTTTCGGTGAACCAGTTTGAATCAGTGGGGTGGCTGAGGGGACTCGAACCCCCGACCACCGGAATCACAATCCGGAACTCTAACCAACTGAGCTACAGCCACCACTGAAAACCTTTGTCTCCTACCGCTTGCACCGGATGGTGCGCCCGACAGGAATCGAACCTGTAACCGCCGGCTTAGAAGGCCGGTGCTCTATCCAGTTGAGCTACGGGCGCTCGGTCCGGATTGTCGCACTCCAATCCCGATTTGAGCAGCGGGCTTGGTCGGGGTAGAGGGATTCGAACCCCCGACATCCTGCTCCCAAAGCAGGCGCGCTACCAGACTGCGCTATACCCCGGCGGTTTGTTTCCCTCCGGGGTTCCCCCCGAAAGAGCCGCCTATTGTGGGAATCGGTGTGGCATCTGTCAACGGTTTTCACACATCAATTCACATCCCGTCATTGCCGATGGCGGCTTGGGCTATGCTCGGGTCAGCGGCCGGATGGCCGAACCCCCTACCCCTACAAGGAGATTGGCAATGCGCAGCGGCAATCCCGCACTTTCCGAGTCGACCTTCCTCGACCTGGCCAGCGGCTCGGTCGTGGCCCGCCCCGACCAGGCGATGACCATCAACGGCACCGTCAACAAGACCGGCCTGCTGTTGCTGCTCACCGTGCTGACGGCCGCGTTCGCGTGGAGCCAGTCGGTCGATGCGAACGGCCTGCCCACCTCCAGCGCCATGCTGTACACGCTGGTCGGTGCGATCGGCGGCCTGGTGTTGGCGCTGGTGACGGTGTTCAAGAAGGAATGGTCGCCGGTCACCGCGCCGATGTACGCGCTGGTGGAAGGCCTGTTCCTCGGCGCGATCTCGGCGATGTTCAATGCCAAGTTCCCCGGCATCGTGATGCAGGCGGTGATGCTGACCTTCGGCACCCTGTTCGTGATGCTGGCGGTCTACCGCAGCGGCCTGATCAAGGTCACCGAGAACTTCAAACTGGGCGTGGTGGCCGCGACCGGCGGCATCGCGCTGCTGTACCTGGCCTCGTTCGTGCTGAGCTTCTTCAACATCAACGTGCCGATGATCCACGAAGGTGGCTGGCTGGGCATCGCCTTCAGCCTGTTCGTGGTGGTAGTGGCGGCCTTGAACCTGGTGCTGGATTTCGACTTCATCGAAACCGGTGCCGAGGCGCGCGCGCCGAAGTTCATGGAGTGGTACGGCGCGTTCGGCCTGATGGTCACGCTGGTGTGGCTGTACGTGGAATTCCTGCGCCTGCTGTCCAAGATCCAGCAGCGCTGATCCACGCACCCGCAGTGACATGACGAAGGCGCCGCAAGGCGCCTTTTTCATGTCTCCGCCGCGTGTCGCGACACACACAACAGGCAACAAAAAAGCGGGACGCCGAAGCGCCCCGCTTTCTGGACAATCAACCGAGCCGCGCGCTTACAGGCGGCTGGCGATGGCCTGGGCGAAGCCCATGGTGTTGCCGGTGCCGCCCAGGTCGCCGGTCAGCGAATCCTTGGCTTCCAACGTGGCCACGATGGCCTTGCGCAGGCGCTCGGCGTTCTCGACCTGGCCGACATGGTCCAGCATCTGTGCGGCGGCCAGCAGCAGCGCGCACGGATTGGCCTTGCCCTGGCCGGCGATGTCCGGTGCGGTGCCGTGCACGGCTTCGAAGATCGCCGCGTTCTCACCGATGTTGGCACCCGGGGCCAGGCCCAGGCCGCCGACCAGACCGGCACACAGGTCGGAGATGATGTCGCCGAACAGGTTGGTGGTCACGATGATGTCGAACTGTTCCGGACGCATCACCAGCTGCATGCAGCAGTTGTCGACGATCATTTCCTGGAACTCGATCTCCGGGTACTTGGCCGCCACTTCGCGGGCCACGGCCAGGAACAGGCCCGAGGTCGACTTGATGATGTTGGCCTTGTGCACGGCGGTGACCTTCTTGCGGCCGGTGCTGCGGGCCAGCTCGAAGGCGTAGCGCACGATGCGCTCGGAGCCCTTGCGGGTGATGCGGGTGCCGGAGAAGGCGGTCTCGCCATCGGCCGAGACTTCCTGGCCTTCGGCCAGGTACGCGCCTTCGGTGTTCTCACGGACGGTGATCAGGTCCACGCCGTCGCCGAAACGCGACTTGGTGTTCGGGAACGAGACGGCCGGACGCACGTTGGCGTACAGGTCGAAGTGGCGACGCAGGCTGACGTTGATCGAGGTGAAGCCACCACCGACCGGCGTGGTCAGCGGGCTCTTCAGCGCGATCTTGTTGCGTGCGATCGACTCCAGGGTGGACGCCGGCATCAGATCGCCGTGCTTTTCCAGCGCGACCAGGCCCGCGTCGGCGTCTTCGTATTCAAAGCCGGTGTCCAGCTTGCCGAGCACGAACAGGGTAGCGTCCATGATCTCCGGGCCGATGCCGTCACCGCGGATGACCGTGATTTTCTGCGTCATTGATGTGTATTCCGAACCGAGGGGGAGCGCCGTCCGTGAGGTGCGCGAAGCGCGGGCGCAAGGGAAGTTTCATCGGCAATTATGCCTTACCCGCCCAATGGACCCCAAATGGGCCATTGGTCCAAGGCGGGTAAGGCAGAATTGCCCGCGCATTCCTCCTCTACCCCGCGCCGTTGGCGCGCCCCCTTCAACAGAAGGGGGCTCTTCTCCAGACACGGCATCGGTCGTGCCGGCCGCTGGCCGGCAACCAGAGGGGCTGAACGATGGGTAGCCACCGACCGTTGGTCGGTGGGAACGGGGTCTCGAACATGAACGGCGCACTGCTGGGGCGCCGACATCGCTGGGGCGCACAAGCAGCCGACCAACGGTCGGCTGCTACCGGGGTGGGGCCATCACGGCCCCGACCTCAATGCTCGTGAACGGCCGGCGCTTCGGCGCCGCCTTCGAGCTGGTCCAGGAAATCCACGGCGCGGCGCAGGTGCGGGATCACGATCGAGCCGCCGACCACCAGGCCCACGGAGAAGGTCTCGAAGAACTCCTCGCGGGTCACGCCGGCGTCCTTGCACTGGGCCACGTGGTAGCTGATGCAGTCATCGCAGCGCAGCACCATCGAGGCGACCAGGCCCAGCAGCTCCTTGGTCTTCACGTCCAGCGCGCCGGCCTGGTAGGTCTGGGTGTCGAGCGCGAAGAAGCGGCGCACGACCTGGTTGGGTTCGCCCAGGATGCGCTGGTTCATGCGCTGGCGGAACTCGGTGAATTCGGCGATGCGGTCCTTGCTGCCGTCGTCGGCCGCGCTCATGCCGGGTCCTGCCCGGCCAGCAGCGGCTCCAGCTTGCCGGCGCGGTGCAGGGCCATCATGTCGTCGTAGCCGCCCACATGGACCTCGCCGACGAAGATCTGCGGGACGCTGGTGCGGCGGGTCTTGGCCATCATCTTCTCGCGCTCGACCGGGTCCAGGTCGATCCGGACCTCGGTCCAGTCGCGGCCCTTGCTCTTCAGGAAGTTCTTGGCGGCCACGCAGTACGGGCACACCGCGGTCGAGTAGATGGTGATGGCGGGTGCGCCACCGGTGGTGGAAACAGCATCTTGGCTCACGGGAAACTCCACAGCGGAACGTTGGTCTGTATATGGTAGCGGTCCGCTGGATTTTCCACGTCACCGTCGCAACACTGTGGTTTAACTGCAGGTTGCCGTCGCTCTGTCACGCTGTCGCCCGCCTTCCCCCCAGGAGCTTCGTTTGCGCCCCTTGCTGCTCTCTGCCGCGTTGACCCTGGCCTTGGCCGTGCCGCTGGCCGGGGCGCAGGAAAACAAGCTGCCGGACATCGGCTCCTCGGCCGGCGAGCTGCTGACCCCGGCCCGGCAGGCCGAGTACGGCGGGATGATGCTGCGCGAACTGCGCAACTACGGCTATCTGCTCGACGATCCCCTGGTCGATGACTGGCTGCAGACCATGGGCGCCCGGCTGGGCTCCAACAGCGCCCAGCCGCGCCAGTCCTACACCTTCTTCATGCTCAAGGACCGGCAGATCAACGCCTTCGCGACCCTGGGCGGCTATATCGGCGTGAACGCAGGCCTGGTGCTGACCGCCGAACGCGAAGACGAGGTGGCCGCGGTGCTGTCCCACGAAATCGCCCACGTCACCCAGCAGCACGTGCTGCGCGGGGTCGAGCGGGCCCAGCGCGACCAGATTCCGATCCTGCTGGGCATGCTCGCCGCGATCGTGGCCGCGCAGCAGGCCGGCGGCAATTCCTCCGGCGACGCCACCATGGCCGCGATCACCTCCGGCATGGGGCTGATGCAGCAGCGCCAGATCAACTACACCCGGTCCAACGAATCCGAGGCCGACCGCCTGGGCATCCGCACCCTGGCCCGCAGCGGCTACGACGTGGATGCCATGGCCGGCTTCTTCGAGCGCATGTCGGCCTCGATGCGCGGCAACCAGGGCGGCTACAGCGTCCCCGACTTCCTGCAGACTCACCCGGTCACGACCACCCGCATCAGCGAGGCCAAGGCCCGCGCCGAGCAGATGAAGAAGGACACGGTGCTGCTCACCACGGAAGTGCCCGGCGGGGTTCGCCAGGAGCGGGTCAACCCGGCCGATCCGGCGCTGTCGGACCCGCTGGTGCGGCGGAGCAACCCGTTGCTGCCCGCCTCCATGCAGATTTCGGTCAATTCACTCAGCCGCGGCAGCACCGGCCAGTTCGAATGGGCGCGCGAGCGCCTGCGCGTGCTCAGTGCAGACACGCCTGGCGATGTGATCCGTGAGTACGAGAGCCTGCAGCGCGCGCAGAAAAACGGGCTGACCGAGCCCCAGCGCTACGGCCTGGCCCTGGGCCGGCTGCGCAACAGCGCGGCCGCCCAGGCCAGCCGCGACCTGGGCGAGCTGCTGCGCGACCACCCGGACAATGTCTGGGTGGCGCTGGCGCTGGGTGAGGCGGAGTCGCGCAGCGGCCAGCCGGCGCAGGCCAACGCCCGTTTCGAAACCCTGATGCGCCAGCATCCGGGCAGTCGGCCGGTGGCGCTGACCTACGCGGCCATCCTCAATGAACAGGGCGGACGCGAGGCCGGCCAGCGCGCGCAGGCGATGCTGCGCCCGATGCTGTCGCAAAGCGGCAATGATCCGGTCTTCCAGCAGCGGTTCGCCCGCGCCAGCGAGCTGGCCGGCGACACCACCCGGGCCAGCGAGGCCTACGCCGAGGCCGCCTTCCTGAGCGGCCGCCCGGAACAGGCCCTGATCCAGCTGCAGGCGCTGAAGCGGCAGCCGAACCTGGATTATGTGGGCCGCGCCCGTGTGGACGCCCGGATCGAGAGCATTACTCCGACCGTGCTGGAGATGCGCCGCCAGGGCATCGACGACCCGGAGCTGGACCGCCGCTGAGGGCTGTCCGGCACCCCGTCACAAACCTGTCATGAAACCGTAGTCTACTGGGCTCAATCCCGATCTGATGAGTAATACGGTGGGCATGTGCAGAAACGCATCCTGATCGTCGATGACGAACCCGCGATCCGCGAAATGGTCGCCTTTGCCCTGCGCAAGGGCGATTACGACCCGATCCATGCCGGCGACGCCCGCGAGGCGCAGACCGCCATCGCCGATCGCGTCCCGGACCTGATCCTGCTGGACTGGATGCTCCCGGGCACCAGCGGCCTGGACCTGGCCCGGCGCTGGCGCAAAGAAGCCCTCACCCGCGAGGTGCCGATCATCATGCTGACCGCGCGCGGCGAAGAGAACGACCGCGTCGGTGGCCTGGAGGCCGGTGTCGACGACTACGTGGTCAAGCCGTTCTCGGCGCGCGAACTGCTGGCCCGCATCCGTGCGGTGATGCGCCGTGCCCGCGACGATGACGAAGACGGCAGCGTGGCGGTCGGTACGATCCGCATCGATGGCGCCGCACACCGCGTCTTCGCCGGCGACCAGCCGGTCCCGATCGGTCCGACCGAATACCGCCTGCTGCACTTCTTCATGACCCATCCCGAGCGTGTCTACACCCGTGCCCAGCTGCTGGACCACGTGTGGGGCGGCAGCGTGTACGTGGAGGAGCGCACCATCGACGTGCACATCCGCCGCCTGCGCAAGACGCTGGAGCCGTTCGCCGCGGAGAACATGGTGCAGACCGTGCGTGGCGCCGGCTACCGGTTCTCCACCTCGACCTGAGTCTCGCCGGGCCGGAACCGGGCGCGCATTCCCGGTTCCGGCCACTCCTGCTATAACCTTGGATCGATTCCGAGGCCCGCACTTTCTGCGAGACCGCAATGCCCCGCCACATCCGTTCTGCCTGGTTGAAAACGCTGGCCACCCTCGCCGCCCTGCTGCTCGCGGCCGGCTTGCTGGGCCTGGCGGTCGGACATGTCTGGATGTGCATCGCACTGGCCTCGATCGGGGCGCTGACCTGGCATTACTGGCGGTTGCGCCGGGTGCTGCGCGGGCTCACCGCGCGCCATCGCTGGGACATGGGTGACGGCACCGGTGTGTGGAACGAACTGGACCGCCTGCTCTACCGCAACCAGTGGGAAATGCGCACGCGCAAGCGGCGCCTGCTGGACATGCTGCGCAGTTATCGCGCCGCCGCCGCGGCCCTGCCCGACGCGGTGGTGGTGGTCGACCGCAACAGCCAGCGCGTGCAGTGGTTCAACGAATCGGCGACCTCGCTGCTCGGCCTGCACCATCCGGGCGATCTCGGCGAAGCACTGGTCGAACGCCTGCAGCCGATGCCGCTGGCGCACTGGCTGGCCGGTGGCCGCAACGCCGAACCGATCCTGGATGTGCCCTCGCCGGTCGACCCGGCGATCCGCCTCAACCTGCGCCTGATTCCCTACTCGCCCGACTACTGGCTGCTGATCGCACGCGACGTCAGCAAGCTGCTGCGGCTGGAGCAGGTGCGCCGCGACTTCGTCGCCAACGTCTCGCATGAACTGCGCACGCCGCTGACCGTGGTGCACGGTTACCTGGACATGATGGATCCGGAGGACTTCCCCGGCACCGGCCCGATGCTGGGGGAGATGCGCAAGCAATCCCAGCGCATGGCGCAGCTGGTCGAAGACCTGCTCACCCTGTCGCGGCTCGAATCGCAGGAACACACCGAAGCCGAAGCCGTGGCGATGACCCCGATGCTGGCCACGCTGCGCCGCGAAGCCGAAGCGCACAGCCAGGGCCGCCACCAGATCAGCATCATCGACACCGCCGGCGTGGACCTGCAGGGCTCCAACAAGGAACTGCACAGCGCGTTCTCCAACCTGGTCACCAACGCGGTGCGCTATACGCCCGCCGGGGGCCGCGTGGAAGTCGAGTTCGCGCGCGAAGGCGATGGCGTGGTGCTGTCGGTGCGCGACACCGGCTACGGCATCCCGGCCAACCATCTGCCGCGCCTGACCGAACGCTTCTACCGCGTCTCCAGCAGCCGCTCGCGCGAGAGCGGCGGCACCGGGCTGGGGCTGTCGATCGTCAAGCACATCCTCGGCCTGCACCATGCCCGCCTGGAGATCCAGAGCGAGGTGGGTAAAGGCAGCACGTTCTCCTGCCATTTCGATGCCGACCAGGTGCGTGCGCGCACCGAGGCCGTCTCCCTTCCTTCTTCTGAAGACTTTTCCGCATGAGCACTCCTGTTCCCGTCGCCGTGCCTGTGGACGGCGATCCGCTGCGCGATCCCGCGCTGTACATCAACCGTGAACTGTCCCAGCTGGATTTCAATTTCCGCGTGCTGGCCCAGGCCATGGACCCGCAGGTGCCGCTGCTGGAGCGCCTGCGCTTCATGTGCATTTCCTGCACCAACCTGGATGAGTTCTTCGAGATCCGCGCGGCCGCGGTGCGCCATGCGCAGGAGTTCGGCCTGCCGCCCGCACCGGACGGCATGACCCCGCAGGCGATCCTCAACGCGATCCACGACCGCGCCGCACAGCTGGTCGACCAGCAATACCGCTGCTGGAACGAGACACTGCGCCCGGCGCTGCACGAGGCCGGCATCGACGTGCTCGGCCGGCACTCCTGGAACCACCGCCAGAAGCGTTGGCTGCGTGCGTACTTCCGCAACGAGATCATGCCGGTGCTGTCGCCGCTTGGCCTGGATCCGTCGCATCCGTTCCCGAAGATCCTCAACAAGTCGCTGAACATCGTGGTGGTGCTCAAGGGCACCGACGCGTTCGGTCGCGCCGGGCATCTGGCGATCGTGCGGGCGCCGCGGTCGCTGCCGCGCATCATCCAGCTGCCGGAGAAACTCGGCGGCCCGCAGACCTTCGTGTTCCTGTCCTCGGTGCTGTCGACCTTCGTCGATGAAATGTTCCCGGGCATGGAAGTCCAGGGCGCCTACCAGTTCCGCGTGACCCGCAATTCCGAACTGGTGGTGGACGAGGAAGAAGTCGAGAACCTGGCCCTGGCGCTGCGCGACGAACTGGTCGACCGCGGCTACCGCCCGGCGGTCCGGCTGGAGATCGCACAGGACTGCCCGCGCGACATCGTGCGCACCCTGCTGCAGAACTTCGGCCTGACCGAGAACGCGGTCTATCGCATCGACGGCCCGGTCAACCTCAACCGCGTGATCCAGCTGTACGACGTGATCCAGCGGCCGGAATTGAAATACCCCTCGCTGAGCCCGCGCGTCCTGCGCGACAGCGATGGCATCTTCGAGATCGTCGCGCGCCGGGACGTGCTGCTGCACCATCCCTTCGATGCGTTCACCGCCGTGCTGGATGTGATCAAGCAGGCCGCGGTCGACCCGAACGTGCTGGCGATCAAGCAGACCCTGTACCGCACCGGCAAGGATTCGCTGATCGTCGATGCGCTGATCCAGGCCGCACGCAATGGCAAGGACGTCACCGTCGTCGTCGAGCTGCGCGCGCGCTTCGATGAGGAAGCCAACCTCGGCCTGGCCGACCGCCTGCAGGAGGCCGGTGTGCAGGTCGTCTACGGCGTGGTCGGGTTCAAGACCCACGCCAAGATGCTGCTGATCGTGCGCCGCGAAGGCCGCAAGCTGCGCCGCTATGTGCATCTGGGCACCGGCAACTATCACAGTGGTACCGCACGGGCCTACACCGACCTGAGCCTGATCACCGCCGATCCGGACATCGGCAACGATGTGCACCTGCTGTTCCAGCAGCTCTCCGGGCTGGCCCCGCGGATGAAGCTCAAGCGCCTGCTGCAGTCGCCCTTCACCCTGCACCCGGGCCTGCTGCAGCGGATCGAACGCGAGACCCGCCTGGCCGCCAGTGGCCGTCCGGGGCGGATCATCGCCAAGATGAACGCGCTCAACGAACCGCAGATGATCCGCGCCCTGTATGCAGCCTCGCAGGCCGGCGTGCAGATCGACCTGATCGTGCGCGGCGCGTGCACGCTGCGACCGGGCGTCCCCGGCGTGTCGGACACCATCCGGGTGCGCTCGATCGTCGGCCGCTTCCTTGAGCACAGCCGGGTCTACTGGTTCGGCAACGACGGCGCCTCCGAGCTGTTCTGCGCCAGCGCGGACTGGCTGGAGCGCAACCTGCTGCGCCGGGTCGAGACCTGCTTCCCGATCCTGGACCCGGAACTGGCGCGCAAGGTCTACCGCGACGTGCTGCAGAACTACCTGGACGACAACCTCAACGCCTGGGAACTGCAGGCCGACGGCAGCTACATCAAGTGCACGCCGGGCCATGACGAGCCGCCACACGCGGCGCAGATGGCCCTGCTGCAGGGCCTGTAGGTACCGACCGTTGGTCGGTACGCGTTGATTGCCTTGGTCGGTACGCGTTGATTGCCCTGGTCGGTACGTTTTCGCGTGCCGACCAACGGTCGGCACCTACCGGTTCTGCCGTTTGCCGGGCAGCCGCCTGCCCCTTCGATGCGACCGGTCGTCGCAGCCTGCCCATGTGAAGGGCGCGCGGTGACGCGAGGCCCCACCCTTCGGCTAACATTCGCAAATGCCGCATACCTCCACGACTCCGCCCGCTTTGCAGGATGGCGACCTGCTCGCCGCCATCGACCTCGGATCGAACAGCTTCCACATGGTCATCGCGCGATACACCCTCGGGCAGTTGCGGGTGGTCGACCGCCTGCGCGAGACCGTGCGCATGGCCGATGGCCTGGATGGCAAGGGCGGCCTGTCCGCCGAGGCCCGTCAGCGCGCGCTGGAATGCCTGGCCCGGTTCGGCCAGCGCATCCGCGCCATCCCCTCGGTGCGGGTCCGCGCCCTGGCCACCAATACGGTCCGCCAGCTGCGCTCGCCGCAGGCCTTCCTGATGCCGGCCGAAACCGCGCTCGGGCATGCGATCGAAGTGGTCAGTGGCCGCGAAGAGGCGCGCCTGATCTACCTGGGCGTGGCGCATGCGCAGCCGCCCAAGCCGGACCAGCGCCGGCTGGTGATCGACATCGGCGGTGGCTCCACCGAATTCATCATCGGCCAGGGCATGCAGACCCTGGAGCGCGAAAGCCTGCAGGCCGGCTGCATCGCCAGCACGCGCCGCTTCTTCCCCGGCGGCAAGCTGAGCAAGAAGCGCTGGAAGGATGCGCTGACCGAAATCGGCGCGGAGTTCCAACAGTTCGCCAACAAATACCGCGCCTTGGGCTGGCACGAAGCGCTGGGCTCGTCGGGCACCCACAAGGCGATCAGTGAAATCTGCGCCACCATGAAGCTGAGCAAGGGCGCGATCACCGCCGAAGCCCTGCCGCAGCTGCGCGATGAACTGCTCAAGGCCAAGCGCATCGAGGACATCGACCTGCCCGGCCTGTCCGCCGATCGCCGCCCGATCATCGCCGGCGGCATCCTGGTGCTGGAAGCGGCCTTCCAGGCGCTGGGGCTGCAGAAGCTGCTGGTCAGCAAGGCGGCCATGCGCGAAGGCATCCTGTACGACATATTGGGCCGCGCCAGCGAGAACGACCTGCGCGACGAGTCGGTCGCCGCACTGACCCAGCGCTACGGCATCGACACCGTGCAGGCCGACCGCGTGGAAAACACCGCGATGAACCTGCTCGCCCAGGTCGAGGAAAGCTGGCAGCTGGACCCGGACGATGCGCGCATGCTCGGCTGGTCCGCGCGCCTGCACGAGCTCGGCCTGATGATCGCGCACAGCGGGTATCACGTGCACGGCAGCTACGTGCTGGAGAACTCGGACATCGCCGGGTTCTCGCGGCAGGAACAGCAGCTGCTCGCCGCACTGGTGCGCAGCCATCGCCGCAATATTTCCAAATCCGCCTTCGACGCGCTGCCCGAGCGCCTGCTGCAGCCGGCACGGCGCATGACCGCGCTGCTGCGCCTGGCGGTCCTGCTCAACCGCGCGCACGAAGACACGCCGATGCCCGCGCTGGAACTGACCGCGGATGACGCCCGGCTGTCGCTGATCCTGCCGCAGGCGTACATCGACGCGCGTCCGCTGCTGCGCGCGGATCTGATCGGCGAAACCGAGGGCATGGCGGGGCTCGGCGTACAGTTCCGCCCCTTCGTCGCCTGACCGCGTGACTGACACGGCCCTGCGGGGCCGTGAGGCTGCCGGCCAGGGAGCGGCGTCATGCCGGCGTCATACGGCGGTCATGTCGGCTACATCGCCCGGCCCCAGCATGCATGGCATACCGGAGGCCCGCCATGCGCTATGCCATCGTCACCGAAACCTATCCCCCTGAAGTCAACGGCGTTGCGTTGACCGTGCAGGGCCTGGAACTGGGCCTGCGTGCCGCCGGCAACCAGGTCGATCTGGTCCGCCCGCGGCAGTCATCGGATGTCGACGCGGCCGAGGGCACCGTCCTGGTCACCGGTGCCAACCTGCCGCGCTACCCCGGCCTGCGCTTCGGCCTGCCCGCGCCGTCCCGCCTGACCCGCCAATGGCAGCAGCAGCGACCGGATGCGATCTACATCGCGACCGAAGGCCCGCTGGGCTGGTCGGCCCTGCGCACCGCACGCCGATTGGGAATTCCGGTCGCCACCGGCTTCCATACCCGCTTCGACGAATACCTCCCCGACTACGGCGTGGCCTGGCTGCAGGCCGCCGCGCTGCGCTGGATGCGGCGCTTCCACAACCAGGCCGATGCGACCCTGGTGCCAACCCAGGAACTCCAGCAGTTCCTCGGCGAACAGGGTTTCGACCGGGTCCGCCTGCTGGCACGCGCGGTGGACAGCAGCCAGTTCGAGCCTGAGCGCCGCGACCCGGCCCTGCGCGAGGAATGGGGTATCGATGGCAACGGCTTCGCCGCGATCTACGTCGGCCGCATCGCGCCGGAGAAGAATCTCGGGCTGGCGGTCAAGGCGTTCCGCCGGCTGCAGCAGGTGCGGCCCAAGGCGCGCTTCGTGTTCGTCGGCGATGGACCGGCGCGGGCCAAGCTTGCCCACGACAACCCGGACTTCATTTTCTGCGGCGTGCAGCGCGGCGATGCGCTGGCGCGCCACTTCGCCAGTGGCGATCTGTTCCTGTTCCCCAGCCGCAGCGAGACCTTCGGCAACGTGACCCTGGAAGCGATGGCCAGTGGCGTGGCCACGGTCGCTTTCGACTACGGCGCCGCCCGCGAGTACCTGCGCACCGATGACAACGGCATCGCCGTGAGCGACGACACCGAATTCGTGACCGCCGCCGTGCAGCTGGCCGGCGATGACGCCCTGCGCCACCGGCTCGGCCGCAACGCCGCCACCGCGATGAAGCGGCTGCATCCACAGCAGGTGGTCGCCGAGTTCGATGCCCTGCTCGCCGAACTGGCCCAGGCCCGGAGGCCGCATGCCGACCACGCCGCTTGATGCCCTGCGCGGACACGAAACACGCTGGTGCCGACGTGCCAACCACTACTGCCGGCGCCGCCGTGTCCGGCATGCCTTTGCGGTGATCAGCCGCTTGGGCGATGGCGTGTTCTGGTACGCACTGATGGCCGGGCTGGTGCTGCTGGACGGCTTCGACGGTCTGCGCGCCTCGCTGCACATGGCCGCCACCGGCCTGATGGCGCTGCTGCTGTACAAGGGGCTCAAGCGCTGGACGCGACGCCCGCGGCCGTTCGCCGCCGATCTGCGCATCCGTGCCTGGGTGGCGCCGCTGGACGAGTTCAGCTTCCCGTCCGGGCACACCCTGCATGCGGTGTCCTTCACGATCGTGGCGCTCGCCTACTACCCGTGGCTGGCACCGCTGCTGGTGCCGTTCACCGCGCTGATCGGGCTGTCGCGGGTGGTGCTCGGCCTGCACTATCCCAGCGATGTGCTGGCCGCGACCGGGATCGCCGCGTTGCTGGCCGCCGCCAGCCTCCAGTGGCTGCCGTTGTAGCGGCTGTCGCCGCGCGCCCTTGAATCACGCGGGCTCTTCACCCTGCAGCGATGCCTCGTCCCGTGATCCCGTTTTACAATGTGGGCATGACCACGCTGTTCATCTCCGATCTGCACCTGGACCCGAGTCGTCCAGCCATCACCGACCTGTTCCTGGCCTTCCTGCGCGATGAAGCGATGCAGGCCGATGCCCTGTACATCCTGGGCGATCTGTTCGAAGCCTGGATCGGCGATGACACGCCCTCCCCGGCCGCCGATGCGGTGGCGATCGCGCTGCATGCCGTGGCCGATGCCGGCGTGCCGGTGTATTTCATCCGCGGCAACCGCGATTTCCTGGTCGGCGAGGACTATGCGCGGCGCGCGGGGTTCACGATCCTGCCCGACCCGAGCGTGATCGATCTGTATGGCCGTCCGGTGCTGCTGCAGCACGGCGACCTGCTGTGCACGGACGATGTCGCCTACCAGCAGTTCCGCGCGCAGACCCGCGATCCGGTGTTCCAGGCGCAGTTCCTGTCGCAGCCGCTGGCCTCGCGCATCGCGTTCGCACAGAAGGCGCGCGACGCCAGCCAGGCGCGGCAGTCGGAAATGAAGCAGGGCGACCGCGCCCAGTTCGAAACCGTCACCGACGTTGCCCCCGCGGAGGTCGATGCCACTTTCGGCCGCTATGGCGTGGACACGATGATCCACGGCCACACCCATCGCCCGGCCATCCATCCACTGCAGGCCGGCGGCCGCGACTGCACCCGCATCGTGCTGGGCGACTGGTACGAGCAGGGCTCGGTACTGCGCGTGACCGCGCAGGGCTGGAGCCTGGACACGCTGGCGCGCTGAGCAGATAGAGGATCACGGATGATCGACCGCACACCGGCCCTGCTGCTGGCCGCGCTGCTTTCGCTGGGCGCGCCGGTGGCAGCCAGCGCCGCCCCGGCCGAAGCCGCTACGTCACCCCAGGTGGAACAGATCCGCCCCGACCCGCACGCACCGCAGGTCGGCAGCGGCCCGTACCGGTACCAGTTCGTGCTGCGCGATACGGTCAGCACCGCGCCGGCCGCGCTGCGGCCGTTCGCGCTGTCGCACACGGCGTTCGACCTGCCGTTCGTGGCCGCAGAGAAGGATGTCTACCAGGGCATCACCGATGCGCAGGGTCGCACGCCCGTATTCGCGTTCGAACAGGCGCCTCCCGCGCAGGGGTGGGTGCTGCTGGAGCGCTTCGGCAGCGGCCCCTATGGCGAACGCATGCAGCTGCTGGCCGGTGATGGCGAGGGCGTTGGCGCGATGGCCTACGAGCTGGTGGTCTGTGGCAAAACCCCGCGCCTGTATCGCGGTGTGACCACGGCCGAAGGCGACACCGGGTACGCGGCCACCAGTGCGATCGTGAACCTGCTGCTCTTCATCGACGCCGACAGCACCGCCGCCGGGGGCGACAAAGCCGCCGGCCGGATCGAGGCCGACGATGGCCAGACCGCACTGCGGCGCTGTCGTCCGGACGCAGCAGAGACGACCTGACCCAAAGTGCCCTGCCTGCCACCGCAGCGTGCGGTGGCAGGCAGGGCATTGGCCAGGGTCAGCGGAAGGCGGCCACCGCCGCCTTGGTGTTGACCAGCACGCGCTGGTTGTCGGCGCTGCTGGCGATGCCCGTCGGAATCCCGTTGTACGTGATGTTCGGGTTGGACCAGTAGTTCAGGCGCGGGCAGCTGCGGGTGCAGTTGTAGGCCATGATCGTGCGCCAGCCGGTGCCGGTCGCCGGCTCGTAACGGTAGCCATGGCCGTAGGCATACGGCGACGTGCTGGAGTCGGTGGCGAGGTCATGCCGCGCGCTCTGCAGATGGCCGATCTCGTGCGCGAAGGAGTAGTAGCCGGTCGCGCAGTCCCAATGCACCGCCGCGAACGCGGTGGCCGCGGTGGAGCCGATGCCCGAGGCCAGCCCGCACGAGCTGGCGTTGTTGATCACCAGCACGGCGACATCGGCGCGGGTGGTGTTGCGGCTGGTATGGATGCTGTCCATCACCCCGTCGGTGGTGCTGCGGAAGCGCGACAGGTCGGTGGAGAAGCTGCTCGATTCCACATAGGGCGTGGTCTCGTACCCGGCCAGCTGCAGGGTGATGCCGACATTGCTGTTGCTGTAGCCCTGGTTGGATTCCGCGACGGCCAGCTGCACCAGCGACTGCATGTTGCCGCCGTAGGCCGCGACCGCACCGTTGGTGGCCACCACCAGCACACGGATGGTGGCCGGGGTGCCTGAGGAAGCCGCGGCGATACCGGCCCGGTCGCTGGCCGGCATCGCGATGGTGGGCAGGCTGTTGTAGTCGGCCGGATGGTCGGCCGGCATGCGCGCCTCATCCACTTCCACCAGCACATGCCGCCCATCACTGACCGGACGCAGCCGGTACAGCTGGCCGTCCCTGCGGATCGAGCCGGTCACCGTGTCGCCGTTGCGCACCAGGATCACGGAGTTCATCGGATCCGGGGCGCCGGCCTTGAGCAGCCGTGCGCCGGCGCGCGTGCCGATCTGGCCGTACCAGATGCTGCCGCCGTCGGCGAGCGTCTCCACCCGGCTCTGCAGGGCCTGCACCGGCTGCCCCAGCAGTTCGAACTCCAGTTGCTTCTGCGCCGACGCCACCGCCGCCGCATCCACGCGCACCTCCTGCACCGCGCTGGTCGACGGCGCGCCCATCAGCGCCTGCAGGGCGGGTTGCTGGGCAGTGCCGGCCCGGGTCAGCACCGTGACCGGCTCGAACAACGGGGCGGCGGCGGCGCGACCGGCGCCCAACAGACACAACGCGATCACACCTGCGGCCTTGCTCATCGAACTGGACATCATGTCGCCTCTCTTTGAGTGAAAAACGGAGTGGAGTCGGTTTGCTGCAATCCGCCGGCGAGCCGGCCTGCCCATCTGGCGCGACGCGGTCGTGTGAATTCAATAGCAATTGCAGATGGGATTCCGGAACTGTGATCGACCGCATCTTGGTTCAGGGAGGTCAGGACGGCCCACCGGTGCTGTCGCGGCGTGTGGATTCCGCGCTACCTTAGCCAGGCATCCTCGGGGAACAGGGACGACATCGCGGTGGCACCTACCCAACCCGCAACGGCGACCACGGTGTCGCTGCATATCGGCCTGTTCTTCGACGGCACCCGCAACAACGCCGACAACCTGCAGCGCGCGTCGCGCCCGGCCGGCGCCACCACGCCCGCACCGCGGCCGCCCGCCGTGATCGCCGATGATGCATCGCCCTACCAGAGCCGGTTGACCAGCAGCTACAGCAATGGCCTGACCAACATCGCGCGGCTGCAGGCGCTGTACCCCGATCACCGGCAGATGCCGCCGGTGGGCGACACGCTGGCGCTGTCGATCTACATCGAAGGGGTGGGCACCCGCACCGGTGAGGAAGACGACCTCATGGGGCTGGCATTCGGGATCGGCCGCACGGGCGTGCGCGCCAAACGCCGCCAGGCGCTGGAGCAGCTGCTGCCCGGGGCGCTGCGCGAGCTCGCCCGCGCCCAGCCCGGGCGCACGCTGGGCAGCGTGCGGATGGATCTGTTCGGCTACTCGCGCGGCGCGGCCAGCGCGCGCGATGCGGTGAACGTGCTCAACGCGCCAGCGGCCGCCGCATGGCTGCGCGAACAGCTGGTGCGGTCGGGCTGGGCGCTGGCACCGGCATTTCCCGGCACCGCCCGCCCGGTGCGCTTCGTGGGGCTGCTCGATACGGTGGTGGCGATCGGCCGCCAGCATCGCGATGAGATGCCCTCGGTCGCGCTTCCCGCCGGGTGCGCGGACAAGGTCGTGCAGCTGGTGGCGCGCGACGAACACCGTGAGCACTTCGCGCTCACCAGCGTCGCCCCCGAACATGAAGAGATCGCGCTGCCGGGCGTGCACGCCAACATCGGCGGCGGCTACGACCAGCGCATCGAAGGCCCCAAGCTGCTCAGCCGTCCGCAGGGGCAGCTGCTGCGTGGCAACGGATTGGCGCCCGGCGCGGTGCCGCCGCTGGACCTGCTGCGCGCGACCACGGTGTACCGCAACGCACAGGCCACGTGCCGTCGCTGGCAGCGTGCACTCGGCCTGGGCGATGACGCGATCTGGGTCGACGTGTGGCATCAGTGGCAGCCGCAACGCCGCGTCGAGAGCCGCAGCGTCCTGCCACAGCCCACCCTGCGTGCGTATGCGGCGGTGGTGCTGCGCCGCGAGATCGATGCGCGTTACCAGTTCATCGCGCTGCGGCTGCTGCACCAGCGTGCCGCGGCCGCCGGCGTGGCGTGGACAACCTCTCCGGACGCATTGCCTGCCTTGGCGCTGCCGGCGGAACTGCAGCCCATCGCCGCCCGGCTGCTGGCCGGTACGCCGCTCGATCCCGCGCAGGAAGGCCTGCTGCGCCAGCGCTACCTGATGCAGTCGGCGCATTGGAACTTCGATGCGCTGGGCGACACCGCCCTGCTCTATGCCGCCGATGCGGGCACCCGGGAACTGCCTTATCGGCCGGGTCCCGGGTTGTTCTACATCAACCGGCCGACCGCAAGCGGTCAGCGCGTGGTGCTGGCCAACACCTGACCGCGCAGTTCGGTCTGTTCGATCATCTCGGCGAGTTCTTCCTCGTCGAAGCCGGCCAGCAGGCGCGCTTCCAGGTTGAACGGGCCATACAGGAAGCCGCCGGCGTACTCCTTCAGCAGCGCCATGAAGCGCGGGCGCGGCTCGACCCCTTCGCGCGTGCAGTACCAGCGGTACCAGCGCGAGCCGGCGGCGACGTGCGCCACTTCTTCGCGCAGGATGATCTCCAGCACATCGGCGGTGGCGTGGTCGCCCCCGGCGCGCAGTTTCACGATCATGCCCGGTGTGACATCCAGCCCGCGCGCTTCGAGCACGCGCGGCACCAGCGCCATGCGGGCCAGTCCGTCGTGCGCCGTCTTCTCGCACATTTCCCAGAGGCCGTTGTGCGCGTCGAAATCGCCGTAGGCATAGCCGTTGGCCTGCAGCCGATCGTGCAGCAGCATGAAGTGGCGCGATTCGTCATCGGCCACGCTGACCCAGTCGGCATGGAAGGAGGTCGGCAGGCCACGGAAGCGGTAGACCGCATCCCAGGCCAGGTCGATCGCGTTGAGTTCGATATGCGCGATGGCGTGCACGAACGCCGCACGCCCTTCCACGCTGCCCAGGCCACGCCGCGGGAGATCGCGCGGGTGGACCAGGATCGGCCTGGCGGGGCGCCCCGGCATCCGGATCGGGTCCGGTGCCGGCGCATCGGCCGGTGCCTTGAGGCGACCGGCGCGGAACTGCACGGCGTAGTGCTGGGTCAACGCAACCTTGCGCAGCGGATCCGGCTCGGCCAGGCAGTGCTGCGCGGCCTGCAGCAGATCGCCGGCCGCGGTATCCAACACATCACTCATGCCCTGCCCTCAGGCGCGACGCTTGTGCTTGGCATCGTCCGAACGCAGCTGCTGGATGCGCTCGAAATAGCCCGGCTCGATGCCGGTCGGATAGACGCCGTTGAAGCACGAGGAATCGAACGATTTCAGCTCCGGGTTGCCTTCGCTCACCGCCGCTTCCATGTCCTCGATGTCCTGGTAGATCAGCCAGTCGCAGCCCAGGTGCTTCTCGATTTCCTCGATGCTGCGGTTGTGCGCGACCAGTTCTTCGGCGGCCGGCATGTCGATGCCGTAGATGTTCGGGTAGCGCACCGGCGGCGCCGCGCTGGCCAGGTAGACCTTGCGGGCACCGGCGTCGCGCGCCATCTGCACGATCTGCTGGCTGGTGGTGCCACGCACGATCGAATCATCGACCAGCAGCACCACGCGGTTGCGGAACTCCAGGTGGATCGGATTGAGCTTGCGGCGCACCGACTTCACCCGCTCACCCTGGCCCGGCATGATGAAGGTGCGGCCGATGTAGCGGTTCTTGATGAAGCCTTCGCGGTACTTCACCCCGAGCGTGTTGGAAATCTCCAGCGCGGCATCGCGCGAGGTATCCGGGATCGGGATGATGGTGTCGATGTCGTGGTCCGGGCGCAGGCGCAGAATCTTCTCGCCGAGCTTGATGCCCATGCGCATGCGCGCCTTGTGCACCGAGACGTTGTCGATCATCGAGTCCGGGCGCGCGAAGTACACATACTCGAAGATGCACGGGCTGTGCTCGACCGGCTCGGCGCAGACTTCGGAGAACAGCTCGCCGCGCGCGGTGATGACCAGCGCTTCGCCCGGGCGCACGTCGCGCACGCGCTGGAAACCGAGCACGTCGAGTGCGGCCGATTCGGAGGCCACGATGTATTCGTCGCCTTCGGCGTGGGCGCGCTTGCCCAGCACCAGCGGACGAATGCCGTGCGGATCGCGGAAGGCGACCAGGCCCAGGCCCAGCACCACGCTGATCACCGCATAGCCACCCTTGACGCGACGGTGCACGGCGGCCACGGCGCGGATCGCCGCTTCCGGGGTCAGCTGGCGCTGCGCATCCAGTTCGAAGGCGAACACGTTCAGCAGCACTTCGCTGTCCGAATCGGTGTTGACGTTGCGGCGGTCCTGCTCGAACACCTGCTGGCGCAGGGCTTCGGTATTGATCAGGTTGCCGTTGTGGGCGAGCGCGATGCCGTACGGCGAGTTCACGTAGAACGGCTGCGCCTCGTCCATGCCTTCCGAACCGGCGGTGGGATAGCGCACGTGCGCGATGCCAACGCGGCCTTCCAGCGTGGACATCCGCTTGGCATCGAACACATCGCGTACCAGGCCATTGGCCTTCTGCACGCGCAGGCGGGTGCCGTCGGCGGTGGCGATGCCGGCCGCGTCCTGGCCACGATGCTGGAGGACGGTCAGGCCGTCATACAACTGCCCGGCGACGTTCTGGTTGCCGACGATTCCGACGATGCCACACATGGTGCGAATCTCCGCTGGGCTGCGCCCATTTACTGTGAAGGTGGCCGTGCCTGGCCGGGGGAACCGCTCCGTGCCGGATCGGTGGGATCCGGGCGCACGAGCGCCGGATCGATGTTGTCGGGGGTACCTGGGCGGGACCCACGCGCCGATACGTCGGCGGGGTCTCCCCCCTGCTCTGGCGTCTCGTCCAGCGGTCGCGGCCATCCGCGCCCGGCCAGCAGGCCGTCAAGCACACCATTATCGCCTGTCAGCAGCGGCTTGCCCAACTCCGAGCCGGGAAGTTGCGCCATGTTCACGTCAGGCAGCGCCATCGGCATGCCCTGGAGGTCGGGCAGCTGCGGCATGTCGGGCATCTGCGGCATCCTGGCCTGCATCCAGCCCACGCCGGGGCTGAGCATCGCGCGCAGGTTGGAATCACGCCAAGCCGCCTCGCGCGGCAACGGCGTATACGAGGCGATCAGCAGCAGCACACAACCGATCAGGCCGCCCCGGGCCAGGCCCAGCACGCCGCCCAGCATCCGGTCGGCGCCGTTGAGGCTCGTCGAACGCACGGCCTGCCGGATCACCAGGCCGATGGCCCACACCGCCACCATCACCAGCAGGAACACGCTCAGGTAGCCCGCGAAGAGGTGCCCGGTACCGGGCGCCGCCGGCGCCGACCACCAGCCTGCGGCCGCCGTGCCGAACATCAGCGCCGCCCAGCTGCCGAGCAGCCAGGACAGGGTGCTGATGAGGATGCTGACGAAGCCGCGCATCACCCCGAGCAGGGTCGAGATGCCGATCACCGCCAACAGTACGAAATCGATCACGCGCCTCCTCCGGGGAGGAACGTTCGGGCCTCAAGGCACGGGCGCATGGCCGGCATCAGGGATGCGGCCGGACCATGCCGGCGACGCCGACCTTGGCAGCCACCTGGGCCTTGAGGTTCTCCGCATCGCCGCGGTTGGCGACCGGCCCGACGCGGACCCGGTTGAGGGTGCCCTTTTCGGTGCGGACCTGCTCGACGAAGGCGCTGAAGCCGGCGGCACGGACCTTGTCGCGCAGTGCGTTGGCCTCGGCTGCCTGGCCGAAGGCACCCAGCTGCACGGCGAAGCCGACGCTGCTGGCGGCCGGCGCAGCCGGGGCCGCCACCGGCGGCGCGGCAGCGGTTTCGGGCTTGGGCGCCGGGGCCGGCTTGGGCTCTGGCTTCGGCGCGGCCGGCTTCGGTTCCGGCTTCGGGGCAGCCGCGACCGGTTCGGCCGGCAGGGATTCGGTCTTCACGGTGTTGCCGGACGGCGCAGCGGCGGCGCTGGAGGCGGTCGGCGCCGTCACAGCGGGTGCAGCGGCCGCCGGGGTGGCGGCGACCGCGGTATCGGCGCGCGCATCCAGGGTGATGACTTCGGCCTTGACGTCGTTGCGCACCTTCACCGCCTGCAGGCGGCCGGCTTCGGCCAGCGCGCGGTCGGCATAGGGGCCCACGCGGACACGCCAGGCCTGGCGCCCATTGATCGTGGCCGGCTCGCGGAAGCCCGCCAGCTGGGCGCTCTTCAGCGTGGCGATGACGCGGTCGGCATCGGCTTCGCTGGCATAGGCGCCAAAGCTCACGGCGTAGTTGCCCGCGGCCACGGCCGGCGAGGTATCGGCCGGCGCCGGATCGGCGGCGGCGGCGCTGTCGGCCAGTGGCTGGGTGGTCGATGCCCCGCTCTGCAGGCCGGTGGCGCCACCGGTCGGTGCGACCAGCGGCAGCTCACGGGTTTCGAACTGGCCATCGGATGGCGCGGCCGGTGCGCTGATCGGCACGTTGGCAACGCCACTGTCAGGCGCGGGACCCTTGACGAGCATGGGCAGGAAAATCACGGCCAACGCCACCAGGACGATGGCACCAATCAGTCGCTGTTTCAGAGGAGTATCCACGTGAAGGCAGGCAGGCGGCGCGGCGGAATGCCACGGGGATTATACGGGTGCGCGCGTGTGCGGCGGCTGATGCGGCTGAACGGCGCTGCAAAGGCCGCTCAGGCGCCGGGATCCAGGGTCTGCAGTGCCTCGGCGGCGGTGTGGAAGGAGCCGAACACCAGCACCCGATCACCGGCCTTGGCCTGCTGCAGGGCGTGCCGCAGGGCGTCGGCGACGGTGGCGTGGAGCGTGGCGCCGACCGCTGCCGTGCCGTCCAGGCGGGCCTGCAGTTCCCCCGCGCTCTGCGCACGGGCACCGGCCAGCCCGGCCAGATGCCACTGCTGGACCTGGTCGGCCAGGGCATCGACGACGCCGGCCGCGTCCTTGTCCTGCAGCGCGGCGAACACGGCGAGGGTACTGCCGGTGACGCGGGCGGCCTTGAGTGCGCCCGCCAGTTCGCGGGCGGCCTGCGGGTTGTGGCCGACATCGACCAGGACCTCGACGCCGTCACGATCGAAGGCCTGCAGACGGCCGCGGATACGCGCGGCGGCAACGCCTTCGATGAAGGCGGTGCGCGGCAGCGGACGATCGAGCGCGCGCAGGGCGGCGATCGCGGTGGCGGCATTGGCGCGCTGGATGGGACCGCGCAGCGTCGGGTACGGCAGTTCGAGACGGAAGCCGACATCGCGCCAGCGCCAGTGTTCGCCATCGATGTCGTCGGCGAAGAAGTCGCTGCCCCCCCGGATGGCGTTGGCCCCCACCAGATAGGCACGCGCGAGCACACTCGAGGGCGGGTCGATTTCGCCGAGGATGACCGGCTTCCAGCCGCGGATGATGCCGGCCTTCTCGGTGCCGATCGCTTCACGGTCCTCGCCCA
This sequence comes from Stenotrophomonas sp. TWI1149, assembly GCF_039673155.1. Taxonomy (NCBI): domain Bacteria; kingdom Pseudomonadati; phylum Pseudomonadota; class Gammaproteobacteria; order Lysobacterales; family Lysobacteraceae; genus Stenotrophomonas; species Stenotrophomonas sp. TWI1149. Next base: position 237,626 of record NZ_JBDJLB010000001.1, read on the forward strand.
GCCAGTCGCTGTGGTCGATGTCCACGGTGGTGATCACCGCGACGTCGCTGTCGACGATGTTGACGGCATCCAGGCGGCCGCCGAGGCCGACTTCCAGCACGGCCAGGTCGAGCCCGGCCTGCGCGAACAGGTGCAGCGCGGCCAGCGTGCCGTATTCGAAGTAGGTCAACGTGGTGTCGCCACGGGCATCTTCGATGGCATTGAACGCCGCCATCAGTGCCTCATCGCTGGCATCCTCGCCATCGATGCGCACGCGCTCGTTGTAGCGCAGCAAGTGCGGCGAGGTGTACGCGCCGACCTTCCAGCCGGCGGCACGGGCGATCGCTTCGATGAAGGCGACGGTGGAGCCCTTGCCGTTGGTGCCACCGACCACGATGCTGCGCTCGGCTGGTGCGCCCAGTCCCATCGCCTGCGCCACGGTACGCACCCGGTCCAGCCCCATGTCGATGGTGGCGGGGTGCTGCTGCTCGATGTAGCCGAGCCAATCGGAGAGGGTCAGGGGACGTTGGGGCACGACGGTGGTTCCAGGTGGATCTGCTTGACCGTGGCCCCCAGCCAGGAGCGCTTGCCGGTCAGATGGGCAGTGACGGGTTGATGCGGATAGCGATGATAAAGCCTGCGGCCGATGCAGACACGATCGCGCAGGCCCTGCTTCAGGCTCTCACCGCGGATCGAGGCGCAGCGGCGACCGCCGTGGTCGGTGCGTGCCTGGTGCAGCTCGGCATAGGGCTGGCCGGCCACTGCGGTATACAGCCAGGGCAGCGTGCGCGTGGCGGTGCACCAGTACATCGCGGCAAGCAGGAACGGCGTGGCCAGATACCCGAGCAGCAATCGCCCGGGGGTTGCGCGGAGCGTGCGCTGCACCTCGTCCGTGGTCAGTGCGCGGCGGCACAGCCAGAACGCGCTGCCGGCGCCGAGTACCGCAGACGCCGCCACGCAGGCCGGGGAATACAGGACGGGACGCGGCAGGAACTCGACCCACCACCCCAGCAGCGACGCCACGGCCAGCCCACCGGTCGCCCACGGCACCCCGCGATGGGGTGGAACAGGCGGCCCTGCGCGGCTCGCCAGCCAGTGGCCGAGCCGTCGCGTCCAGATGCACACCGCTTACAGCGCGCGGTGCTTGGCTTCGCCGAAGAACGGGGTGTGGTGGGCGCAGTCGTTCAGGCGCACCACTTCGAGCTGGTCGAGGTCGGGGCCTTCAAGCAGGTTGAGGGTGGTCGGTGCCTGGCGGAAGGTCCACAGGCGCGAGATCGGCAGGCCGAGGATGCGGCACAGGATCACGCGGTTGACGGCGTCATGGGCGACGACCAGCAGGGTGTCATGTTCACCCAGGCCTTCGGCGGCACGCGCCAGGCCACGCCAGCTGCGCTCGAGCACCAGGCGCAGCGATTCGCCGCCGGGCATCAGCACGGTGTCCGGCTCTTCGCGCCAGGCACGCAGGCGGGAGGGATCCTTGTCATGGATTTCGCTGGCGAGCAGGCCTTCCCATTCACCGTGGGCGATTTCCTGCAGGTCCGGTTCGGTCAGCAGCATCGGGGCCCGCTCGGCGCCAAGGGCGAGCTGGGCGGTGAGCTGGGCGCGCACCAGCGGCGAGGCGACGGCGCGGGTGATGTCCACGGACTTCAGCCGTTCGCCCAGCGCGCTGGCCTGGGCTTCGCCGATCGGCGACAACGGGATATCGATCTGGCCTTGGTAGCGGCCTTCGGCATTCCACGGCGTTTCGCCGTGACGGGCAAGCAGGATGCGCATGCGGACAAGGGTTCCTTGGGGGGAGGAGGTGGCGGCGTTTCGTTCACATCCTGTGAAACCACACCGAACGGGGATCATACCCGGTCGCGGCTGTGAAGCTGCGCGGCTCTTTGGTCTTTGACGGATGGCTTTTGGAGCGTGGCGCCTTGTTGGCCCGCGCAGGCTGAGGCGGGGCAGCCTCTGGCAGGACGCGCCGTGAACCCATCCCTGGGGGCTCGTACGACGGCATCCATGCCGTCGAACGGTCCTGCCAGAGGCTACCCCGCCTCATCCACCAAGGTTTCCGTCGCTGACGCGGACACAAAGGCAAATGCACTGCCGCTGCTTTTCCCTTCCGTCGAACGGTCCTGCCAGAGGCTGCCCGGCCTCAGCCACCAAGGTTTCCGTCGCTGGCGCGGATGCAAAGAGCAAGTGCAGTGCCGCTTCGCCTTTCTGTCCGCACGCGGATATGTGTCCAGAGCGCGTCGGGCAGGGCTGGGCGAGACCGTTCGACCGCATGGATGCGGTCGTACGAGCCCCCATGGATGGGTTCACGGCGCGTCTCGCCCAGCCCTGCCCGGCGCGCTCCCTCCGGGAAAGACGAGACGCCGCGCTTGGATCCAGAGGCAAGACGCCACGCCTGGATCTCCTGCTCAGCCACAACAAAAAACCCCGCAGATTTCGCTGCGGGGTCATCGAAACCGACGTGTCGGCTTACTTGCTCAGGTTCAGCTCTTTCAGCAGCTGCGGCGCCGGCGCCACTTCCTGCATGATCCACTGCATGTAGCGGCTGTCGACCGCGATCATGCGGGTCATCACCGGATCGAACACCCAGTTCGAGCTCACCGACTCCCAGTTGCCATCGAAGGCCAGGCCGACCAGCTTGCCGTTGGCATCCAGCACCGGCGAACCGGAGTTGCCGCCGGTGATGTCCAGGTTGGACAGGAAGTTCACCGGCACCGAGCCGATGCGCTTGTCTTCCAGACCGCCGTAACGCTTGGCCTTGACCGCATCGAGCAACGCCTTCGGCGAATCGAACGGATCTTCGCCGGTTTCCTTCGCCGCCACGCCTTCCAGGGTGGTGAACGGGGTGTAATTCACGCCGTCCTTGCCGTAGCCCATGACGTTGCCGAAGGTGATGCGCAGCGACAGGTTGGCGTCCGGATAGACGAACTCGCCCTTGCTCTTCTTGTAGTCGGCCACGGCCTGCAGGTACAGCGGGCGCGAGACCAGCGACTCGCCTTCGCGGGTCTTCTTCTGCTCTTCCTGCTTCAGCAGCGCCGGCATCACCGCCACCGCGTACTGGATCGCCGGATCGGTGCTGGCTTCGAAGGCGGCACGGTCGGCCTTGAACCACGTCAGGCGCTCATCCAGGCTGCCCAGCCTGGTGGCCGAGAGCTTGCCGACCAGACCCTGCACGGCGGCCGCGTCGCTGCCCGCCAGCCACTGGTTGAGCACCTCGTTGCTGCGCTGCGCGGCCGGCAGGGCCACGTACTGGCTCAGCCAGTAGGTCTGCAGCTGCTGGTCCATGCGCGCGACATAGCGGCGGTCCATCTGCTTCAGGCCGCCTTCGATCGACGGCAGGTCGCGTTCCTGGTAACCGGCTTCACGCTCGGCGTCGGGCTTGCTGCGCTCGATCGACAGGCGGTACAGGCTGATCGCCGCCCCCACCGCCGAGGTGCTGTTGAACTGGCTGACGAACAGGTCGCGCTCACGCGTCGCCTTGCTGGTGTCCAGGTGCTGGATCAGCTGCGCATGCGCGGCCAGGGCCGGCTTGCCGGCGGCGCCGCGCTTCTTCAGCCAGGCCAGCACGGCGGCCTCTTCGGCCTGCTTCTGGCCGGCCGCGTCGATGCGCTTGAAACCCTCCAACTGGCCGGCGTAGTTCTTGGCCACGTTGTTCATGCTGGCCGCGGTGGCGGCGTACTTCACCTTGACGTCCGGATCGGCCTTGCCGGCCTCGTCGATCATCTTCAGCACGGCGTTGTAGTGGCGCGCGATGGTCGGGTAGGTCCAGCTGGCGGTTTCATTGAACTCACCGGCCAGGGCGTAGCGGTTGGTACGACCCGGGTAGCCGGCCACCATCACGAAGTCGTCGGCGCCCAGCGGCTGGTCGGCGAACGTCAGGAAGTGCTTGGGCTGGTACGGCACGTTGTCGGCGGAGAAGGCGGCCGGCTTGCCGTCCTTGCCCACGTAGGCGCGGTAGAACGAGAAGTCGCCGGTGTGGCGCGGCCACATCCAGTTGTCGATGTCGCCACCGAACTTGCCGACGCTGCCCGGGGGCGCGTAGACCAGGCGCACGTCCTTGATTTCCATGTTGCGGAACAGGCGGTAGGTGTTGCCGCCGGAGAAGCTGTACAGGCGGCAGCGGAAGCCGGCATCGGCTTCACAGGCGGCGGTCTGGGCCTTGTCGAAGGCCTCCAGCGCGCGGGTGCGGGCCAGCGGGTTCTTGCCCGCGGCAGCGATCGCGGCCTTGGCTTGGTCGGTCACGTCGGTGATCTGGTCCAGCACGAACACGCGGGCGTTCGGGCCGGCGCTCAGCTCGTCCTTCAGGGTCGGCGCGTTGAAGCCGTCCTTGATCAGGTTCTTCTCGGCCGTCGAGTTCAGCTGGATCGCACCGTAGGCACAGTGGTGGTTGGTGACCACCAGGCCCTGCGGGGAGACGAAGCTGGCGGTGCAGCCGCCCAGCGCCACGACCGCGCCCATCGGGTCGCCGGTCAGGTTGGAGATCTGCTCCGGGGACAGCTTCAGGCCGGCCTGCTTGAGCGGACCGGCGATTTCCGGCAGCTGCTGCGGCACCCACATGCCTTCTGCGGCATGGGCGACCTGGACCAGCCCAAGGCTGGCGACGACGGAGAAAGCAAGCAGGTTCGAGCGCATAGAGCAGCCCCTGGTGAAAGAACCGCCGATTCTAGCCCAGCCGCTGCGCCGCCAAACCACCCGCGCTGCAACATGGGAAAACCGCCGGCGGCTCTATAATCCGCGTTTTCCCCCAGACGAGTTCCACCCCGATGGCGCAGCAAACAATGAAGGCCCTGGTCAAACGCGAAGCCGCCAAGGGCATCTGGCTGGAAGAGGTTCCGGTCCCCACCCCCGGCCCCAACGAGGTCCTGATCAAGCTGGAAAAGACCGCCATCTGCGGTACCGACCTGCACATCTACCTGTGGGACGAGTGGAGCCAGCGCACGATCAAGCCGGGCCTGACCATCGGCCACGAGTTCGTCGGCCGCATCGCCGAGATCGGCCCGGGCGTGACCGGCTATGAAGTCGGCCAGCGCGTCTCGGCCGAAGGCCATATCGTCTGCGGCCATTGCCGCAACTGCCGTGGCGGCCGCCCGCACCTGTGCCCGAACACCGTCGGCATCGGCGTCAACGTCAACGGCGCCTTCGCCGAGTACATGGTGATGCCGGCCAGCAACCTGTGGCCGATCCCCGACCAGATCCCGTCCGAGCTGGCCGCCTTCTTCGATCCGTACGGCAACGCCGCGCACTGCGCGCTCGAGTTCAACGTGATCGGCGAAGACGTGCTGATCACCGGCGCCGGCCCGATCGGCATCATTGCCGCGGGCATCTGCAAGCACATCGGTGCGCGCAACGTGGTGGTCACCGACGTCAATGATTTCCGCCTGAAGCTGGCCGCCGACATGGGCGCCACGCGCGTGGTCAACGTGGCCAACACCTCGCTCAAGGACGTGATGAAGGACCTGCACATGGAGGGCTTCGACGTCGGCCTGGAAATGAGCGGCAACCCGCGCGCGTTCAACGACATGCTCGACTGCATGTACCACGGCGGCAAGATCGCCATGCTCGGCATCATGCCCAAGGGCGCCGGCTGCGACTGGGACAAGATCATCTTCAAGGGCCTGACCGTGCAGGGCATCTACGGCCGCAAGATGTACGAGACCTGGTACAAGATGACCCAGCTGGTGCTGTCCGGTTTCCCGCTCGGCAAGGTGCTGACCCACCAGCTGCCGATCGACGATTTCCAGAAGGGCTTCGACCTGATGGAACAGGGCAAGGCCGGCAAGGTCGTACTGAGCTGGAATTGAGGCGTCGTGCCGTTGGCGCGCCGGCCGGTGTCACGACCAACGGTCGTGACCTACCCGATAGGTACCGACCGTTGGTCGGTACGCGCGCGGCAAACGAAAAAGGCGCCTTTCGGCGCCTTTTTCATGTCCATCGCAGCGTCAGGTCATTTGCCCACGGCCACGGTGAACACCACGCGGTTGTCGGCGAGCTTGCCGGAGTTGTCGCGGCCGTTGCCGTCGGTGCCGTAGTAGCCCAGGCCCAGGTTGAACAGGCCGAACTGGCGGCTGACGCCGACGTTCCAGTCGGTGTAATCCTTGGAGATGCCTTCTTCGAAGGTGCTGCGGCCGACGTTCGCGCTCAGCGCGAAGTCCTGCGGCAGGGCCCACTCGCCGCCCAAGGCGTAGTACCACCCATCGGTGCCCGAATTGAACACGTCATTGGTGTAGGTCACGGTCAGGCTGTACTGCTCGGCGAACGTGGTCTTGGTGATGAACTCGTTGTAGGCCAGCTCGCTGGAACCGGGGTAGGTGTAGCGGTTGAGCAGCAGGTCGAGGTTGACGTTGTCGGTCACGTCGAAGGCGTAGCCGATCAGGTAGTCGACCTCGGCATCCGGGCCGCCATCACCGAAATCCACGCCCGAGCCCCAGACACCGGCGTACAGACCCACCGGGGAGGTATAGGTGAAGCCGGCCTGGATCGTCGGGTCCTCGTCGGTCTGGGACACACCACGGAACACGTAGTCCGATACCGCGGTGACGTTCCAGCTGAAGGGAGAGGCGGCCTCGTCCTGGGCACTGGCGGCGAACGGGGCAAGCAGGGCGGCGCAGAGCACAGCGGCGGCGGTACAGCGCGTGGCGTGGTTCATGCGGGGTCTCTCCAGACGTGGGTGGGGGTGGGCGGAACGGCGCGGTTTACAGTTTTTTAACCTGATTGATATTGCGATGCAACAATCACGTCTGCAACCGTCTCCCGCCCTGCCCCACCCATCCACCGCCCGCGGCAACCCCGCCGTCGCGCCCGACAGGTAAAATCCCGGGTTTCCCGTGCCGAAGACTGCCTGCCATGACCGACGCCACCACCGCCTCGTTGACCCAGCACTACGTTGAAGAACTGGAGGCGATCCGCGCCCAGGGCCTGTTCAAGTCCGAACGCATCATCACCAGCCCGCAGTCGGCCGAGATCACCCTGGACGACGGCCGCACGGTGCTGAACTTCTGCGCCAACAACTATCTGGGCCTGGCCGACCATCCGGACCTGATCCAGGCCGCGAAGGACGCCCTGGATACCCACGGCTTCGGCATGGCCTCGGTGCGCTTCATCTGCGGCACCCAGGACCTGCACAAGCAGCTGGAAAAGCAGATCGCCGACTTCTTCGGCAAGCAGGACACCATCCTGTACGCGGCCTGCTTCGACGCCAACGGCGGCCTGTTCGAGCCCCTTCTGGGCGAGCACGACGCGATCATTTCCGATGCGCTCAACCATGCCTCGATCATCGACGGCGTTCGCCTGTGCAAGGCCAAGCGCTTCCGCTACGCCAACTGCGACATGGCCGATCTGGAAGCGCAGCTGCAGGCCGCCGATGCCGCCGGCTGCAAGACCAAGCTGATCACCACCGACGGCGTGTTCTCGATGGACGGCTTCATCGCCCCGCTGGACGAGATCACCGCGCTGGCGAAGAAGTACAACGCGCTGGTGCACATCGACGAATGCCATGCCACCGGCTTCCTTGGCGCCACCGGCCGCGGCTCGGCCGAGGTCAAGGGCGTGCTGGAGAAGATCGACATCATCACCGGCACCCTGGGCAAGGCCATGGGCGGCGCGCTCGGCGGCTTCACCTGCGCCAGTGCCGAAGTGATCGAACTGCTGCGCCAGCGCTCGCGCCCGTACCTGTTCTCCAACTCGCTGCCGCCGCACGTGGTCGCCGCCGGCATCAAGGCCTTCGAGATGCTGGCCGCCGCCGACGACCTGCGCGACACCCTGGCGCAGAACACCGCCTACTTCCGCGAGAAGATGACCGCCGCCGGTTTCGACGTGAAGCCGGGCGTGCACCCGATCAGCCCGGTGATGCTGTACGACGCGCCGCTGGCGCAGAAGTTCGCCGAACGCCTGCTCGAAGAAGGCATCTACGCGATCGGCTTCTTCTTCCCGGTGGTGTCCAAGGGGCAGGCCCGCATCCGCACCCAGATCAGCGCCGCGCACACCCGTGCGCACCTGGACCGTGCGATCGATGCCTTCACCCGGATCGGCCTTGAGCTGGGCGTCATCAAGGGGTGAGCGGACGACGGCGCCTGGCGCGCCGTCTCCCCGAAACGCCGGGCCATGCCCGGCGTTTTTTTATTTCTTCTTTTTCTTCTTGTCCTTGGCCGATTCCTTGCTCGCCACCACCACCGGCGCGGCGACCGGACCGTCCTGGCCGTTGCCCTTGGCCACGCGGATGCCGTTGGCCTTCATCCAGGCGTCGAACTCGTCGGCGCTCATGCGCTTGTCGCCATCGCTCATCATGAAGCGGTAGCTGCCGCGGCCGTCCAGTTCGGGAATCTTGATCTCCACCACCTTGTCGGTCACCGGCGGATCCTGCTTGGCGATCTGTTTGTGGCCGCCACAGGCGGTCAGCAGCGCGGCCGGCAACAACAGGCAGGCGCCGCGGAACAGGGAACGGGTGAGGCTACGGATGTGCATGGTCTTACTCCCGGTGTTGAACGGAACGTCCCTTCGAAGGCCATCCATTGCCCGGGTCGATTGGCCTGCCACATGCCGGCAGGCCACGAGGTCACGGTGTGGCCGCGGCGCTGTCGGCCACGGCGTACAGCAGATCCAGATCGTGCTGGCTGAGCTCGCGCCAGGCGCCCTTGCCCAGCTCGCCCAGCGGCAGCTGGCCGATCGCCACGCGCACCAGGCGCAGCACGTTGATGTCGAAGGCGGCCAGCAGGCGGCGGATATGCCGGTTGCGGCCTTCCTCCAGCACCACTTCCAGCCAGGCGGTCTTGTCGCCGCTGCGCAGCAGCGTGGCGCGGCGCGCGCGCAGCAGCTCGCCCTCGTCCTCGATGCCCGCGCACAACGCCTGCAGATGCGCGGCATCGGGGATGGCGTCAATCTGGACGTGATAGGTCTTGTCCGGGCCGGTGGCCGGGTCGGTCAGGCGCGCGGCCCACTGCGGATCATTGCTGAACAGCAGCAGCCCTTCGCTGGCCTTGTCCAGGCGCCCGACCGGCGCGATCCACGGCAGGCCGGCTGCATCGAAGCAGCGGTATACGGTGTCGCGGCCGCGCTCGTCCTGCGCGGTGGTGACCAGGCCGCGCGGCTTGTTGAGCATCAGGTGCACGCGCTTGGGCGCATCCAGCGGCTGACCATCGACGCGCACGTGATGGCGACCGTCGATGATCGGAAATTCGGGGTTGTTGATGACACGGCCGTCGACCGTGACCCGGCCGTCGGCGATCCAGCGCGCGGCTTCGGTGCGCGAGCACAGCCCGGCCTTGGACAGCACACGCGCCAGGCCATGGCGCGGTGTGGTTGGAGTTGCCTTCGCGGCGGTGCTGCGGGTGCCTGTTGCGGGGCTCGCACGCCGCTCGGGGCGGCGTGGTCGGGACGCGGTCGCGGCGGGTGGCCGGCGTGTCGTCATCGTGCTCCGCCCGGGCGGCTTACTTCTTGTCCGCCGGCTTGGTCTCAGCCGGTGCTTCGGCGGCGGCGGCCGGCACGGCAGCCGGTGCCGGGCGTGCCTTGACCACGCGCACGCCACGCGCCTTCATCCACGCGTCGAATTCTTCGGCGGTCATGCGCTTGCCGTTCTGGCTCATGTCGAAGCGCCACGGCGTGTTGTCGAACTCGGTCTGCGGCTTGTAGGCGGCCGGATCGTTCGGATTGATCACCGGTGCGCTGGGAATCGCCTTGGCGATGTTCTGGCAGCCGTCGATGCGCAGGCGCTGCAGCACGCTGTCCAGCGACTGTTCCCGGTCGAAGCTGGAGGTCAGCACCCCGGCGGGCATGCCCAGCTGGACGTTGCGGATGTACAGCTCTTCGGCAACCGGTGCGATCGCGGTGGCCGGCAGCGGCAGCGGTGATGCGCTGGCAGGTGCCGAACAGTCCACGGCAGCGTGGGCGGCGGGAACCAGGGCCAGGCCAAGCGCGGCGGCCAGTGCAAAACGCTGCATGGGATGCATCCAGGAAGGGGTCGACGCGGCGAGTTTAACAGCGCCACAACGTCTTTCAAGCGCCACCTTCAATGAATACGGCAACTTGTTGGATTTATTGTCGATTTCCGGGATCCAACCGCCCCGGACACACAAAAAAACAGGGCCCGGCAATGCCGGGCCCTGCTTGGTGAGACTGTACCGCCAGAAGGATTAGTTCTGGACGTTCAGCTCGGTACGACGGTTCTTGGCGCGGCCTTCCGGGTTATCCGAACCATCCGAGTTGGTGTTCGGCGCAATCGGGCGGCTCTCGCCGTAACCGATCGGACCGACCAGACGCGAAGCGTCAACGCCGTTCTGGGTCAGGTAGTTGTACACCGAGGTGGCACGACGCTCGGACAGCTTCTGGTTGTAAGCGTCGGAACCCTTGGAATCGGTGTGACCGGCGACTTCAACGCGCAGATCCGGGTAACGCTTCAGGATTTCCGAAGCTTCGCTCAGGATCGCAACCGCGTCCGGACGCAGGTTCGACTTATCGAAGTCGAAGTTCACGCCCTTCAGATCGATCGACACCGGGACCGGGCAACCGTCCGGACCGATGGTCTGACCCGGCTGCGAGTTCGGGCACTTGTCGTCGCAGTTGTTGACGCCGTCACCGTCGTCATCCAGATCGGCGCAGCTCGGAGCAACCGGAGCCGGAGCCGGCACGGCAGCGACCGGGGCCGGGCCCAGCGGGATCACGACACCGACCGAAGCCAGCACGTCGCCGAACCAGTCTTCGCTCGGAGCAGCAACGCTCTGGTCGTCGAAGTCAGCGCGGTAGGCCACTTCGGCACGCACGGCGACGCGCTTTTCGAAGGTGGTCTGCAGACCGACGCCGAGCTTGGCGGCGAAGTTGCCGTCCTTGCGCTCACGCGGACCATTGGTGTTCAGCGCTGCGTACTCTTCTTCCGACTTCTGGTAACCCAGGCCGAACAGCAGGTACGGGTTCCAGCCGCGGCCTTCCTGGATGAAGTGGCGACGCAGATCGACGGACGCGCCGTACTGGCTCCAGTTCAGATCCTGGTTGGCATCGAAGTTCGGGTTCTGGTAGTTCAGCTCGCCGTCCAGCGACCAGTTGGGGCTGATGAACTTACCGAGGCCCAGGGTAACGAACGGAGCGTCGTTGGTCAGACGGTCGCTATCCTGGAAGTTGAAGCCGGCCGAACCGGTCAGGTACCAGCGGTCGTCAAAATCCTGCGCCGATGCAGCCTGGGCGAAAGCCAGACCGCCCAGCAGCGCGGCAGTAAGGATCTTCTTGTTCATTGAGTACAGCTCCTATTTCGGGGGTATGAAACCGGTAGAGGCATGGGCCAGCACTACTGCGTCGTTTTCAGACTGCCGATTCAGCACGCCACCGCCGCGAACATTATGCTCAGGCGAGTGAAGGTGATGTTAACAGTCCCGTAACATGTGAAGACGACCGCCAGACCTCTACCGGGTCCAGCTGGTGGCACCCTATACAGGTTGATGAAATTCCGCAAGACCCAGCAATGACAAGGGTTTTGCGCAATTCAGGCGGCGTCGCGACACATTTTTCACGGTAGGGTTCAAATCGGGTTCGCCCCTTGATTCAGCGCAGAAACAGCGACGGCGTGATCCGTATGATGGAGAGGATTCCCCCGATCCGGAGCCGACATGAAAGCCGTGGGATTGACCCAGTATCTGCCGATTGAAGACCCCGCCGCGCTGCAGGACCTCAGCATCGCCCCGCCCGGCACGCCGCGGGGACGTGACCTGCTGGTGCGGGTACACGCTGTTTCCGTCAATCCCGTGGACACCAAACAGCGCGCGCCGCGCGCGCAGCAGGAGGATCCGCCGCGCGTGCTGGGCTATGACGCGGCCGGCGTCGTTGAAGCCGTCGGTCCTGACGTCACCGCCTTCGCCGCGGGCGACGAGGTGTATTACGCCGGCGATGTCACCCGTTCCGGTTGCAATGCGCAATATCACTGGGTGGACGAGCGCCTGGTCGGACGCAAACCCACCACGTTGGATTTCGCCGAGGCCGCGGCGTTGCCGTTGACCACGCTGACCGCATGGGAACTGCTGTTCCAGCGCATGCCGCTGCACTTTGAAGACAGCCGCCATCGTGGCCAGCACCTGCTGATCATCGGCGGCGCCGGCGGTGTCGGTTCGATCGCCATCCAGCTGGCACGGCATGCCGGCTTCACCGTGATCGCGACCGCCTCGCGCGAGGAAACCCGCGCGTGGTGCCTGCAGATGGGCGCCGACCACGTGATCGATCATCGCCAGCCACTGGCCGCCCAGCTGCAGGCACTGGGCATCGCGCAGGTGCAGGTCGCGCTCAACCTTGCCGATACCGATCACTACTGGGAGACCCTGGGCGAGCTGCTGGCACCGCAGGGGCATGTCGGCCTGATCGTCGAGCCCCGCGGGCCGCTGCGCGTCGGCGATCCCTACAAAGCCAAGTGCATCGGCATCCATTGGGAATTCATGTTCGCGCGCGCCCGGTTCCAGACCGGGGACATGATCGAGCAGCACCGCATCCTCAGCCGCGCGGCCAGCCTGATCGACGCCGGCGAGCTGCGCACGACCGCGCACACGCATCTGGGCACGATCAATGCCGCAAACCTGCGCGAAGCGCATCGCCAGCTGGAAGGTGGCGGCGTGATCGGCAAGCTGGTGCTGTCCGGCTGGGGGTAGTCGCGCGGCAACGTGTCAGCGCGCATTCGCCTTCATCTGTATCTGTCGGCGGCGCCCGGTGCCGCCTACAGTCAGTGGCCCTTCCGGTGAATCCGCCATGCCCACGTCCCTGCCCCTGCGCCTGCTGCAACTCCTGCTCGGTCTGTTCCTGTACGGCTTCGGCGCGGCGGTGATGATCCGCGCGGCGATCGGGGTGGCGCCCTGGGATGTGCTTTCCCAGGGCATCGCGCTGCAGACGCCGCTGTCCTTCGGCGTGGCCACCAATGTGATCGGCGCGCTGGTGCTGTTGCTGTGGTGGCCGATCCGGCAGAAGCCCGGGCTGGGCACGGTACTCAACGTGATGCTGATCGGCCCCAGCGCGCAGTTCGGGCTGTGGCTGCTGCCGGAGGTGCATGGCCTGGCCTGGCAGATCCCGATGTTCGTCTGCGGCCTGCTGCTGGTCGCGCTCGCCACCGGCCTGTACATCGGCGCGCGCTTCGGACCCGGCCCGCGCGACGGCCTGATGACCGGCCTGCATGCCCGCACCGGCTGGCCGATCTGGATCGTGCGCAGCGCGATCGAAGGCACCGTGCTGCTGATCGGCTGGTGGCTGCGCGGCAACGTCGGCGTGGGCACCCTCGCCTTCGCCCTGCTGATCGGCCCGCTATGCGGGGTCACCCTGCCGCTGTTCGGCATCCGCAAGCCCGCCCCGGCCGCCGTCGCGCCGTAACAGCGCCGGTGCCGGACCGGCGATCGGCACCGACCGGGGCACCTGCGCTTGCTCTTCAGAGGCATTCGCGGCACCCTGCGCGCTTCCGTACGCAAGCGTATCCACATGTCGCCAGCCGCCGAATCCACCGCCTACCCGCATCTGTTCGCCCCGCTCGATCTGGGCTTCACGCAGCTGCGCAACCGGGTCCTGATGGGGTCCATGCACACCGGCCTGGAAGACCACGCGCGCGATTTTCCGCGGCTGGCGGCGTATTTCGCCGAGCGGGCCGCGGGCGGCGTCGGCCTGATCGTCACCGGCGGCTTCGCGCCCAACGTGGTCGGCTGGCTCAAGCCGTTCGGCGGCAAGCTGTCCTGGCCCTGGGAGGTGCGACCGCATCGCCAGGTCACCCGGGCCGTGCACGACAACGGCAGCAAGATCTGCCTGCAGCTGCTGCATGCCGGCCGCTACGCCTACCACCCCCTCTCCGTGGCACCTTCCAAGCTGAAGGCGCCGATCAACCCGTTCACCCCGCGGGCGCTGTCCGCGCGCGGCGTGGACCGCCATATCGCCGATTACGCACGCAGCGCGCGGCTGGCCCGCGAAGCCGGCTACGACGGCGTCGAGGTGATGGGCTCGGAAGGCTATCTGATCAATGAGTTCATCGCGCCGCGTACCAACCAGCGCACCGACCGCTGGGGCGGCGACGCGGCACAGCGCATGCGCTTCGCGGTGGAGATCGTGCGCCGCATCCGCGAGGCCTGTGGGCCGGACTTCATCATCATCTACCGGCTTTCGCTGGTGGACCTGGTACCCGACGGCAGCAACTGGGCCGAGATCGTGCAGCAGGCGCAGGCCATCGAAGCGGCGGGCGCGACCCTGATCAACTCCGGCATCGGCTGGCACGAGGCGCGCATCCCGACCATCGCCACCTCGGTCCCGCGCGGCGCCTTTGCCGGGGTCACCGCCAAGCTCAAGCCGCATGTCCGCGTGCCGGTGATCGCGACCAACCGCATCAACATGCCCGACGTCGCCGAGCGCATCCTCGCCGCGGGCGGTGCCGACATGGTCTCGCTGGCGCGGCCGCTGCTGGCCGATCCGCAGTGGGCCAACAAGTCGCGCGCCGGCCGCCCCGAGGCGATCAACACCTGCATCGCGTGCAACCAGGCCTGTCTGGACCACGTGTTCGAGAACAAGACGGCCAGCTGCCTGGTCAATCCGCGCGCCGTGCACGAGACCGAGCTGGTCTACCGCCCGACCACCGCCCCGCGCCGCATCGCCGTGGTCGGCGCCGGTCCGGCCGGGCTGGCCTGCGCGACCGTGGCTGCCGAGCGTGGCCACGTGGTGACGCTGTTCGATGCCGGCAGCGAGATCGGCGGGCAGTTCAACGTCGCCAAGCGCATCCCGGGCAAGGAAGAATTCCACGAGACGCTGCGCTATTTCCGCCACAAGCTGGACGAGACCGGTGTCGAGGTGAAGCTGGATACCGTGGCCGACGTGGCCGAGCTGGCCGGTTTCGACGCGGTGGTGATCGCGACCGGCATCACCCCCCGCCGGGTCGATTTCCCCGGCGCCGACCATCCCAAGGTGGTTACCTACCTGGATGTGCTGCTCGGCAGGGTCCAGGTAGGCGAGCAGGTCGCGATCATCGGCGCCGGCGGCATCGGCTTCGATGTCGGCGAGTTCCTGGTCCACGAAGGACCCTCCTCCGCGCTGGATCCGGCGCGCTGGATGGCCGAGTGGGGCGTGGACCCGACGTTCGAGGGCCGCGGCGCGCTCGCCAAACCGGCACCTGAAGCCCCTGCGCGCAAGGTCTGGCTGCTGCAGCGCAGCCCGGGCAAGCCCGGCGCCCGCCTGGGCAAGACCACCGGCTGGATCCACCGCGCCACGCTCAAGGCCAAGGGCGTGAGCATGCTCGGTGGCGTTGAGTACCTGGGCGTGGATGACAGCGGCCTGCGCATCCGCGTGGACGGTCAGGAACAGCTGCTGCCGGTGAGCCATGTGGTGGTCTGCGCCGGCCAGGAACCGCGCCGTGATCTGCACGCCGCGCTGCAGGCAGCCGGCATCCACGCACAGCTGATCGGCGGCGCGGATGTGGCCGCCGAACTCGACGCCAAGCGCGCGATCGATCAGGGCAGCCGGGTCGCCGCTGCCCTCTGACCCGGGTCCAAACGGACCTGAATACGGGGCTGAACCGCCGATTCAGCCCTGCCTCCGAACCTGAATGTCAAGCTTTCGGGTTCAGGATGTATTGGGAAATCCCCCCCTATCGTGCGCCAACTTTCCCGCTCACCACCCAGTTCGAGTGAGCGCGCGGACCCCACGTCTTCTTTCGGGTCCGCCCCCGGGCGGCCCCGATGGCCGCCTCCCCATGACGCCAAGTCGTACCCACGCCCCGTCCGCACGATCGGATGGAACAGCCAGGTGCGGCCCACACGGAGCAAGGAGATTTATGAAACTGGCCTGGATTCTCTGGCTGTCACAGTTGTTGCCGCAGCCTGCCGCCGATTCGTTGTGCCTGAGCACGACCGTCTACCTCGAAGCGCGTGACCAGACCCTGCGCGGCCAGCAAGCCGTCGCGGAAGTGGCGCTGCGCCGCCTGGACAGCGGCCTCTGGGGCGACTCGATGTGCCAGGTGGTGACCGCGCGCAAGCAGTTCGCCCCGACCATCGTTGCGCCCGGCACCCAGCTCGGCAACGCCGATGCCTGGCAGGAAGCGATGACCGTCGCCTTCGACGCCGAACGCAACTGGGCCCTGCCGGCCGGTGAGCGCAAGGAGATCGTGCCCGGCGCCAGCCACTTCGCGGCCCTGGCGATCGCCAACCCGAGCTGGCGCAATGCCTACCAGGTGGCCACGATCGGCGATCACACCTTCTACCGCGTGCAGAAACTCAAGCCGCGCGCGTCGTAACGATCTGTTACGGCCATACCGTTGAGGATGCGGGGCCGGCTCTGGAATAGTGGGCGGCTCACCTTCCACCCATCCGCAACGGAGTTCCCATGAAGCTGTACAGCAAGCCCGGAGCCTGCTCCACCGCCGATCACATCGCCCTGCAGTGGACCGGCCAGCCGTTCGAGGTGGAACTGCTCGACAAGGACACCCTGAAGGCGCCGCCGTTCCTGGCCCTCAATCCGGCCGGTTCGGTCCCGGTGGTGGTCGATGGCGATTTCGTGCTGACCCAGAACGCAGCCATCATGGGCTACATCGCCGATACCTACCCGCAGGCCGGCCTGACCGGTGACGGCAGCCCCAAGCAGCGCGCCGAAGCCACCCGTTGGCTGTCCTTCGTCAACTCCGACCTGCACCCGGCGTTCAAGCCGCTGTTCGGGCCGGGCACCTTCATCGAAGACGACACCCAGTACGACGCGCTCCGCGCCGCCGCCCGCAAGCGTCTGCGCGCCCTGTTCGAGCGCGCCGATGCACAGCTGGCCGACCGCCCCTGGCTGGCCGGCTTCCGCAGCTTCGCCGATCCGTACTTCTACATCACCCTGCGCTGGGCCGCGGGCGCGAAGATCGACCTGAGCGGCCTGGACAACCTCGCCGCCTTCAAGCAGCGCATGGAAGCCGATACCGGCGTGCAGGCGGCACTGAAGGCGGAAGGCCTCCTGTAGAGCCACCCCATGGGTGGCTGCAGGCGGTCCGGCCGGAACACACGCGTCCGGCCGGAACGCGCGGTCCCGTCGAAAAGGAGCCACGCATGGCGTGGCTCTACCCGATCGTACGCACGACATTGCCCTCGGCATCGCGCAGTTCGCTCAGCTCCACCACCACCTGCAGCGTCGGCCAGCCCGGGATCGCATAGGTCCCGCGGCGTGGCATGACCGTGGCGACCAGCGCCTGCACCGTGGCCGGTGCCAGCTGGCAGTCCAGCGCTTCGTCGTCGACCACCAGCGCATTGACCGCGGCCGGCGACAGCGTGATCTGACTATCGTTGCTCACCAGCGTCAACGGCTGCCCGAACAGCAACCGCGCCGGCAGCAGCGCGAGCAGCGATTCCACCTGGCGCGCGCCCAGCGTCATGGTCAACTGCTGTCCGGCACCCTCGCCCCGCACCGACCAACCCAACTTCTCCAGGAACAGATAGGCCGTCTGTGAGCCTTCGCGTGCCGCGCCCTCGGCCACCGCGGCAGCGAGCGCGGGGTCGTCCAGCAACGAGCCACGCGCGATATCGGTGATCCACAGCGGCATCTTCGGCAGCAGCGTCTCGAGCACGCCGGTGGTCGACCAGCGCTTCACCGCATCCATCTCGTCATCGGTCAGCCCGATCACCTGCAGGAACTCCAGCGAACCGTTGGGCGTCTCGCGCGGCGGCAGCTGCGGGTCGCGCAGGAAGGCGATGTGCCGCAGCAACGTATCGGTGTCGGCGGCGATCGGCCCGCCTGCGTTGAGGTAGTGGCCCTGCTGGAACACCTTGCCGTTGGCGAACACGTAGCGCGCCAGGTTCTGCAGGAAGTTCATCGCCCACGCCGGCGGCTCGCTGCCCGCCGCAGCGGCAACCCGGAAGCTCAGCTCGAAGCCGTAGCCACTGGTGGCCGGATCATCGCTCTCCTTTTCATACAGCTCGGAGAAGCCGTAGCTGACGAAGTGCCAGTGCGGCAGCGGCGCATCGTTCCAATACGCGCTGATGCCGTCCAGCGGATCCTCGCCACCGAGCAGCGAGCGCAGCACCGGGCCGTAATGCTGCGGCGCCTGCGTGGGATACACCGCCTTCAACGCGGCATCGATGGCCTCCCACCCGGGTGCGCCGTCGTCCTCGATCTCATCCACCATCGCTACTCTCCCGCACACGAAACAGCACGCATTCTAAACAGCGTGCTGCCTGGCCGCCGTCGACGTATCGTCTCAGGCGATCACGGGCTCGCTCTGCAGCAGCGCGCGCGTCTCTTCCAGCCAGCGGTTGGCCAGCGCCGGGCTTTTCGCCTTGCTGATCGCGGCGGCCATGTCCGGCCACAGTTTCTCCAGGCTGCCGGCATCGGTGCAGCGTTCGACTTTCAACTGCATGAAGTAGCCCTTCAGACCAAGGTGCCTGCGCACCGATTCGCTCATCCAGTCGTACAGACGCTTGTAGAGCTCCGGGTCCTGCTCGCGCCCGGCGGTCAGTGCCGCGGCGACGACCGGTGCGGCACTGCCGCCGACGATCTCGATCAGGCCCATCGCCGAGAGCTGCGCCAGCGCATCGTCCGGCGCACGCAGGCCCGGCAGCAGCGCGGTCAACGCGGTGTCATCGCGCTGACCATCGACCATCAGCAGAATGGATCGCAGCGCCGGCGGCAGGCGCCGTGCACGATCCTCGATTTCCTGACGGCCAGCGGCCGTCTTGGCATGGATGTACGCCATGTGCTCCCCCTTTCACGTGGTGCATCATCGCGCGTCGCGCCGGCCGTTCGCCGACTCGTACGCGCCCCCTTGCCCATCTTCCAGGCCGATCGGCGTCGGTGGCCGCCCCAGGCGCGCCGCGTCCCCAGCGATCACCACCGGAGCTTACCCGAGCGCTCGCGTCCTCGGTAATGCACTGCAGCATGGTCCTGGAGGCGCCCCGCACAGGCAGGAAAAAGGCCCGTCTCTCCGAGGAGGACGGGCCTTGGGGAACGCTTCGAATGCCGGTGCGCGTCGCGACAACGCATGGCGCGGCATTACACGACCGGGCTGACCTGCAGCACCTCAGGTTCCCAGCGCGCGCCGGATCTCGTCCAAGGCCGCCGGGTCATCCAGGGTCGACAGATCGCCCGGATCACGCTCCTCGGCCAGCGCCTGCAGCGAGCGCCGCAGCAGCTTGCCCGAGCGCGTCTTGGGCAGCGCGTTGACGATATGGATGTGGGCCGGCCGCGCGACCGCGCCGAGGGTGTTGGTCACCCGCTGCATCATCTCGGCCGCCACGGCACTGCCGTCTCCCTGCAGGGCCTGCTTGAGGGTGACGAACACCAGTGGCACCTGGCCCTTGAGTTCATCCTTGACCCCGATCACGGCGGCCTCGGCCACCAGCGGATGGCCGGCGATGCACTCCTCGATCTCGCGCGTGCCCAGGCGGTGCCCGGCCACGTTGATGACATCGTCGGTGCGGCCCAGGATGAAGGTGTAGCCGTCTTCGTCCTGGATCGCCCAGTCGAGCGAGCTGTAGAGCAGTTCCTTGAAGTGGCTGAAATAGCTCTGGATGAAGCGCGCATCGTCCTTCCAGACCGTGGTCATGCAGCCCGGCGGCAGCGGCGGGATCATCACCAGCACGCCCTTCTGCCCCGGCGCGACAGTCTCGCCGGTGTTCTCATCGATGACCTTCATCCGGTAGCCGAGGTTCGGGAAACCGGGCGAGCCGAAGCGCACCGGTTTCATGTCCACGCCCGGCAGCAGGGTCAGTGCCGGCCAGCCGGTTTCGGTCTGCCAGTAGTTGTCGATGATCGGCTTGCCGAGTGCGTCGTTGATCCAGTGCGCGGTCGGCTCGTCGAGCGGTTCGCCGGCGAGGAACACGTACTTCAGTGCTTCCAGATCGTGGCGGCGGATGAAGTCGGCGTCGTGTTTCTTGAGCACGCGGATCGCGGTCGGCGAGGAGAACAGCGTGCGCACGCCGTACTGTTCGCACAGCGCCCACCAGATGCCCGGGTCCGGGTTGGTCGGCAGCCCTTCGTACAGCAGCGAGGTGCAGCCGCCGATCAGTGGGCCGTAGACGTTGTAGGAATGCCCGACCGCCCAGCCCACATCCGAGGTGGAGAACATCACCTGGCCGGGTTTGCAGTCGAACACGGTCTCCATCGACTGCGCCATCGCCACTGCGTAGCCGCCGACATCGCGCTGCACGCCCTTCGGCTTGCCGGTGGTGCCGGAGGTGTACAGCAGATAGCTCGGCTCGCTGGATTCCAGCCACACCACCGGCACATCCTGGTCGCCCACTTCGGCACGCAGCGTGGCGTAGTCGACGTCGCGGCCGGGCACCTTCGGTTCGGCCGGGTCCAGACCGCGCGAGACGATCAGCACGTGCGGTGGCGGCGAAGCGGCTTCGGCGCAGGCGGCATCCACCATCGCCTTGTAAGGAATCACTTTGCCGCCGCGCTTGCCGGCGTCGGCGGCGATCAGCAGCTTCGGTTCGGCGTCATCGATGCGCAGTGCCAGGTTGTGCGCGGCGAAGCCGCCGAACACCACCGAATGGATCGCCCCGATGCGCGCGCAGGCCAGCATCGCGAACACGGCTTCGGCCATGTTCGGCATGTAGATCACCACGCGGTCGCCACGCTGTACGTCCAGCCGCTGCAGCACGGCGGCGAAGGCATTCACTTCGCGGTGCAACTCGCGATAGGTGACCTCGCGGGTGACGCCGGTTTCGCTGGAGACCGCGACCAGCGCGAGCTGATCCGGGCGATCGACCAGATGGCGGTCGACCGCGTTGTAGCAGAGGTTGGTTTCCCCGCCGACGAACCAGCGCCGGAACGGCGGGGTGCTGTAATCGAGGATCCGCTGCGGCGGTGTATGCCAGTAGATGCGCTGGGCCTCTTCGCCCCAGAACGCCTCGGGTTCATCGACCGAACGTCGATAGACATCTTCGTAACGCATGACAGCCCTCCCAGACAAAGCCATGGGATCGAGCATAGTCCGATGGTGAGGCGCGGGCCGTCCGACCTTGGTCGTAGGGAGACCAAAAAAAACGCCGGGCAATGCCCGGCGTTTTTTCCAGTCCGTACCGACCAACGGTATTCGCGCCATCCTGGCGCTCACCCTTCGGGCCGGCGCTTCGCACCGTTGAGAACGGCTCCTGCCGTTCTCTTCGGCACCCATCCGTATGAGTGATCAACCCAGCAGGTGGGCGACGCCGGAGCGCTCTTCTTCCAGCTCGGCCAGGGTCTTGTCGATGTACTTCTGGCTGAAGTCGTCGACCGGCAGATCCTTGACCAGGGTGTACTCGCCGTTCTCGGTGGTGACCGCGAAGCCGAAGATCACGCCTTCCGGGATGCCGTAGGAGCCGTCGGACGGCACGCCCATGGTGACCCACTTGCCGTTGCTGCCCAGCACCCAGTCACGGATGTGGTCGACGGCGGCATTGGCGGCCGAGGCCGCCGAGGACGAGCCACGGGCTTCGATGATCGCCGCGCCGCGCTTGCCCACGGTCGGGATGAAGGTCGATGCGTTCCATTCCTGGTCGTTGATCGCCTCGGCGATGGAGGCACCGTCGGCGGTGGCGAAACGGTAGTCCGGGTACATGGTCGGGCTGTGGTTGCCCCACACGATCAGCTTCTCCATGCCACCGACCGGCTTGCCGAGCTTGGTCGACAGCTGGCTCAGCGCACGGTTGTGGTCCAGGCGCAGCATGGCGGTGAAGTTGCGCGGGTTCAGGTCCGGCGCCGACTTCATGGCGATGTAGGCGTTGGTGTTGGCCGGGTTGCCGACCACCAGCACCTTGACGTCACGCTTGGCGACCTTGTTCAGCGCCGCGCCCTGGGCGGTGAAGATCTTGGCGTTTTCCAGCAGCAGATCCTTGCGCTCCATGCCCGGGCCGCGCGGACGCGCGCCGACCAGCAGGGCGATATCGGCGTCCTTGAAGGCCACTTCGGCGTCATCGGTACCGACCATGCCGGCCAGCAGCGGGAAGGCGCAGTCTTCCAGTTCCATCATCACGCCGCGCAGGGCGGCCTGGGCCTTGTCGACCGGCAGCTCGAGCAGCTGCAGGATGACCGGCTGGTCCTTGCCCAGCATGTCGCCGGAGGCGATGCGGAACAGCAGGGCGTAGCCGATCTGGCCGGCGGCGCCGGTCACGGCAACACGAACAGGTGCTTTCATGGGGATTTCCTCTGCTAAGAAACGTAAAAACGGCCCCCTTCACAGGGGGCCGTCGGGATCGGATCAGGCGGTGGGGATCAGCTTGTTCCACTCCGCCACGCGCTCGGCCTGGGCGGCCAGCACGGCGTCGGTGTCGCCTTCCAGGGTGATCGAATGGATCACGTCGCCCTGCTTGACCGAGTCCACGATGGCCTGGCCGTCGAGGACCTGGCCGAACACGGTGTGCTTGCCGTCCAGCCAATCGGTCTTGATGTGGGTGATGAAGAACTGGCTGCCGTTCGTGTTCGGGCCGGCATTGGCCATCGACAGCGAACCGACCTGGTGCTTCACGCCGTTCTTTTCATCTTCGAACTTGTAGCCCGGGCCGCCGGTGCCCTGGCCCTTGGGGCAGCCGCCCTGGATCATGAAGTCCGGGATCACGCGGTGGAAGACCAGGCCGTCATAGAAGCCGTGCTTGACCAGGTTGACGAAGTTGGCGACCGTCAGCGGGGCCTTGTCGGCGAACAGCTCGACCTTGATCGGGCCCTGGGTGGTGTCGAAAGTGGCGATGAGGGACATGCAAATCCTTGGAGTACGGGGGTTTGTCGTTAGCCCCATAGGATACACCCGTGGTATGCGCCACCGCATGCGCGCTGCCGCCCCACGCTTCGCTGCGCGAACCGCGGGCCCCTCTTACCAGCACCCACACCCCCGCCGCTTCGCGGCAGCCCCCTGACTCAGGGGGCGGTGGTGCTTCCTGCATCATCGCGGCCACCCGGACAGGCGTCCCTCACACAGCTGAATGCCCGTCCGGCAAGGCCTGCGAGGCACTTTTCGCGATTGGTCATCTTGGCCGTATAATGTTGGACTTCTTTTTCCAAATCCGGCGCCGACTGGCCCCCTTTCGCATGTCTATCGAAAATCTTCGCAACATCGCCATCGTCGCCCACGTCGACCACGGTAAGACCACCCTCGTCGACCAGCTGCTCAAGCAGTCCGGCACCCTCTCCGAGCGCACCGTGCTCGCCGAGCGCGTGATGGACAGCAATGACCAGGAAAAGGAACGCGGCATCACCATCCTGGCCAAGAACACGGCCATCACCTGGGAAGACAAGAAGACCGGTATCAAGAACCGGATCAACATCGTCGACACCCCGGGACACGCCGACTTCGGCGGCGAAGTGGAGCGCGTGCTGTCGATGGTCGACACCGTGCTGATCCTCGTCGATGCGATGGACGGCCCGATGCCGCAGACCCGCTTCGTGACCCAGAAGGCCTTCGCGATGGGCTTCAAGCCGATCGTCGTGGTCAACAAGGTCGACCGTCCGGGCTCGCGTCCGGATTGGGTGATCGACCAGGTCTTCGACCTGTTCGACAAGCTCGGCGCCACCAATGAGCAGCTGGACTTCCCGATCGTCTACGCCTCGGCCCTGAACGGCTACGCTGGCCTGGAAGACACCGTGCGCGACGGCGACATGACCCCGCTGTACGAAGCGATCATGCAGCACGCGCCGATGCCGGAAGTGGACCCGGAAGGTCCGTTCCAGATGCGCATCAGCCAGCTGGACTACAACAACTTCGTGGGCGTGATCGGCATCGGCCGCGTGCAGCGCGGCACCCTGAAGAAGAACATGCAGGTCGCGGTCATCGATCGTGAAGGCAAGAAGCGCAACGGCAAGGTCGCGCAGGTGCTGGGCTTCCTGGGCCTGGAGCGCATCGAGCAGGACACCGCCGAAGCGGGCGACATCGTCGCCATCTCCGGTATTCCGGAACTGACCATCTCCGACACCCTGTGCCACCCGGATACCCCGGAAGCCCTGCCGGCGCTGACCGTCGATGAACCGACGATCTCGATGACCTTCCAGGTCAACAACTCGCCGTTCGCCGGCAACAAGGACCTGTCCGGTGGCAAGTTCCTGACCAGCCGCCAGATCAAGGACCGCCTGGATCGCGAGCAGGTCCACAACGTCGCCCTGAAGGTCGAACAGCTGGAAGACGCCGACAAGTTCCTGGTCTCCGGCCGTGGCGAACTGCATCTGTCGGTGCTGATCGAGAACATGCGTCGTGAAGGCTACGAGCTGGCCGTGTCGCGTCCGGAAGTGATCATCAAGCAGATCGACGGCCAGGCCATGGAGCCGATCGAGCAGCTGGTGGTGGACATCGAAGAACAGCACCAGGGCGGCGTGATGGAAAAGCTGGGTACCCGCAAGGGCCAGCTGAAGAACATGGAGCCGGACGGCAAGGGCCGTGTCCGCCTGGAATACCAGATCCCGGCCCGTGGCCTGATCGGTTTCCAGAACGAGTTCAAGACCCTGACCCAGGGTTCGGGCCTGC
This sequence comes from Stenotrophomonas sp. TWI1149, assembly GCF_039673155.1. NCBI lineage: Bacteria > Pseudomonadati > Pseudomonadota > Gammaproteobacteria > Lysobacterales > Lysobacteraceae > Stenotrophomonas > Stenotrophomonas sp. TWI1149. The sequence continues at coordinate 261,978 of NZ_JBDJLB010000001.1, forward strand.
TGTTCCACGTGTTCGACCATTACGGTCCGAAGGAACAGGGTTCGATCGCCAAGCGCCAGAACGGCGTGATGATCGCCAATGCCCCGGGTGCCACCCCGGCGTACTCCCTGGGCCCGCTGCAGGAACGCGGCAAGCTGTTCGCTGCTGAAGGCGACAACGTGTATGAAGGCCAGCTGGTCGGCATCCACTCCAAGGACAACGATCTGACCGTCAACGCGATCAAGACCAAGCCGCTGACCAACATGCGCGCCTCGGGCAAGGACGATGCGATCCAGCTGACCCCGGCGATCAAGTACTCGCTGGAGCAGGCCCTGGACTTCATCGAAGACGACGAGCTGGTCGAGATCACCCCGAAGGAAATCCGCCTGCGCAAGAAGGGCCTGACCGAAAGCGACCGCAAGAAGGCATCGCGCGGCGGCTGATCGGACCCATTGTCGTGATCGACAAGCCCTACAACCCGGATCCTCACAAGCATCCGGGGCTTCACCTGATCGCCTTGCTGGAAGCCAGCAAGGCGGTTCTGGCGCTGTTGGCTGCGACCGGGCTGGAAATGCTCGGCCCGCAGCCCCTGCGCGATGCGGTCAATGCCCTGATCCGGCGTTTCAGTCTGGACCCGGATCACGGCACCCTGCCCTCGCTGCTCAACATGATCAGCCCCGATGCGGTGCATCTGGCGGCTGCTGCAATGGTCGCCTACGGCGTCCTGCACCTTTTCGAGGCCTGGGGCCTCTGGCGCGCCAAGGCCTGGGCCTCCTGGCTGGGCTGCGTCACTGCCGGCATCTACCTGCCGTTCGATATCTACGCCATCCTCCGTCACCCGGGCTGGGCCTCGTGGTCGGTGCTGGTGATCAATCTGATCGTGGTCGGCGTGCTCGCCCGCGATATCCGCAAACGCCATGGCAAGGCCGCCCAAACGGCTTGAGTTGCCAAGCGGCGCCCGCGGTGGTTAGCCTGACGGCCGGTTCGGGGGGACAGGCATGCGCCTGACACTGACATCGCTGATGCTCATCGCGCTGGCCGGCTGCAGCCCGGGCCCGGCGCCCCTGCATGCCCGTGAATCGCCTGCGCCGCCCCCCTCGCCGAGCGCCACGCTCCCGTTCGCCTTTGCCGAAGCCGGCATCAGCGACCTGCAGTCGCGCATGGCCAGCGGCGAGCTGGACAGTGTCACCCTGACCCGCGCCTACCTGGACCGCATCGCCCGCCTCGACCGGGCCGGCCCGCGCCTGCGCGCGGTCATCGAGCTCAACCCCGATGCGCTGCGCGAGGCCGCACAGCTGGACGCCGAGCGTCGCCAGGGACAGCTGCGCGGCCCGCTGCACGGCATCCCGCTGCTGCTCAAGGACAACATCGGCGCCAGCCCCATGAGCACCACCGCCGGCTCGCTGGCCCTGGAAGGGTTCCGCCCGGACGATGCGTTCCTGGTCCAGCGCCTGCGCGCGGCCGGCGCGCTGATCCTCGGCAAGACCAACCTGAGCGAATGGGCCAACTTCCGCTCCAGCCGATCGATTTCCGGCTGGAGTGCCCGCGGCGGCCAGACCCGCAATCCGTACCGGCTCAGCCACAACCCGTGCGGCTCCAGCAGCGGCAGCGCGGTGGCGGTCTCGGCCAATCTCGCGGTGGCGGCGATCGGCACCGAGACCGACGGCAGCATCGTCTGCCCCGCCGCGGTCAATGGCGTGGTCGGCTTGAAGCCGACGGTCGGACTGGTCAGCCGCGAGGGCATCATCCCGATCTCCTTCAGCCAGGACACCGCCGGCCCGATGACCCGCAGCGTGGCCGACGCAGCCGCCCTGCTGACCGCGATGGCCGGCCGCGACGAGGCCGACCCAGCCACCGCGACCATGCCCGGACGTGCGGTCTACGACTACACCTCGCGCTTGAACGCCGACAGCCTGCGCGGCGCGCGGATCGGCGTGCTGTATGGCGACCTGATGCAGAAGCCAGGCATCGCGCCGGCCCTGCAGCATGCCGTGGCCGTGCTGCGCGATGCCGGCGCGACCGTGGTGCCGGTGCAGCTGCCGACCCAGGGCCAGTGGCAGGACGCCGAACGGATCGTCCTGATGCACGAGTTCAAGGCCGGGCTGCAGCGTTACTTCACGACCTACCGCGCGCCGGTGCGCAGCCTGGACGACGTGATCGCCTGGAACCGCCAGCATGCGGGCAAGGAACTGGCGCTGTTCGACCAGGACCTGATGGACACCGCCGCGACGATGGGCGGCCTGGGTACGCCCGAGTACATCCGCGCGCGCAGCGATGCCCGCCGGCTGGCCGGCCCGGAAGGCATCGATGCGGTGCTGCGCGAACAGAAGCTGGATGCGCTGGTGGCACCGACCACCGGCGTGGCATGGCCGATCCGGCCGGGCAGCGGCGATGACTTCCCCGGCGAGAGCTACAGCGCCGCGGCGGTGGCCGGCTACCCGAGCCTGACCGTGCCCATGGCGCACGTGGACGGCCTGCCGCTGGGGCTGCTGTTCATGGGGACCGCGTGGAGCGAGCCGCGCCTGATCGAGCTGGGCTACGCCTACGAGCAACGGACCCGCGCACGCCGTCCGCCGCGGTTCCAGACCGATACCCTGCTGACGAACGGCGTCGCACCCTGAGGGCGTGTACCGACCAACGGTCGGTACCTACCGGGTCGCATCGCCCGGGTCCGGCAGGATCGCCGGCTCACCATCCTCGGCGCCGGGGGAGCGCACATCCTCGGCCGGCTGCGAACGCGCGCGGCGCGTCGGCGTGGCTTCCTGGTTGAGCTCGGCACGGGTGCGCGGCAGTGCCTGCGGATGCTCGCGCGCCAGGAAGTCGAGCATGCGCTCGCGCACGATGCAGCGCAGGTCGAAGGCATCACCGGAGTTGCGCGCGCTCACCAGCAGACGCACCTGCAGCGTGTGTTCGCTGGTTTCGGTCACCTGGGTCACGCAGACCTGGCCATCCCATAGCGCCTCGCCTTTGCAGATCCGCTCCAGTTCGGCGCGGATCGCCGGGATCGGCGCGGTGTAATCCAGCCACAGGAACGCAGTGCCAAGCAGATCGGCGCTGCGCCGGGTCCAGTTCTGGAAGGGGTGCTCGATGAACCAGGTCAGCGGCACCACCATCCGCCGCGCATCCCAGATCCGCACCACCACGTAGCTGCTGTTGATCTCTTCCACGCGGCCCCATTCGCCCTCGACGATGACCACATCGTCCAGCCGGATCGGCTGGGTCAACGCGATCTGCAGACCGGCGATCAGGTTGCCGAACACCGGCTTGGCCGCGATGCCGGCGACCAGGCCGATGATGCCGGCCGAGGCCAGCAGCGCGGTGCCGATCTGGCGCACCATCGGAAACGTCAGCAGGATCAGCGACACACCCACCAGGATGATCGCGCCCATCAGCACACGGCTCAGCACCCGGGTCTGGGTCTGGATGCGGCGTGCCTCGAGGTTGTCGGCCACCTCCATCGGGTGATCGCGCAGGATCGCCTGCTCGCCCGCGGCCACCGCGCGTACCAGCAGCCAGATGAAGCAGCCGGTCAGGCCGATATGCAGCAGCCGCAGTGCCTGCTCGAGCCGGTGCTCCTGCAGCGGCGTGGCCTCCAGGGCCGGAATCAGCAGCAACAGCGGCAGCGCGAACGCCAAGGGCCGGCTGATCACCCGCGCGATGCGGGCACGGCGGTAATCACGGTCTTTCAGACGACGCGTCAACGCCATCAGCAACCACCAGCCACTGATCCCGATCGCCAGCGCGATCGAGATGGGCCAGAGATACAGCGCTGCCTGCTGCCAGTCGACGGTCACGGCACGCTCCTGTGTTCTTCGCGGGGGGAGTCCACAGGATGCCGATGCCGCCATGACCATGGTGTCAGGCGAATGTAAGGTGCGTGTCGAGGACACGCACCGATATCAGTTGGCGTAGTGCGCCTGCTTGCGCACGATCGCCATCGCGATCTCCAGCGACTGTTCGTAGTTCAGCCGCGGATCCACCGAGGATCGGTAGGCACGCTCCAGATCGCGCTCGGTCAGCTCGCGCGCACCGCCGGTGCATTCGGTCACGTCCTCACCGGTCAGCTCGAGATGCACGCCGCCCAGCCGGGTGCCGGCCGCAGCGTGCAGGTCGAAGGACATCTCGACCTCGCCACGCACGTTGTCGAAACGACGCGTCTTGTAGCCGTTGCTGGTGCTCTCGGTATTGCCATGCATCGCATCGCACACCCACAGCACCCGCCGGCCATCGCGCTTGACCGCGTTCAACAGCGGCGGCAGTTTCTCGGCGATCTGCGCCGCGCCCATGCGGTGGATGAAGCTCAGGCGGCCCGGCTCGTCATCTGGATTGAGCACATCGATCAGGCGCAGCAGCTGGTCCGGCTGCACCGACGGCCCGACCTTGATCGCGATCGGATTGCGCACCCCACGCAGGTATTCCACGTGCGCGCCATCCAGTGCGGCGGTGCGCATGCCGATCCACGGGTAATGCGTACTGAGGTTCAGCCAGCCCTGCTGGCGCGGCACCTGGCGCGTCAGCGCCTGCTCGTACGGCAGCAGCAGCGCTTCGTGCGAGGTGTAGAAGTCGATCCGGTTGAGGTTGTACACCTGCGCGCCGGACAGCGTCTCCATGAAACGCACCGCATCGCCGATCGAGGACACCATCTTCTGGTAATCGGTGGCCAGCGGCGAATGCCGCACCCACTCCAGGTTCCAGTACTCGGGGTGGTGCAGATCGGCGAAGCCGCCATCGATCAGCGCGCGCACGAAGTTCATCGTCATCGCCGAATGCGCGTGCGCCTGCAGCATCCTGCGCGGGTCCGGCAGGCGGGCCGCTTCGGTGAACTCCGGCGCATTGATCACGTCGCCGCGGTAGCTCGGCAGGGTCACGCCGTCGCGGGTTTCGGTATCGGCCGAGCGCGGCTTGGCGTACTGCCCGGCGAAGCGCCCGACCCGGATCACCGGCTTGCGCATGCCGTGCACCAGCACCAGGCTCATCTGCAGCAGCACCTTCAGCCGGTTGGAGATGGTGGTGGATTCGCAGTCGCTGAAGTTCTCCGCGCAATCACCGCCCTGCAGCAGGAAGCGCTTGCCCTCCTGGGCCTCGGCCAGCTGCTGCTTGAGCGCCAGGATCTCCCAGGAGGTCACCAGCGGCGGCAGCCGCTTCAGCTCGTGCAGGGCGGCATCCAGCGCCAGCGGGTCCGGATAGGTCGGCAGCTGCAACGCGGGCTTGCCACGCCAGCTCTCCGGCGACCAGGCAGCGTCGACAGCGGTCGCGGCGGGATCGGCTACGGGCGGGGCGGACAGGCTCATCACGGACTTCCGGGGTGTGGGGCCGGTCATGGTCGCAGAGCGCGCCCCCGACGCAAAGGGGCGGTCATGCCGGCCCAGGCTGAACGCCGAAGAAAGGCCACGGCGATCAGCCAGATCGCGCATGGTCCACCGGCGTGGGACAGGCGCATGATTTGTTACGGAGTAACACTCGCCAGGCCGGCCCCTTCTCCCTTTGCCCAGCCAAGCCATTCCCATGAAGCCTTCCCTGCTTGCTACCGGTATCGCTGTTTCCCTGGCCCTGACCGGCCTGCCCGCCCTCGCCGCCGCCCCTGCCAGCGGCGCCCCCGCCCCCGCGGTCACCGATCTGGACGCGGTCACCGTCAGCGCCCAGCTCGACCAGGCGCGCAACGCGCTGTCGCCGGATATCGGCAGCAGCCAGTACCAGATCACCGCCGAAGACATCCAGCACCTGCCGCTGGGCGCGTCCACCCCGTTGAACCAGGTGCTGCTGCAGGCGCCAGGGGTGGTCCAGGACTCCTACGGCGGCGTCCACGTGCGCGGCGACCACGCCAATCTCCAGTACCGGCTCAACGGCGTCCTGCTGCCCGAATCGATCTCCGGCTTCGGCCAGACCCTGGACGCCCGCGCGATCAAGAGCATCCGCCTGATGGACGGCGCCCTCCCCGCGCAGTTCGGCGAACGCACCGCCGCCGTGGTGGACATCACCACCCGCAGCGGCGCCGAGCTGGGGAATGGCGGCAGCGCCGGCCTCACCGCCGGCTCCTACGGCAAGCTCAACCCCAACGCCTCGTGGTGGGGCAGCCAGGGCCGCTGGAGCGGATACCTGACCGGCAACTACGACCAGAACCAGGCCGGCATGGAAAACCCCACCGCCTCGCGCCGGCCGGACCACGATGACACCCACCAGGGCAAGGCGTTCGCCGACCTGACCTACCTGATCAACGAAGACACGCGCCTGAGCCTGTTCGCCGGCTTCTCCAACAACCGCTTCCAGATCCCGGTCAACCCTGGCCAGACGCCGCAGTTCGGCTACCTGGATACCGTCAACGCGGACTCGGCGGCACTGGATGAAAATCAGCGCGAGACCACCCGCTTCGGCATGCTGGTGCTGCAGGGCACGCTGGGCGATACGGCCTACCAGGTCTCGGCCGGCCAGCGGTACAGCGACCTGTCCTTCCGCCCGGACCTCGCCGGCGACCTGATCTTCAACGGCGTCGCCTCGCAGGTGGAGCGCAGCAACCGCGCCAACACCGTGCAGGCCGATGTCTCCACCCCGCTCGGTGAAAACCACACGCTGCGCTATGGCCTGTACGTCAACGCCGAACGCGCCCGCGCCGGCAGCGACACCTGGGTGTTCCCGGTCGACGCCGACGGCCAGCAGGCCAACACCACGCCACGGCGCATCCCGGAGGCGAGCGCCTTCAACGCCACCACCACCGCGGTCTACCTGCAGGACGAATGGCGCATCGGCGCGGACTGGACCGTCAACTACGGCCTGCGCGGCGACCGCTACACGGCCTTCGGTGGCACCGAAGGCCAGCTCAGCCCGCGTCTGGGCGTGGTCTGGAACGCCAGCGACAGCACTACCGTGCATGCCGGCTACGCGCGCTACTTCACCCCGCCGGCGAGCGAACTGGTGGCCAGCAGCGACATCGGCCTCTACGACGGCACCACCAACCAGCAACCGGCCGGTGGCAGCACCACCCCGCTCTCCGAGCGCAGCGACTACTACGACATCGGCGTCTCCCAGCAGGTCGGCGAACACCTCACCCTCGGCCTGGACGCCTACGACCGCAAGGTCGACCGCCTGCAGGACGAAGGCCAGTTCGGCGCCGCCTACATCTACTCCACCTTCAACTACCGCCTGGGCCACATCCACGGCGTGGAGTTCAGCGCCGACTACAGCCACGGCCCGCTCAGCGCCTACGTCAACGCCGCCTACAACAAGGCCATGGGCAAGCAGGTCATCACCGGCCAGTACAACCTCGATCCCGAGGCACTGGCTTACGTCCAGAACAACTGGATCCACCTGGACCACGACCAGAAACTGACCTCGTCGGGCGGCGTCAGCTACGCCTTCGCCGGCCACAACCGCCTGGGCGCCGATTACGTGTTCGGCAGCGGCCTGCGCTCGGACACCGACGGCGTCCCGAACGGCGGCGAACTCCCCGCCTACCTCCAGCTCAACCTCAGCGCGGCCCACGACTTCAACGCCGACAGCGGCCACCCGCTGCACGCACAGCTCGCCCTGGTCAACGCACTGGACCGCAGCTACCAACTGCGCGACGGCGGCGGCATCGGCGTCTTCGCCCCGCAATGGGGCCCCCGCCGCGGCGCCTACCTCAGCCTGCAGCAGGACTTCTGAGCGGAGCCCTGACCGCAGCATCCGACCTGGCCGCGCAACGCGTGTCAGGTCGGGTCACGGACCTGACCGGCCTCAGTGACGCCGACGTGCACGGAACGCCGTCACCAGCGCCCACACCGCCAACGCCGCAAACCACACCAGGCTCCACATCGGCATCGTCAGGCCCAGGAATTGCCAATCGATATTGCCGCAGTTGCCGGTACCGGTCAGCACCGTCCGGAACACCTCGAACGGCCCCATCGTCTCACTGAGGAAACTCAACGGCGGCCCACAGCTCGAGCCCATGTCCTGCGGCAGCAACTGCACATACACATGCCGGCCGGCAATGCCGATCCCGACCGCCGCCGCGATGAAAGCCAGCACCCCATACGTCTTCCGCCCAGCCGGATCCCGCGGACCATGCAGCGCCCCGATCAGGAACAGCAGGCCCAGCGCCGCGAACGCAATCCGCTGGAAAATGCACAACGGACACGGCTCCAGCCCCATCTTCAACTGCAGGAAGATCGCATACCCCAACAGCGCCGCGCAGACCAGGAACCCCAGCAGGAACTGGGCGCGGAAACTCCAACGCAATGGATTCATTGCCAACACTCGTGAAAGTCCAGGCCCCAAGATTAACAGGGCCGTGACCGCCCACGTCCATGCGCGCCTGCCGACCATCGGCGCAGCGGACCGGACAGCGTGTTCCGTACATCAAGCGGAACCACCCGAACGTAGCGACGCTGCCGGGCTGCCGGCCAGCGGCCGGCACTACCCACGCACCGAGACAGGCGCCGGCTCCGCTTCACCCCCATGCGCACCGACCATGTGTGCAGGCGTTGGCGCGGGTGGGTTGGCGGGACCATGAGCGCCATGGATGGCGCGACATGAGCCTCCATGGACGGATTCACGGCGTGTCCCGCCAACCCACCCGCGCCGACGCCCCCCGCATCGCTCACGGCACCATGCGGTTGCGGTTGCGGTTGCGGTTGCGGTTGCCGTCGCCGTCGCCGTCGCCGTCGCCGTCGCGATGATCCAACCCCCAGAAACGGAAAAACCCGGCACAAGGCCGGGTTCTTCACCGAATTACGGGTGTAGCTCGAAGATTACTCTTCGACGGCTTCAGCCACGGCAGCCGGACGATCGACCAGCTCCACGTAAGCCATCGGCGCATTGTCGCCAGCGCGGAAACCGCACTTCAGCAGACGCAGGTAACCGCCCGGACGGGTCGCGTAACGCGGGCCCAGGGTGGTGAACAGATTGCCGACGGCTTCGTTGTCGCGCAGGCGAGCGAACGCCAGACGACGGTTGGCAACCGAATCAACCTTGGCCAGGGTGATCAGCGGCTCGGCAACGCGGCGCAGTTCCTTGGCCTTCGGCAGGGTGGTCTTGATCAGCTCGTGCTTGAACAGCGACGCAGCCATGTTCTTGAACATCGCTTCGCGATGGGCGCTGGTGCGGTTGAACTTACGACCGGACTTCATATGACGCATGACGGTGATTCCTGAAGTGAATGTTGGATCGGTTGGGTATCGCTGTCGCCATCCTGGCGTTGCTGCTTGGACTGCGGATGGTCCGGTGCCAGCCGTCCTGGCTGGCCGTCACCGCAGGCTATCGACCTGTCGGTGCGGGGTGTTGCGGGTGAAGCCCCCGCACCCGAAGGTGCGGGGTCAAGCATCTTGCGTAGCGGTGGATCAGCCGAGCATGCCGTGCTGGGCGACACCGGCCGGCGGCCAGTTCTCCAGCTTCATGCCGAGCGAAAGACCGCGCTGTGCGAGGACTTCCTTGATCTCGGTCAGCGACTTCTTGCCGAGGTTCGGGGTCTTGAGCAGCTCCACTTCGGTCTTCTGGATCAGATCGCCGATGTAATAGATGCTCTCTGCCTTGAGGCAGTTGGCCGAACGCACGGTCAGTTCCAGGTCGTCGATCGGGCGCAGCAGCACCGGATCCACGCCGTTGTTGGCCGGCTTGGCTGCACCGCGGTCGCGGTGGGTGAAGTCACCGAAGACCGACAGCTGATCGCTGAGGATGTCGGCGGCAGTGCGCACGGCTTCCTCGGCATCGATCGTGGCGTTGGTTTCGATGTCCAGCACCAGCTTGTCCAGATCGGTACGCTGTTCAACGCGGGCCGCTTCCACCGAATAGGCGACGCGACGGACCGGCGAGAACGAGGCGTCCAGAACCAGACGGCCGATGGCACGGGTTTCTTCATCCGGACGACGACGAGCAGCAGCCGGCTGATAGCCGAAACCGCGCTCGACCTTCAGACGCATGTTGATCGCCACATCCTTGGTGAGATGGCAGATCACATGATCCGGATTGAGGATCTCGGTGTTATGGTCGATCTTGATATCGGCAGCGGTCACGACACCCGGACCCTGCTTGGACAGCGACAGCGTAGCGTTGTCACCGGTATGCATGCGGATGGCCACATCCTTCAGGTTGAGCAGGACTTCCAGCACGTCCTCCTGCAAGCCTTCAAGCGTGGTGTACTCGTGCAGTACGCCATCGATTTCCACTTCGGTGATGGCGAAGCCCGGGATGGACGACAGCAGCACGCGACGCAGGGCGTTGCCCAGCGTATGCCCGTAACCACGCTCCAAGGGTTCGATGACGACCTTGGCGCGGGTATCGGTAAGGCGTTCGATCTGCGGACCGCGAGGACGCAGAACCTGGTTGGCGGTAACCGTCATGTTGCGGGTTCTCCTGCGAACCTCCGGTGTGACCCGGAGGTTCTCCAATGTGAATTACTTCGAATACAACTCGACGATCAGCGCTTCGTTGATATCCGCAGGCAGGTCCGAACGATCCGGCACGGCCTTGAAGATGCCGGCGAACTTGCCGGAATCCACTTCAACCCACGACGGACGCAGGTCATGCGTGGCAGACACGGTCAGGGCTTCCTGGACGCGCAGCTGCTTGGCAGCCTTCTCGGACAGAGCGACGGCGTCGCCAGCCTTGACCTGGTACGAAGCCAGGTTGACCGACTTGCCGTTCACGGTGACACCGCGGTGCGAGACCAGCTGACGGGCAGCCGGACGGGTCACTGCGAAGCCCATGCGGTAAACGACGTTGTCAAGACGGGTTTCCAGCAACTGCAGCAGGTTCTCGCCGGTATTGCCCTTCTTGGTCGAGGCCTTCTTGTAGTAGTTGCGGAACTGACGCTCCAGCAGACCGTAGATACGCTTGACCTTCTGCTTTTCACGCAGCTGGGTAGCGTAGTCGGACAGCTTGCCCTTACGGGCAGTAGCGCCGTGCTGGCCGGGCTTCTGCTCCAGCTTGCACTTGGAGTCCAGCGCGCGCGCCGGGCTCTTGAGGGAAAGGTCGGCGCCTTCGCGGCGGGCGAGCTTACAGGTAGGACCGATATAACGAGCCATTTCTTATCGCTCCTTTAGACGCGACGCTTCTTCGGCGGACGGCACCCGTTGTGCGGGATTGGCGTCACGTCGATGATGTTGGTGATCTTGTAGCCCACGTTGTTCAGCGAGCGCACGGCCGACTCACGACCCGGACCCGGGCCCTTGATGCGGACTTCCAGGGACTTGACGCCGTAGTCGAGCGCGGCACGGCCGGCCTTCTCGGCAGCCACCTGGGCAGCGAACGGGGTGGACTTACGCGAACCGCGGAAGCCAGCGCCACCGGAGGTCGCCCACGACAGAGCATTGCCCTGACGGTCGGTGATGGTCACGATGGTGTTGTTGAAAGAAGCGTGGACGTGGGCGACGCCGTCAGTGACGACGCGCTTGATCTTCTTCTTGGTCTTAGCGACGGGCTTAGCCATTTCTTAGGTCCCTTACTTCCTGATCGCCTTGCGCGGGCCCTTGCGGGTGCGGGCGTTGGTACGGGTGCGCTGGCCACGAAGCGGCAGACCGCGACGGTGACGCAGACCGCGGTAGCAGCCCAGATCCATCAGGCGCTTGATCGCGATACCGATTTCACGGCGCAGATCGCCTTCCACGATGTACTTGCCGACTTCGAGACGCAGACGCTCGATTTCCGGCTCCGACAGATCGCGGATCTTGGTGGTCGAGGTCACGCCTGCGGCGTCGCAGACCTTCTTCGAACGGGTACGGCCGATGCCGTAAATGCTTTGCAACCCGACCCAGACGTGCTTCTGGGCTGGCAGGTTGACGCCTGCAATACGCGCCATGACGCGGTTCTCCAGCTGAGTGATGGCCGACAGCGCACCAACGGCGCGCCAATCCGGCAGGATGGATCAAAAAATGAACGTGCGATTCTATCAAGGTCTCGGTTTACTTTGAAGCCCGTGGAACCTGGCGGTTCCATGGACCCGGCGTGGGGAGTGTGCCCATGCTCCGGCGCCGGATGTCGTTGACTGCAGAGGTTGCCCTCGCCGTCGCCTGCGCTACTCCCGCGCAGGACCACCACATCACACCCCCACCCGAAACCGCTGCAGGGGCCGCCCTTCGATTTGGAAGGCCAGTCCGGGAACCGGAGGGCCTTCGCAACAAGAAGACTAGTGTAACAGGTCAATCAGCCGCGGGCAAAACCGCCGCGGTTGCCGCCCTTCAGGTTGGCCTTCTTCAACAGGCTCTCATACTGGTGCGACATCAGGTGCGCCTGGATCTGGGCAATGAAGTCCATCACCACCACCACCACGATCAGCAGCGAGGTGCCGCCGAAGTAGAACGAGGCGCCGAGCTGGGTGCGCAGGATTTCCGGCAGCAGGCAGACGATCACCAGGTACAGCGAACCGGCCGCGGTCAGGCGGGTCAGCACGGCATCCACGTAGTCGGCGGTGGCCTTGCCCGGACGGATGCCCGGAATCAGCGCGCCCGACTTCTTCAGGTTGTCGGCGGTTTCCTGCGAGTTGAACACCAACGCGGTGTAGAAGAACGCGAAACCACTGATCAGCGCGGCGAACACGATCATGTGCAGCGGCTCGCCCGGCCCGAGGGCATTGGCGACCTTCTGCAGCCACGTGGCCGAACTGGCCTGGCCGGACCACATGGCCAGCGTCGTCGGGAATGCCAGGATGCTCGAGGCGAAGATGGCCGGGATCACGCCCGCCATGTTCAGCTTCAGCGGCAGGAACGAGGTCTGGTTCATGTACGCGTTGCGGCCACCCTGGCGACGTGCGTAGTTCACCGTGATGCGGCGTTGGCCGCGCTCGACGAACACCACGAAGTAGGTGAAGGCCAGCACCACCAGCACGATCAGCAGCAGGGCGATGAAGCTCATGTTGCCGTCGCGGTAGGCTTCCACGGTGTGGATGACCGCGCCCGGCAGGCCGGCGACGATGCCGGCGAAGATGATCAGCGACACACCGTTGCCGATGCCGCGCTCGGTCACCTGCTCACCGACCCACATCAGGAAGATGGTACCGGCGGTCAGCGCGACGATGGCGGTGAGCACGAAGCCCATGCCCGGTGCGTAGACGACCGGGGCACCGCCCGGGGACACCTGGTTCTGCAGCGCCAGCGCGATGCTGCCGCCCTGCACCACCGCCAGGAACACGGCGCCGATGCGGGAATATTGGGTGATCTTGCGACGACCCGACTCACCTTCCTTCTGCATCGACTTCAATGCCGGGAAGATGTGGACCGCCAGCTGCATCACGATGGATGCCGAGATGTACGGCATCACGTTCAGCGCGAAAATGCTGAAACGGTGCAGGGCGCCGCCCGAGAACATGTTGAACATGTCCACGATGCCGCCGCCCTGCGCCTGCATGAGCGCAAGCATGGCATCGGGATTGACGCCAGGCACCGGCACATAACAGCCGATGCGGTAGACGATCAATGCCCCGATGACGAACAGCAGTCGCTGGCGGAGTTCCGTGAACTTGCCGAGCCCGCCGCCGAGGTTACCAATGCCAGCTTGCGCCATGTCTTACTCCTGTACGCTGCCGCCGGCAGCTTCGATCGCGGCCTTGGCACTGGCCGTTGCAGCGACGCCCTTCAGGGTGAAGGCCTTGGTCAGGTCACCCTTCATGACGATCTTGGCACGCTTAGCGGTGCTCGGGACCAGCTTGGCAGCGCGCAGCGCGGCAAAGTCGATCTCGCCAGCTTCCAGACGCTCAAGCTGGTAGGACAGCACTTCAGCAGTGTCCTTGGCGATCTTGGAACGGAAACCGACCTTCGGCAGACGACGCTGCATGGGGGTCTGGCCGCCTTCGAAGCCCGCCTTGATCTTGCCGCCACCCTTACGGGCGAACGAACCCTTGTGGCCGCGGCCGCAGGTCTTGCCCAGGCCGGAGCCGATACCACGGCCCACGCGGGTGCGCTCTTTGCGCGCGCCCGGCGCCGGGCTCAGTTCATTGAGATGCATGGTCATTGGATTATTCCTCAACCTTGACGAGGTAGTGGACCTTGTTGATCAGACCGCGAACCTGCGGGCTGTCCTTCAGTTCACGTACGCTATTGAGCTTGCCGAGGCCAAGCGCCTTCACCGACAGGCGGTGACGTGCCTGGGCGCCGCGCAGGCCGCCAACCAGACGGACCTTGATGGTCTTGGTGGTGTCATTAGCCATGGTTGAGATCCTCCACCTTCTTGCCGCGCTTGGCCGCGATGCGGGCCGGCGACTGCATTTCGCTCAGACCCTTCAGCGTGGCGCGAACCAGGTTGATCGGGTTGCGCGAGCCGACGGCCTTGGCCAGCACGTTCTTGACGCCAACGGCTTCCAGGACGGCGCGCATGGCACCACCGGCGATCACACCGGTACCTTCGGAGGCCGGCATCATGAACACGCGGGCTGCGCCGTGGCCGGACTTCACCGGGTGCCACAACGTGCCGTTGTTCAGATCGACGTTGGCCAGGTTCTTGCGAGCCTGCTCCATCGACTTCTGGATGGCGACCGGCACTTCGCGCGCCTTGCCGTAACCGAAACCGACCTTGCCTGCGCCGTCACCGACCACGGTCAGTGCGGTGAAGGTGAACTGGCGACCGCCCTTGACGGTCTTGCTGACGCGGTTGACCGCGACCAGCTTCTCGATCATGCCGTCGTCGACTTTCTCTTCGCGGCGATCGCGATCGCGACCCCGCTGCTGACGTTCTTCTGCCATGTTGATTCCTTGATTGATTGAGTATGTACGGCTCAGGGCCGCTTATAGCTGTGAGATGGAGCGGTGATTCGAGAGCCCCTGCAGAAGAAGGACGTCGCCCGGCGCAACCCGCGCCGGCAGGCAGGCGGAAGCGGGGACCAGCCCCGCTTCCTTATCCCTTAGAACTGCAGGCCGCCTTCGCGGGCTGCATCAGCCAGTGCCTTGATGCGACCGTGGTAGCGGTAGCCCGAGCGGTCGAAAGCGACCTTCTCGATGCCCGCAGCCTTGGCGCGCTCGGCGACCAGCTTGCCGACCTTGGTGGCGGCGTCGCTGTTCTTGCCGTTCTTCAGGCCTTCCTTGACGTCGGCCTGGGTGGTGTTGGCCGAAGCCAGCACCTTGGAGCCATCGGCGGTGAAGACCTGGGCGTACAGGTGCTGGCCGGTGCGCAGCACCGACAGGCGCGGCACGCCGAGCACACGGATGTGTGCACGGGTCGACTTGGCACGACGCAGACGAGCGATGTTCTTGTTCATGATCTTTTTCCTTGGAAAGCTGAGGACCTGAATTAGGCCTTCTTGGCTTCCTTACGAATGATGACTTCGCCGGCGTACTTCACACCCTTGCCCTTGTAGGGCTCCGGCGGACGGAAGCCACGGATCTTGGCGGCAACTTCGCCAACGCGCTGCTTGTCGGTGCCCTGGACCAGCACTTCGGTCTGGGTCGGGGTCGAGATGGTGATGCCTTCCGGCGCCACGAACAGGACCGGATGCGAGAACCCGAGCGACAGGTTCAGATCCTTGCCCTGCATGGCGGCACGGTAACCGACGCCGACCAGCTCAAGCTTGCGCTCGAAGCCTTCGGTGACGCCCTTGACCATGTTGGCCAGGATGGCGCGCACGGTGCCGGTGAGGGCGACCAGCGAGGCATCGTTGGCGGCCAGGGTGGCAACGCCGTTGTCGACAGTGATTTCAACGCCGGCAACCTTGACAAGCGACAGGGTGCCCTTCGGGCCCTTCACGCTGACGGATTCCGGCTGGATGTTCAGTTCAACGCCCTTGGGCAGGTTGACTGGCTTCTTGGCTACGCGGGACATAGTTGGTTCCTTCTCGCCTTAGGCCACGAAGCACAGGACTTCGCCGCCGACGCCCAACTGGCGCGCCTGCGCATCAGTCATGATGCCCTTGGAGGTGGAGATGATGGAGATACCCAGGCCGTTGAGGACCTTCGGCAGCTCGGACTTGCCACGGTACTGGCGCAGACCCGAACGCGAGAAGCGCTTCAGGGTCTCGATGACCGGCTTGCCCTCGAAATACTTCAGGACGATTTCAAGCTCGGCCTTGTTGTTCTCGATCTTGGTCACGCGCAGATCGGTGATGTAGCCTTCGGCCTTCAACACCTCTGCGATTGCCACCTTGATCTTGGACGACGGTGCTTTCACCGTCTGCTTGCCAACCGCGGCCGCATTCTTGATGCGTACCAGCAGGTCGGCGATGGGATCAGTCATGCTCATAGTCGATACCTTTGAGTGCACCGATATCCGCTTTCGCGAAAATCTTGTGTCTACCTGGAATGGGCCAGGGCCCGTCTTCACACACTGCTCACGCCTTGCGGGCGAGCAAGACGCGGAAGTATACGGCAAAAAGAGCCCGACTTGCGTCGGGCTCCCTTAATCCGGGATCAGGGCCGGCAAACCGGCCCCTCTCCCCTGCCCTGCACCGTGGAGGCGCCGGGCAGTTGAAGGGACGAATCCCTTACCAGCTGGCCTTGCGCAGGCCCGGCACGTCACCACGCATGGTGGCTTCGCGCAGCTTGTTGCGGCCCAGGCCGAACTTGCTGTACACGCCACGCGGGCGGCCCGAGAGCTCGCAACGGTTGCGGTGACGGCTCGGCGACGAATCGCGCGGCAGCTTCTGCAGCTTGATGACGGCCTCGGCCTTTTCGTCGTACGACGCGGTCGCGCTGGAGATGATCTTCTTCAGCTCTTCACGCTTGCCGGCGTACTTGACGGCCAGCTTCGCACGCTTGAGGTCGCGGTTGACCATGGAGGTCTTTGCCATTTCGGATTCCTCGACGTATCAGTTACGGAACGGGAACTTGAACGCTGCGAGCAGCGCCTTCGCTTCCGCATCGGTCTTGGCGGTGGTGGTGATGGCGATATCCATGCCGCGGATCGCGTCGACAGCGTCGAAGTCGATTTCCGGGAAGATGATCTGTTCCTTCACACCCATGTTGAAGTTGCCACGACCGTCGAAGGAACGACCCGAGACACCACGGAAGTCGCGCACGCGCGGCAACGAGATGTTGATCAGACGGTCCATGAACTCGTACATCTTTTCACGACGCAGCGTGGTCTTGCAGCCGATCGGCCAACCATCGCGGATCTTGAACGATGCCACCGAGACGCGGGACTTGGTCACGATCGGCTTCTGACCGGAGACCTTGGCCATGTCGGCGACGGCATTTTCCAGGATCTTCTTGTTCGTGGCTGCTTCGCCGACACCCATGTTCAGGGTGACCTTGACCAGCTTCGGAACCTGCATCGGATTGGTGTAGCCGAACTGCTTCATCAGCGCCGGCACCACTTCTTCCTTGTAAAACTTTTCGAGACGGGTATTCATCAGCGCATCCTCAGGCGTCGAGCGCCTCACCGCTGGAGCGGAACACACGCAGTTTGCGTCCATCCTCCAGCACCTTGAAACCAACGCGTTCGCCCTTGCCCGAAGCCGGGTTCAGCACATTCACGTTGGAGATATGGATCGACGCTTCACGCTCGACCACGCCGCCGGCAACGCCTGCCTGCGGGTTCGGCTTGGTGTGGCGCTTGACGATGTTCACGTTGGCGACGATCACACGATCGCCGTCGACGCGGACGACTTCGCCCTGCTTGCCCTTGTCCTTGCCGGTGTTGACGACGACCTGGTCGCCCTTCTTGATACGGTTAGCCATGATTATCTCCTGTCGCTCACAGCACTTCGGGAGCGAGCGAGACGATCTTCATGAACTTCTCGGTACGAAGTTCACGCGTCACCGGTCCGAAGATGCGGGTGCCGATCGGCTCTTGCTTGTTGTTGAGCAGGACCGCAGCGTTGGCGTCGAAACGGATCAGCGAACCGTCGGCGCGACGCACACCCTTGCGGGTACGCACCACGACGGCGTCGAACACTTCACCCTTCTTGACCTTGCCGCGCGGGATCGCATCCTTCACGGTGACCTTGATGATGTCACCGATGTGGGCGTAGCGACGCTTGGAGCCGCCCAGCACCTTGATGCACATCACTTCCTTGGCACCGGAATTGTCCGCGACCTCGAGGTAGCTCTGCATCTGGATCATGATTCAGATCTCCTTATTGAGCCGCACGCGTGATGACTTCCACCACGCGCCAGTTCTTGGTCTTGGACATCGGAGCAATCTCGGTCACGCGGACGACATCGCCTTCGTTGCAGGCGTTGTCGGCGTCGTGTGCATGGAGCTTGGTCGAACGCTTGATGTACTTGCCGTACAGGGCGTGCTTGACCAGGCGTTCCACCAGCACGGTGACCGTCTTGTCCATCTTGTTGCTGACGACACGGCCTTCGACCGTACGCAGCGTTTTGTTTTCAGTATTTTCGCTCATCGCGGCCATCCTTACTTGGTGCTGCCGAGCAGGGTCTTGACGCGAGCAATCTCGCGGCGAACCCGGCGGGTTTCGTGGGTCTTCGGCAGCTGGCCAGTGACCTGCTGCATACGGAGCGAGAACTGCTCCTTACGCAGGTCGATCAGGTGGCTCTTCAGGTCGTCAGCCGACTTTTCGCGAAGTTGTTTGATATCCATCAGAGCACCGTCCGGGTCACGAAAGTGGTGGTCACGGAGAGCTTGGCGGCAGCCAGGCGGAACGCCTCACGTGCCACGTCTTCCGCGACGCCTTCGATTTCATAGATCATGCGGCCGGGCTGGATCTGGGCTACCCAGTACTCCACGTTGCCCTTACCAGAACCCATTCGGACTTCGATGGGCTTCTTGGTGATCGGCTTGTCGGGGAACACTCGGATCCACATCTTGCCGCCGCGCTTGACGTAGCGGCTGATCGAGCGGCGGGCCGCTTCGATCTGACGCGCGGTCAGCTGACCATGAGCGGTTGCCTTCAGGCCGTATTCGCCGAAGCTGACAGCGTTGCCGCTCCAGCTCAGACCATCGTTACGGCCCTTGTGTACCTTGCGGTATTTGGTTCGCTTGGGTTGCAACATTGTCGTTACCTCGCTTCACGAGCCGGGCGCGACGGACGGTCACCGCGGTCGCCGCGATCGTTACGATCGTTGCGCGGGGAGTCGTCCTGCTTTTCCTGGCCAACCTGGGAGAAATCGAAGACTTCGCCCTTGTAGATCCAGACCTTGATGCCGATGATGCCGTAGGTCGTCTTGGCTTCAGCGAAGCCATAGTCGATGTCGGCACGCAGCGTATGCAGCGGCACGCGGCCTTCGCGGTACCACTCCGAACGGGCGATTTCCGCGCCATTCAAGCGGCCACCGACGTTGACCTTGATGCCCAGGGCACCGAGGCGCATCGCATTGCCGACCGAACGCTTCATCGCGCGGCGGAACATGATGCGACGCTCCAGCTGCTGCGCGATCGACTCGGCAACCAGCTGTGCGTCCAGCTCGGGTTTACGCACTTCGGTGACGTTGATGTGCGCCGGGACGCCCATCATTTCGCTCACTTCCTTGCGCAGCTTCTCGATGTCCTCACCGCGCTTGCCGATCACCACGCCCGGACGGGCGGTGTGGATCGTCACGCGAGCGGTCTTTGCCGGACGCTCGATCAGGATCTTGCTGATGCCGGCCTGCGCAAGCTTCTTGCGCAGCATTTCCCGCACCTTCAGGTCGGCTGCCAGATAACCAGCGAACTCGGCCTTGTTGGCGTACCACTTGGAGTTCCAGTCCTTGGAAATGCCGAGGCGGATACCAATCGGATGAACTTTATGACCCATGGTGTTTTCCTTTCCGCTTACTTGCCGGCGCCCACAACCACAGTGATGTGGCTGGTGCGCTTGAGGATGCGGGTGCCGCGGCCTTTCGCCCGCGCCATGAAACGCTTCAGGGTCGGACCTTCATCTACCATGATGGTCTGTACCTTCAGCTCGTCGACGTCGGCGCCCTGGTTGTTCTCGGCGTTTGCAATAGCCGACTCCACCACCTTCTTGATCAGGTGGGCAGCCTTCTTGTCCGAGAACTTCAGCAGGTTGACCGCACGCTCGGCCGGCAGGCCACGCACCTGGTCAGCGACCAGGCGGGCTTTCTGCGCAGAGATGCGCGCGGAGCGCAGGATTGCTTTCGCTTCCATTGTCATCTCTCCTTACTTCCCCGACTTCTTGTCACCACCGTGACCCTTGAAGGTCCGGGTGATGGCAAATTCGCCGAGCTTGTGGCCGACCATGTTCTCGTTGACGAGCACCGGAACGTGGTTCTTACCGTTATGAACGGCGATGGTGACGCCTACCATTTCCGGCAGGATCATCGAACGGCGCGACCAGGTCTTGATCGGCTTCTTGCTACCCGCAGCGGCTTCCACCTTCTTGATGAGGTGGTGATCGACAAACGGGCCCTTCTTGAGTGAACGTGCCATGGTCGATTAGCCCCTACGATCGCGGACGATGAATTGCTGGGTGCGCTTGTTATGGCGCGTCTTGTAACCCTTGGTCGGGACACCCCACGGGGTGACCGGATGCGGGTTGCCCTGGCCGGCCTTCGCCTCACCACCACCGTGCGGATGGTCAACCGGGTTCATGGCAGCACCACGAACGGTCGGGCGGACACCGCGCCAGCGCTTGGCGCCAGCCTTGCCCAGCTTTTCCAGGTTGTGTTCGTCGTTGCCGACTTCACCGATGGTGGCGCGGCACTCGACCGGCACCTTACGCATTTCACCCGAGCGCAGGCGCAGGGTGGCGTAGATGCCTTCACGAGCGACGAGCTGCACGGCAGCGCCGGCGGCACGCGCGATCTGGGCACCCTTGCCCGGCTTCAGTTCGATGCCGTGGACAGTGGTACCGACCGGGATGTTGCGCAGCGGCAGGGTGTTACCGGTCTTGATCGGCGCATCCGAACCCGCGATCACCTGGTCACCGGCCTTCAGGCCCTTCGGTGCGATGATGTAGCGGCGTTCGCCGTCGACGTAGCACAGCAGGGCGATATGGGCGGTGCGGTTCGGATCGTATTCGATGCGTTCCACGCGCGCCGGAATGCCTTCCTTGTTGCGCTTGAAGTCGATGACACGGTAGTGCTGCTTGTGACCACCACCCACGTGACGGGTGGTGATGCGGCCGTGGTGGTTACGACCACCGGACTTGCTCTGCGGCTCCAGCAGCGCAGCATGCGGCGCGCCTTTGTGCAGATCGGGCGTGACCACGCGCACGGCCGAACGACGGCCGGGAGAAGTGGGTTTGAATTTCATCAATGGCATGGGATGGACCTCAGGCCTTGGCCGTTACATCGATGGACTGGCCATCGGCGAGACGCACGTACGCCTTGCGCCAATCGCCGCGGCGGCCGGTGCGGTTACGGAAGGACTTGTTCTTGCCCTTCACGTTCAGCACGTTGACCGACTCGACCTTGACGTCGAACAGCTGCTCAACCGCGGCCTTTACATCGGCCTTGGTGGCTTCGTTCGAAACTTCGAAGACATACTGGTTGGAATGTTCCTGCAGGCGCGCGGTCTTTTCGGAGACTCGCGGAGCGCGCAGCACGCTGAAGACTTTTTCGTTGCTGCTCATGCCAGCCACTCCTCGACCTTCTTGACCGCATCAGCGGTGATGACGACCGTGTCGGCACCGACCAGCGACACCGGGTCCAGGCCCTGCACGTCACGCACTTCCACGTAGGGAATGTTGCGGGCCGACAGGTACAGGTGCTCGGAAGCATCTTCGGTGACGATCAGCGGACGCTTGCCCACTTCCAGGCCGGCCAGCTTGGCGATCAACGACTTGGTGTTGGTCGCTTCGACATCGAAGGACTCCACGATCGTCAGACGGCCCTGGCGGTTCAGCTCGGACAGGATCGCGCACATGGCTGCACGGTACTGCTTGCGGTTGACCTTCTGCTCGAAGCTGCGCGGCTTGGCCGCGAAGGTGACACCACCGCCGACGAAGATCGGAGCCGTCAGTGCGCCATGACGCGCGCCGCCGCCCTTCTGCTTCTTCGACTTCTTGGTGGTACCAGCCACTTCAGAGCGAGTCTTCTGTGCCTTGGTGCCGGCGCGACCGGCGTTGCGGTAAGCAACGACGACCTGGTGAACCAGATCTTCGCTGAAATCGCGACCGAACACGGCATCGGAGACCGAGACCTTGTTGTTGCTACCCGTGATAACGAGTTCCATCGTCATCTCTCCTTATGCCTTGCTAGCCGGACGAACGATCACGTCACCACCCGCTGCGCCCGGAACGGCACCACGGATTGCGATCAGACCACGTTCGACATCGACCTTCACCACTTCAAGGTTCTGGGTGCTCTGCTGCACCGAACCCATGTGGCCGGACATCTTCTTACCCGGGAAAACACGACCCGGCGTCTGGCGCTGACCCAAGGAACCCGGCGCGCGATGCGACAGCGAGTTACCGTGGGTTGCATCGCCCATACGGAAGTTGTAGCGCTTGATGGTGCCCTGGAAGCCCTTACCCTTGGTGACACCCTGGACGTCGACCTTCTGGCCAACTTCAAAGATGTCCGCCTTGACTTCGCCGCCAACGGCGAAATCGCCGAGCTGCGCGTCTTCAACGCGGAATTCCCACAGGCCACGGCCCGCGTCGACCTTCGCCTTGGCGAAGTGACCGGCTTCCGGCTTGTTGACCAGGGCAGCGCGACGCGCGCCGACGGTCACCTGCACGGCGCTGTAGCCGTCAGCTTCGACGGTCTTGATCTGCGCGATGCGGTTCGGGGTAGCTTCAATCAGGGTTACCGGGATGGCCTGGCCATCTTCGGTGAACACGCGGCTCATGCCAGCCTTGCGGCCCACGAAGCCCAACGAATATTTCTTCGTCATGGTCGTAGTCCTCAGGTCAGCTTGATCTGAACGTCGACGCCGGCAGCCAGTTCGAGCTTCATCAGCGCGTCCACGGTCTTGTCGTTCGGGTCAACGATATCGAGCACGCGCTTATGCGTGCGGGTCTCGTACTGGTCACGCGCGTCTTTGTCGACGTGCGGCGAGACGAGAATGGTGTAACGCTCGATCTTGGTCGGCAGGGGGATCGGGCCACGCACTTGCGCGCCGGTCCGCTTTGCCGTTTCTACGATCTCGCTGGCCGAACGGTCGATCAAACGATGATCGAACGCCTTCAGCCGAATCCGGATCTTTTGGTCCGCCATGACGGTGGGTTCCTTCGTTAAAAGAGCGACGGACAAGGCCTCTGGGTTGCCTTGTCCCATGAATATCCTGAATGCAGACGCCGCACATTCCTGCGCGGCGACAAGATCTTTCCGTAGACCTCAAAAATCGAGGCAGACCGGTCTCCCGATCTGCCCAGACAAAAAGTATAGCGCGCATACAAGTTGGCAGTCAACAGGGGTGCTGTTGACAAAGCCTGAATGGCGCGACCCTTCCTGGTCTGGGGAACACGAGGAGCATCCTGCGCCTCTTTTCCCGTTTGGTTACACCCCGATGCCCTACCCAGGCAACATCGGGGCGCAGATTCTAGCAGATTACGCGATGATCTTCGAGACCACGCCGGCGCCGACGGTACGGCCGCCTTCGCGGATCGCGAAGCGCAGGCCTTCATCCATGGCGACCGGGTTGATCAGGGTGACAACCATCTTCACGTTGTCGCCCGGCATCACCATTTCCACACCTTCCGGCAGTTCGCAAGCGCCGGTGATGTCGGTGGTACGGAAGTAGAACTGCGGACGGTAGCCCTTGAAGAACGGGGTGTGACGGCCGCCTTCATCCTTGGACAGCACGTACACTTCGGCATCGAAGGTGGTGTGCGGCTTGATCGAACCCGGCTTGGCCAGGACCTGGCCACGCTCGACGTCGTCACGCTTGGTGCCGCGCAGCAGCAGACCGGCGTTGTCGCCTGCCTGACCCTGGTCGAGCAGCTTGCGGAACATTTCCACGCCGGTGACGGTGGTCTTCTGGACCGGACGGATACCGACGATTTCGATTTCTTCGCCGACCTTGATCACGCCGCGCTCGATACGACCGGTCACCACGGTGCCGCGACCCGAGATCGAGAACACGTCTTCCACCGGCATCAGGAACGGCTTGTCGATGTCGCGTTCCGGGGTCGGGATCCAGCTGTCGAGAGCCTCGACCAGCTTGATCACGGACGGCACGCCGATCTCGCTCTGGTCGCCTTCCAGCGCCAGGCGGGCCGAACCCGAGATGATCGGGGTGTCGTCGCCCGGGAAGTCGTACTTGCTCAGCAGCTCGCGGACTTCCATTTCGACCAGTTCCAGCAGCTCGGCGTCATCGACCATGTCTGCCTTGTTCAGGAAGACGACGATGTACGGCACGCCGACCTGACGCGAGAGCAGGATGTGCTCACGGGTCTGCGGCATCGGGCCGTCAGCAGCCGAACAGACCAGGATCGCGCCGTCCATCTGGGCAGCACCGGTGATCATGTTCTTGACGTAGTCAGCATGGCCCGGGCAATCGACGTGGGCGTAATGACGTTCGGTGGATTCGTATTCGACGTGTGCGGTCGAGATCGTGATGCCACGTGCCTTTTCTTCCGGCGCGGCGTCGATCGAGGAGTAATCCTTGAACTCGCCACCGAAGCGCTCGGCACCGATCTTGGTCAGTGCAGCGGTCAGCGTGGTCTTGCCGTGATCGACGTGACCGATGGTGCCGACGTTGACGTGCGGCTTGGTGCGCTCGAACTTACCCTTTGCCATTGTTGTATACCTTGGATATCAGAAAAGAATGAGGTGGAGTCCTGAGCTTATGCTCAGGACTTCTTGACCACGGATTCGGCGATGTTCGACGGAGCCGGCTCGTAATGGTCGAATTCCATCGTGAACGTTGCACGACCCTGGGTCTGCGAACGCAGCGAGGTCGCGTAGCCGAACATTTCACCCAGCGGAATCATCGCATTGATGATTTCAGCCGAACCGTCACCGGTCACGCTCGAACCCTGCAGCATGCCGCGACGACGGCTGACGTCGCCCATCACGTCACCCTGATAGTCGCTCGGGGTCACGATCTCGACCTTCATGATCGGCTCCAGCAGGACCGGCTTGGCCTTGGAGAAGCCCTGCTTGAAGGCCATCGAGGCGGCCAGCTTGAACGCCATTTCCGAGGAGTCGACGTCGTGGTACGAGCCGAACACCAGCTTGACCTTGACGTCCACGACCGGGAAGCCCGCCAGCGGACCGCTGGTGATGGTTTCGCGCAGGCCCTTTTCGATCGACGGAATGAATTCCTTCGGAATCACGCCACCGGTGATGTCGTTGATGAACAGGAAGTCGTCCTTGATCAGCGGCCCGATCTTCGGGTCGGCACGATCTTCGGCGGTGATCGGCGACAGCTCGATCACGACGTGACCGTACTGACCCTTACCACCGGACTGCTTGGCGTGCTTGTAGTCCGACTTGACGTCCGCGGCCTGGATGGTTTCGCGGTACGCAACCTGCGGCTTGCCGACGTTGGCTTCAACGTTGAACTCGCGCTTCATGCGATCCACGATGATGTCCAGGTGCAGCTCGCCCATGCCCGAGATGATGGTCTGGCCGGATTCTTCGTCGGTCTTGACGCGGAACGACGGATCTTCCTGGGCCAGACGGCCAAGGGCCAGACCCATCTTTTCCTGGTCGGACTTGGTCTTCGGTTCGACGGCCATCGAGATGACCGGCTCCGGGAACACCATGCGCTCCAGGATGATCGGGTGGTCCTGCGAGCACAGGGTGTCACCGGTGGTGGTGTCCTTCAGACCCACCGCCGCGGCGATGTCACCGGCCAGCACTTCCTTGATCTCTTCGCGATCGTTGGAATGCATCTGCAGGATGCGGCCGATGCGCTCCTTCTTGCCCTTCACCGAGTTCAGCAGCTGGTCGCCGGCATTCAGCGTGCCCGAGTAGACACGGAAGAAGGTCAGCGCGCCGACGAACGGGTCGGTGATGATCTTGAAGGCCAGCGCCGAGAACGGTGCCTTGTCATCGGACTTGCGGCTCAGGGCGATGGATTCATCGTCCACGTCGGTACCGGTCACGTCCGGGACGTCGATCGGCGACGGCAGCAGCTGCACCACGCCGTCCAGCATGGCCTGCACGCCCTTGTTCTTGAACGCCGA
The DNA here is from genome assembly GCF_039673155.1 of Stenotrophomonas sp. TWI1149. Taxonomy (NCBI): domain Bacteria; kingdom Pseudomonadati; phylum Pseudomonadota; class Gammaproteobacteria; order Lysobacterales; family Lysobacteraceae; genus Stenotrophomonas; species Stenotrophomonas sp. TWI1149. Next base: position 287,827 of record NZ_JBDJLB010000001.1, read on the forward strand.
GCCGCAGTACATCGGCACGATGTCGGTGGCCAGGGTGCGCACGCGCAGGGCTTCGACGATTTCGGCCTCGGTCAGCTCTTCGCCGCCCAGGTACTTTTCCATCAGCTCTTCGCTGGCTTCAGCCGCGGCTTCGATCATGTAGGTGCGGGCCTCTTCGGCCTCCGCCTGCATGTCCGCCGGGATTTCCAGGTACTCGAACTTCATGCCCTGCGAGGCTTCATCCCAATGGATGGCCTTCATCTTGATCAGGTCGACCACGCCCTTGAAGTTGTCTTCGGCGCCGATCGGCAGCTGCATCGGCACCGCGACGGCACCCAGCTTGGCCTTCAGCTGGCCAACGACCTTGGTGAAGTTCGCGCCGGTGCGGTCCATCTTGTTGACGAACGCGATGCGCGGCACCTTGTAACGGTTGGCCTGGCGCCACACGGTTTCCGACTGCGGCTGCACGCCACCGACGGCGCACAGCACGAAGACGGCACCGTCGAGCACGCGCAGCGAGCGCTCCACTTCGATGGTGAAGTCGACGTGTCCGGGGGTGTCGATGATGTTGAAGCGGTGCTCCGGCAGGGACTTGTCCATGCCCTTCCAGAACGCGGTGGTGGCAGCGGACTGGATCGTGATGCCACGCTCCTGCTCCTGCTCCATCCAGTCCATGGTGGCAGCGCCGTCATGCACTTCACCGATCTTGTGGCTCTTGCCGGTGTAGAACAGGATGCGCTCGGACGTGGTGGTCTTGCCGGCATCGATGTGGGCCATGATGCCGAAATTGCGGTAACGCTCGATGGGAGTGGTGCGGGCCACGGGAGCCTCTCGATTTCTTGGAATTCGGATGGCCGAACGCCGCCTTTCGGCGGCCTTCGGATTGGCGCGACACCCCAGGTGCCGCGGGGCAGCACCTAGATGGTGCTGCCGTGCCTGTTTTGCAAGGCCGTCAAACTCACCAGCGGTAGTGGGCGAATGCCTTGTTGGCTTCGGCCATGCGGTGGGTTTCTTCGCGCTTCTTGATGGCGCCACCACGATTTTCCGAGGCGTCCAGCAGTTCGGCAGCCAGCTTCTTCGGCATGGTGTTCTCACCACGCTTGCGAGCCGAGTCGATCAGCCAACGCATGGCCAGGGCCATCTTGCGCGACGAACGCACTTCGACCGGCACCTGGTAGGTCGCACCACCGACACGGCGGGACTTGACTTCGACCGACGGAGCCACGTTTTCCAGAGCCTTCTGAACCAGCTCGACGGAATTCGGGTTCTTTTCGCCGATCACGTCCATGGCACCGTAGACGATCTTTTCAGCGACCGACTTCTTGCCGCTCAGCATCACCATATTGATGAAACGAGCGATGGTTTCACTTCCGTGCTTCGGATCCGGCAGGACAGAGCGCTGCGGCGTATTACCTTTACGAGACATGTGTACTTTCCCTTAGCTCTTCGGACGCTTGGCGCCGTACTTGGAACGGCCCTGGCGACGCTTGGCAACGCCGGAGGCGTCCAGCGAGCCACGCACGGTGTGGTAACGCACACCCGGCAGATCCTTGACGCGGCCGCCACGGATCAGGACCACGGAGTGTTCCTGCAGGTTGTGGCCTTCGCCGCCGATGTAGCTAATCACTTCTTCCTGGTTGGTCAGGCGAACCTTGGCAACCTTGCGAAGCGCCGAGTTCGGCTTCTTCGGAGTGGTGGTGTACACGCGCGTGCAGACGCCACGGCGCTGGGGGCACTTATCGAGCGCCGGAGAGGCACTCTTATAAGTGGTTGCCTGCCGCGGCTTGCGGACAAGCTGATTGATCGTCGCCATCAGTATGTTCTTCTGAGAGAGGCCAATGAAAAAACTGGCCATGAATGCGGAAATGTGCGAGCAGGCGAAAGACCGGCCTGCTGAGACAGACGATTGTAGCAACCCGGCGAAAACGCAGTCAAATGCGCACGCGCCAAGCCAGCCCTGATCCCGGGCCGTTACAGGGGAGCCTTTTCCATGCCCCCCGTTCAGGTTGTCAAGCCGGTCCGTTGAAAGACCGGCGGGCATCCTACCTCATCGGCAGGCATCCGGCCAGTGGCCGGTGCCGTCGATTTGCCGGGAAGGGGCCGACCGGAGTCGGCGCCCTGCCCTGCCGCGGTCCCGGCCGAAGCCGGGACTGCGTATTACTCGTCGCTGCCCGGAGCCTGTTCAGCTTCGGTCGGCTCGACCGCCACGGCGGCCACTGCGGCCACTTCAGCCACGGCCGGCGTGCTGCCGGACAGGGTCTGCATTTCCGAGTCGGTCAGCCCGGAGGCGTTGCGACGACGGTTGGCGTGGTACGCCAGGCCGGTACCGGCCGGGATCAGACGGCCGACGATGACGTTTTCCTTCAGGCCGCGCAGGTTGTCCGAGGTGCCGCGAACGGCCGCTTCGGTCAGCACGCGGGTGGTTTCCTGGAACGACGCCGCCGAGATGAACGACTCGGTCGCCAGCGAGGCCTTGGTGATACCCAGCAGGACCGGATCGAAACGGGCCGGCAGCTCGTTGCGGGTGGCCAGGCGGGCATTTTCCTCGATGACGCGCTGGCGCTCGGCCTGCTCGCCATTCAGGAACTTGCTGGTGCCCTGGTCGGTGATCTCGACCTTGCGCAGCATCTGGCGGGTGATCACCTCGATGTGCTTGTCGTTGATCTTCACGCCCTGCAGGCGGTACACGTCCTGGATTTCCTTGACCAGGTAGGCCGCCAGCGGTTCGACACCCAGCAGACGCAGAATGTCCTGCGGGCTCGGCTCGCCGTCCACGATGGTTTCGCCCTTGGTCACGTGCTCGCCTTCGAAGACGATCACCTGACGGTACTTCGGGATCAGCTCTTCGTGTTCCGAACCATCGGTGTCCTTGATGATCAGGCGCTGCTTGCCCTTGGTGTCCTTGCCGAAGCTGATGATGCCCGAACGCTCGGCCAGGATCGCCGGATCCTTCGGCTTGCGTGCTTCGAACAGATCGGCGACGCGTGGCAGACCACCGGTGATGTCGCGGGTCTTGGACGCTTCCTGCGGGATCTTGGCGACCACGTCACCCACGCCGACGGCGGCGCCGTCCTGCAGGTTGACGATCGAGCGCGGCGGCAGCAGGTACTGCGCCGGCAGATCCGTGTTCGGGATGGTCAGATCGTTGCCGTTCTTGTCCACGATGCGCACGATCGGGCGCAGGTCCTTCGCCTGCGAACCACGACGCTTCGGATCGGTGATTTCACGCGATGCCAGGCCGGTCAGTTCGTCGGTCTTCTCGATGACGGTGACGCCGTCGATGAAGTCGATGAAGCGGATGAAACCCGCCACTTCCGACACGATCGGGTGGTTATGCGGGTCCCAGTTGGCCACGGTCTGGCCAGCCTTGACCGCATCGCCGTCCTTGGACGTGATGGTCGCGCCGTACGGCAGCTTGTAACGCTCACGCTCACGGCCGTGGGCATCGAGCACCGACATTTCGCCCGAACGCGAGACCGCCACCAGCGAACCGCTGGCGTGCTCGACCGACTTCAGGTTGTTGAACTTCACCGAACCGGTGGTCTTGACGGTGATGTTGTCGACCGCAGCAGCTCGCGACGCCGCACCACCGATGTGGAACGTACGCATGGTCAGCTGGGTACCCGGCTCACCGATCGACTGCGCGGCGATGACGCCGACCGCTTCGCCGATGTTGACGATGTGGCCACGGGCCAGATCGCGACCGTAGCAGTGTGCGCAGACGCCGAACGGCGAGGCGCAGCTGATGGTCGAACGGACCTTGACCGACTGCACCGACGCGTCTTCCAGCTTGGCCACCCAGGCTTCGTCGAGCAGGGTGTTGCGGGTCACGATCGGATCTTCGTCGTTGCCCGGCAGGAACACGTCCTCGGCCACGACACGACCCAGCACGCGGTCCTTCAACGGCTCCACGACGTCGCCGCCTTCCACGATCGGGGTCATGGTCAGGCCTTCGGTGGTACCGCAATCCACTTCGGTGATGACCACGTCCTGCGCCACGTCGACCAGACGACGGGTCAGGTAACCCGAGTTCGCCGTCTTCAGCGCGGTATCGGCCAGACCCTTACGGGCACCGTGGGTGGAGTTGAAGTACTCCTGCACGTTCAGGCCTTCACGGAAGTTCGCCTTGATGGGCGTTTCGATGATCGAGCCATCCGGACGCGCCATCAGGCCGCGCATACCAGCCAGCTGACGGATCTGCGCCTGCGAACCACGCGCACCGGAGTCGGCCATGATGTACAGCGAGTTCATCGACTTCTGGTCGATGGTCTCGCCTTCGGCATTGACCACCTTCTCGGTACCGATGGTGTCCATCATCGCCTTGGCGATGCGCTCATTGGTGCGCGACCAGATGTCGACCACCTTGTTGTAGCGCTCGCCGGCGGTGACCAGGCCCGACTGGTACTGCTCCTGGATTTCCAGCACTTCGGCTTCCGCCTCGGTGAGGATGCCCTTCTTCTCGTCCGGGATCAGCATGTCGTCGATGCCGATCGACACGCCGGCGCGGGTGGCGTAGGCGAAGCCGGTGTACATCAGCTTGTCGGCGAACACGACCGTGTCCTTCAAGCCCAGCTGACGGTAGCTGGAGTTGATCAGGCGGCTGATGTTCTTCTTGGTCAGCTCGGTGTTGGCCAGCGCGAACGGCAGGCCTTCCGGCAGGATTTCAGCCAGCAGGGCGCGACCGATCGTGGTGTCCACGATCGAGGTCTTGTTCTGCTTGTTGCCTTCCTCGTCGGTCACCACTTCGGTGATGCGGACCTTGACGCGTGCGTGCAGTTCCACCACGCGGTTGTCGTAGGCGCGCTTCACTTCGGCGATGTTGGCGAAGGCCATGCCCTCGCCCTTCTTGTTCACCAGCGAGCGGGTCATGTAGTACAGACCCAGCACGACGTCCTGCGACGGCACGATGATCGGCTCGCCGTTGGCCGGCGACAGGATGTTGTTGGTGGACATCATCAGCGCACGCGCTTCCAGCTGGGCTTCCAGCGAGAGCGGCACGTGGACGGCCATCTGGTCACCGTCGAAGTCGGCGTTGAACGCGGTGCAGACCAGCGGGTGCAACTGGATGGCCTTGCCTTCGATCAGGACCGGCTCGAACGCCTGGATGCCCAGACGGTGCAGGGTCGGCGCACGGTTCAGCATCACCGGATGTTCGCGGATGACCTCTTCCAGGATGTCCCAGACTTCGGCTTCTTCGCGCTCGACCAGCTTCTTGGCGGCCTTGATGGTGGTGGCCAGGCCACGACGCTGCAGCTTGGCGAAGACGAACGGCTTGAACAGCTCAAGCGCCATCTTCTTCGGCAGGCCGCACTGGTGCAGGCGCAGGTACGGACCGACCACGATGACCGAACGGCCCGAGTAGTCGACGCGCTTGCCCAGCAGGTTCTGGCGGAAGCGACCCTGCTTGCCCTTGATCATGTCGGCCAGCGACTTCAGCGGGCGCTTGTTGGTGCCGGTGATGGCACGGCCGCGACGGCCGTTGTCCAGCAGCGCATCGACCGATTCCTGCAGCATGCGCTTTTCATTGCGCACGATGATGTCCGGCGCGTTCAGCTCGAGCAGGCGGCGCAGGCGGTTGTTGCGGTTGATGACGCGGCGGTACAGGTCGTTCAGATCGGAGGTCGCGAAGCGGCCACCGTCCAGCGGCACCAGCGGACGCAGGTCCGGCGGCAGCACCGGCAGCACGGTCATGACCATCCACTCCGGGCGGTTGCCCGACTCGAGGAAGGCCTCGACCAGCTTGATGCGCTTGGTCAGTCGCTTGAGCTTGGTTTCCGAACCGGTGCTGGCGATTTCTTCGCGCAGGCGGGTCATTTCCGACTGCAGGTCGATCGTGCGCAGCAGCTCGTACACGGCCTCGGCGCCCATGGCGGCATCGAAGTCGTCGCCGTGTTCCTGGCGGGCCTGCAGGTACTGTTCTTCGGTCAGCAGCTGGCGGCGCTCCAGGGCGGTCAGGCCCGGCTCGGTCACCACGTACGCTTCGAAGTACAGCACGCGCTCGATGTCACGCAGGGTCATGTCCAGCATCAGGCCGATGCGCGACGGCAGCGACTTGAGGAACCAGATGTGCGCGACCGGCGAGGCCAGGTCGATGTGACCCATGCGCTCGCGGCGCACCTTGGCCAGGGTGACTTCGGTGCCGCACTTTTCGCAGACCACGCCGCGGTGCTTCATGCGCTTGTACTTGCCGCACAGGCACTCGTAGTCCTTGACCGGTCCGAAGATGGCGGCGCAGAACAGGCCGTCACGTTCCGGCTTGAACGTACGGTAGTTGATGGTTTCCGGCTTCTTCACTTCGCCGAAGGACCACGAACGGATCAGGTCCGGCGAAGCCAGCGCGATCTTGATCGCGTCGAAGTCCAGCGTCTGGCGCTGCTGGTTGAAGAGGTTGAGCAAGTCTTTCATGGTGTTTCTCCGAAAGGAGGAAATCTTGTCGATGGGGCTGTCGGTTCAGATCCGGCGGCGCGGCTGCCGGGGCAGCCGCGCCTGCACGATCAGTTGCCGTCCAGTTCCATGTTGATGGCCAGCGAGCGGATTTCCTTCACGAGCACGTTGAAGGATTCCGGCATGCCCGCGACCATCTCGTGCTCACCGTCGACGATGTTCTTGTACATCTGGTTGCGGCCCTGCACGTCATCGGACTTCACCGTCAGCATTTCCTGCAGGGTGTAGGCCGCGCCGTAGGCTTCCAGCGCCCAGACTTCCATTTCACCGAAGCGCTGGCCACCGAACTGCGCCTTGCCGCCCAGCGGCTGCTGGGTAACGAGCGAGTACGGGCCGGTCGAACGGGCGTGCATCTTGTCGTCGACCAGGTGGTTCAGCTTCAGGTAGTGCATGTAGCCCACGGTGGTGTGGCGATCGAATGCCTCACCGGTGCGGCCGTCATACAGCTGGGTCTGGCCGCTCAGCGGCAGGTCGGCCAGGGCAAGCATGTGCTTGATCTCGGCTTCGGTCGCACCGTCGAACACCGGCGTTGCCATCGGCACGCCGTCGGTCAGGTTGTCGGCCAGGCGCAGCAGCTCCTCGTCGCTGAACTGGGTCAGGTCGACGTGGTTGGCGTGCTGGGTCTTGTCGTGGTTGTAGACATCGTCCAGGAACTTGCGCAGGTCGCTGATCGCGGCCTGGGCTTCCAGCATGCCCTGGATCTTGCGACCCAGGCCCTTGGCGGCCCAGCCCAGATGCACTTCCAGAATCTGGCCGATGTTCATACGCGACGGCACGCCCAGCGGGTTCAGCACGATGTCCACGGTCTCGCCCGAGGCCATGTACGGCATGTCTTCGACCGGCACCACGTTGGAGACCACACCCTTGTTGCCATGGCGGCCTGCCATCTTGTCACCCGGCTGGATGCGACGCTTCACGGCCAGGAACACCTTGACCATCTTCAGCACGCCCGGCGCCAGGTCGTCGCCCGCGGTGATCTTGCCGCGCTTGTCGGCGAAGCGACGCTCGAATTCCTTCTCGTGCGCCTGGATCTGCTTCTGGGCGCGTTCGATGGCTTCCGAAGCGTCCTCGTCCTTCATGCGCAGCACGAACCAGTCGGCCTTCTTCAGGCCATCCAGGTAGGCGTCGGTAACGGTGTCGCCCTTCTTCAGGTTGGCACCGCCGTTGACCACCTTGCCCACGATCTGCGAGCGCAGACGGGCGTAGATGGCGCCTTCCAGGATGCGGAACTGGTCGTCGAAGTCCTTCTTGACGCGCTTGATTTCAGACTCTTCGATCTGACGGGCGCGCTTGTCCTTCTCGATGCCGTCGCGGGTGAAGACCTGCACGTCGATGACGGTGCCGTCCATGCCCGGGGGCACGCGCAGCGAGCTGTCCTTCACGTCCGAAGCCTTCTCGCCGAAGATCGCGCGCAGCAGCTTCTCTTCCGGGGTCAGCTGGCTTTCGCCCTTCGGGGTGACCTTGCCGACCATGATGTCGCCGGCGCGGACTTCCGCACCGATGTACACCACGCCGCTCTCGTCCAGGCGGTTCAGTGCCTGCTCGGAGACGTTCGGGATGTCGGCGGAAATTTCCTCCGGCCCCAGCTTGGTGTCACGCGCAACGCAGGTCAGTTCTTCGATGTGGATCGTGGTGTAACGATCCTCTTCCACCACGCGCTCGGAGAGCAGGATGGAGTCTTCGAAGTTGTAGCCGTTCCACGGCATGAAGGCGATCAGCATGTTCTGGCCCAGGGCCAGTTCGCCGATGTCGGTGGACGGACCATCGGCCAGCACGTCGCCACGCGCCACCACGTTGCCCACTTCCACCAGCGGACGCTGGTTGATGCAGGTGTTCTGGTTGGAACGGGTGTACTTGATCAGGTTGTAGATATCCACGCCGGCGTCGGTCGCGTCGGTGATCTCCACTTCGTTGACCTTGACCACGATGCGGCCGGCGTCGATCTGCACGATCTCGCCGCCACGACGGGCGTTCACGGTCACACCGGAGTCACGGGCCACGGCGCGTTCGATACCGGTACCCACCAGCGGCTTCTGGGCACGCAGGGTCGGCACGGCCTGACGCTGCATGTTGGCGCCCATCAGTGCGCGGTTGGCGTCATCGTGCTCCAGGAACGGGACGAGCGCGGCAGCGATCGACACGGTCTGCATCGGCGAGACGTCCATGAAGTGGACCTCAGCCGGCGGCTTGAGCAGCGATTCACCCTGGAAGCGGCACGGTACGAACTGCTCGGTGAGCATGCTCTTGGCATCGGTCAGGGCGTTGGCCTGGGCGATGACGTACTCGTTTTCTTCGATGGCCGACAGGAACTCGATCTCGTCGGAGACCTTGCCGTCAGCGACCTTGCGGTACGGGGTCTCGAGGAAACCGTACTGGTTGGTGCGGGCGTACACGGCCAGCGAGTTGATCAGGCCGATGTTCGGGCCTTCCGGCGTTTCGATGGTGCAGACGCGGCCGTAATGGGTCGGATGCACGTCGCGCACTTCGAAGCCGGCACGCTCACGGGTCAGACCGCCCGGGCCCAGGGCCGAGACGCGACGCTTGTGCGTCACTTCCGACAGCGGGTTGTTCTGATCCATGAACTGCGACAGCTGCGAGGAGCCGAAGAACTCCTTGATGGCTGCGGCGACCGGCTTGGCGTTGATCAGCTCCTGCGGGGTCAGGCCTTCGGATTCGGCCATCGACAGGCGTTCCTTGACCGCGCGCTCGACGCGGACCAGGCCCACGCGGAACACGTTCTCGGCCATTTCACCGACCGAACGCACGCGACGGTTGCCCAGGTGATCGATGTCATCGACCACGCCACGACCGTTGCGGATCTCGGTCAGGACCTTGATCACTTCCAGGATGTCGGAGCTGTCGGCATGCTCGGCGACCAGGCGCTTGGACTCTTCGTCGTTGCGCTCGCCGAAGTACTTGCGGTCGTACAGCACGGCTTCGCCGGTGACAGCCTTGCGGCCGACACGGCGGTTGAACTTCATGCGGCCGACCGTGGACAGGTCGTAGCGCTCGAAGGTGAAGAACAGGTTGTGGAACAGGTTCTGCGCGGCGTCCTTGGTCGGCGGCTCGCCCGGACGCATCATGCGGTAGATCTCGACCAGGGCTTCCAGCTGGGTCTTGGTCGGATCGATGCGCAGGGTGTTGGACAGGTACGGGCCACGATCCAGATCGTTCACCCACAGGGTGCCCACGGCATCCACACCGGCCTTGCGGAAGGCCTGCAGCTGCTCGTCGGTGATTTCGTCGTTGGCCTGGGCCAGCAGTTCACCGGTGTTGGCATCGACCACGTCGTGCGACAGGATGCGGCCGACGATGTAATCGTCCGGCACGGCCAGGGCGGCAATGCCCGAGGCTTCCAGCTGCTTGACGTGGCGCGCGGTGATGCGCTTGCCGGCTTCGACGATGACCTTGTCGCCATCGGCCAGGTCGAAGTTCAGGGTTTCGCCGCGCAGACGCTCGGCCACCAGTTCGAGCTGCACACCTTCATCGGGGTTGATGTGGAAGGTGTTGATCTCGAAGAACTCGGCCAGCATCTCTTCGTTGCTGTAACCCAGCGCACGCAGCAGGATCGAGACCGGCAGCTTGCGGCGACGATCGATACGGGTGAACAGGGCGTCCTTCGGGTCGAACTCGAAGTCCAGCCAGGAGCCGCGGTACGGGATGATGCGGGCGCTGTACAGCAGCTTGCCCGAGCTGTGGGTCTTGCCACGGTCGTGGTCGAAGAACACACCCGGCGAACGGTGCAGCTGCGAGACGATCACGCGCTCGGTACCGTTCACGATGAAGGTGCCGTTGTCGGTCATCAGCGGGATTTCGCCGAGGTAGACCTCCTGCTCCTTCACGTACTTGATGGCCTTGGTCGACGACTCACGGTCGTAGATCACCAGGCGCACGGTCACGCGCAGCGGCGCGCCGTAGCTCATGCCGCGCTGGCGGCATTCGCGCTCGTCGAACACCGGGTCGCCGAGCTTGTAGCCGACGTATTCCAGGGCGGCGTTGCCGCTGTAGCTGGAAATCGGGAACACCGACTTCAGGGCCGCGTGCAGGCCGTGGTCCGTGCGCTTGGCCGGATCGACGTTTTCCTGCAGGAATTCACGGTAGGAATCGACCTGGATGGCAAGCAGGAACGGCACTTCGAGGATCGAGCGCTGCTTGCCGAAATCCTTGCGGATACGCTTCTTTTCGGTGAACGAATAAGACGTCATGAGGTATCACCTTGGCTGTGCGGATCGTGCGTCCACGACCCGAGGGGAAACTGAAATTGTCAGTTGGAAGTCGCTGGTATTGCCGGCACCAGCACGCCTTCTCCCGCTACTTCCAACTGCCAACTCGTCTGCATCCACTCCCCTGCCCGCGCGCCTGGGCGCCGCTGTGACCGGGGATGACCGCAGCCCGTGTTGGGCTCGTATTTCGGGTGTTGCGTGAAACGACCAAAGGCCGGGGGCTTACGCCCCCAGCCTTGGCTGCATCGCCGTGATTCGATGGCGAGGCAAGGAACTGCTTACTTGACTTCGACAGTCGCGCCAGCAGCTTCCAGGTCCTTCTTGAACTTGGCAGCGTCGTCCTTCGAAGCGGCTTCCTTGATCATGCCGCCGGCTTCAGCCAGATCCTTCGCTTCCTTCAGGCCCAGGCCGGTGATGGCGCGGACAGCCTTGATGACTTCGACCTTCTTGTCGCCGGCCGACTTCAGGATGACGTCGAATTCGGTCTGCTCTTCAACAGCGGCAGCCGGGCCAGCAGCAGCAGCTGCGGCGACCGGAGCAGCGGCAGAGACGCCGAACTTCTCTTCGATGGCCTTGACCAGCTCCATCACTTCCATCAGGGACTTCTCGGCGATGGCGTCGACGATCTGTTCGTTGGTAAGGGACATTTTGATTACCTTTGGATAATTTTCTGGGTTGAGGTTCCGTTCGGAACCACGGAAACGTCGACTCAGGCGGTTTCGGCGACCGGCTCGGCAGCGTCAGCGGTTTCACCGCCACCCTGCTTGTCGGCCACGGCCTTGACGGCACGGGCGAACATCGTGACCGGCTCGGCCAGGACGCGGGCCAGCATGGCCAAGGCCTGATCACGGGTCGGCAGCGAGGCCAGCACGTCGACATGGCCAGCCGGGAACAGTTCCCCGCCGATGGCCACGACCTTTGCCTGCAGCTTGTCGTTGGTCTTGGCAAAATCCTTGATCAGGCGACCGGCTGCGCCGGGCTCCTCGAGCGAGAACGCGTACAGCAGCGGACCGACGAGTGCGTCTTTGGCGCATTCGTATTCGGTACCTTCCACTGCACGTGCCGCCAGCGTGTTCTTGACAACTTTCAAGAAAACGCCGGTTTCGCGTGCCTGCTTGCGCATCGCGGTCATCTGGGAGACCGTGGTGCCAGCGTATTCGGCTGCGATCAAGGAGTGGGCCTTGGCGGCGACGTCTGCCAGCTCGGCGACTACTTCTTGCTTCTGGGACAGATTGAGAGCCATTGCACTCCTCCAATTGAACTCCGCTTACGGCTCCTGCCGTTTGCGGTCCTGGGCAGCATCCGTCCTGGACGCCGGGAACATCGGGTTGATGTTCCAAGGGTGGGCCGTTCTAGACCTGGATGGCCAACCTGGGAGAACCCAGACGTGCGTAAACCAGAAAAACTCCAGAAGGGCACCATCTACGCAGGGTGATTCCCGGGGGAATCGATTAAGCGATCGGTACTGCGCCGGCGGCGACTCCCTGCCAATGTGAGCATCCCTGCCCGTCGCCGGTATGTACTGACCGCGCCTGCGGTCTTTGACGGCTATCTCCGCAGGGCGAGCCCCACTCGGATTGCCTTCAAATATCGCGGGTACCGGACCGGGGCCCGGTACCCGCTTGAAACGATTACTTCAGCGACAGCGAGGACTGGTCGATGGTCACGCCCGGGCCCATCGTCGAGCTGACCGAAACCTTCTGCAGGTAGGTGCCCTTCGAGGTGGCCGGCTTGGCCTTGACCAGATCCATCAGCAGCGCCTGCAGGTTCAACTTCAGCGCGTCTTCGGCGAAGTCGGCCTTGCCGATGGTGCAATGGATGATGCCGGCCTTGTCGGTGCGGTAACGCACCTGACCCGACTTGGCATTCTTGACGGCTTCGCCCGGGTTGGCCGACACGGTGCCGACCTTCGGGTTCGGCATCAGGCCGCGCGGGCCGAGCACGGTGCCCAGCTTGCCCACGACGCGCATGGCGTCCGGGGTCGCGATGACGACGTCGTAGTTCAGATCGCCGGCCTGCATCTTCTCGGCCAGGTCGTCCATGCCCACGGCTTCGGCGCCAGCGGCCAGGGCTTCGTCAGCCTTGGCACCAGCCGGTGCGAAGACGGCAACGCGCACGCTCTTGCCGGTACCGGACGGCAGCACGGTGGAACCGCGCACCTGCTGGTCGGACTTCTTGGCGTCCACGCCCAGGCGCACAGCGACGTCGAAGGACTCGACGAACTTGGCCTTGGTAGCGGTCTTCAGGATCTTGATGGCGTCCTCGAAGGCATATGCCTTGCCCGGGACGACGGCGGCCTTGATGGCCTTCTCACGCTTGGTCTGTGCCATCTTCTTAACCCTCTACCACGAGGCCCATGGAACGGGCAGAACCGGCGATGGTGCGCACCGCGGCATCCAGATCGGCAGCCGTCAGGTCTGCTTCCTTGGTCTTGGCGATCTCTTCGAGCTGCTTGCGGGTCACCTTGCCCACCTTCTCGGTGTTCGGGCGCTTGGAGCCCGACGAGATGCCTGCAGCCTTCTTGAGCAGCACGGCGGCCGGGGTGCTCTTGGTGATGAAGGTGAAGGTACGGTCCGAGTAGGCCGTGATGATGACCGGCACCGGCAGACCCGGCTCCAGCTTCTGCGTGGCGGCATTGAAGGCCTTGCAGAATTCCATGATGTTCAGGCCACGCTGACCCAGCGCAGGACCGACCGGCGGCGAGGGGTTGGCCTGACCGGCCTTCACCTGCAGCTTGATATAACCGACAACTTTCTTTGCCATGAGTATGCTCTCCGGGTGCTAGCGCCTTACGACAACAGGCTCCCCATCGGACCGGGAATCACGCGTCCCGGCATCGCGTTTTGAATTCACGCAGAAGGCCACCTCGCGGCGGCCCTTGCTTTTTGCCAGCTTCCTGGCAGGAAGCCGCGCACTATATCAGGTTTTTTCCGCCCTTGCCTCAAGGCTGGCGGGCGCAGGCCGTTCAGGTTCCGGGCGGCCGCCCGGAACCCTGCTGCCCCAGGCTCAGACGGCCTTTTCGACCTGGCCGAACTCGAGCTCCACCGGGGTGGCACGACCGAAGATCAGCACCGAGACGCGCAGACGGCTCTTCTCGTAGTTGACTTCCTCGACCACGCCGTTGAAGTCGTTGAACGGACCTTCGGTGACGCGGACCATCTGGCCCGGCTCGAACAGCACCTTCGGACGGGGCTTTTCCACACCTTCCTGAACGCGGTCCAGGATGGCGGCAGCCTCTTCATCACGGATCGGCAGCGGACGATCGGCGGTGCCGCCGATGAAGCCCATCACCTTGGAGGTGTCCTTGACCAGGTGCCAGCTTTCGTTGTCGATGCGCGGGATCCCGTTTTCTTCGTGGGTCTCGATCTGGACCAGCACGTAACCCGGGAAGAACTTGCGCTCGGAACGGCGCTTCTGGCCGGCGCGCATCTCAACCACTTCCTCGGTCGGGACCAGGACGTCACCGAAGCGCTCCTGCATCTCGTCACGCACGATGCGATCGCGCAGAGCCTGCGCAACCGACTTTTCGAAGCCCGAATAGGCGTGAACGACGTACCAACGCTTCACTGGTTTCTCCTTATCGACCCAGGAACCACTGGGTCAATTTCTGAATCACGAAGTCAAATCCGCCCAGCAGCAGGCTGAGGATGATCACGACAACGATCACCACCCAGGTCATGCGAATGGCTTCCTGGCGCGTCGGCCAGACCACCTTGCGCAGTTCGAAACGCGATTCGGAAAGGAATTCCCGCGTGTCGCGACCCTTGCCGGTCAGCAGGAACACGCCGAGGCCGGCCACCAGGCCAACGACAACGGCCAGACCGCGAAGCGGACCGGCCCATGCACTCTGGGAGGCATGCTCAGGAGCACCGAACCAATACCAAGCAAAAAGACCCGCCAGCACCAGGATCGCTGCGACGGCGTACTTGACGATGTCACCCCCCGTGGAGGCGTTGTCTTTGGAATGCTCGATCTTGCTGTTCATCCGGCTCTGGCTACTGTGGCGGCATAGCCGCTGGAAGGGAGAAGTGGCACGCCAGGAGGGACTCGAACCCCCAACCTGCGGTTTTGGAGACCGCTGCTCTGCCAATTGAGCTACTGGCGTACTGAAAAAACTTGCCTTCCCTTAGACGGCGAAGGCGGACCGAGGTTCCCGGCCCGCCTTTCGCGAGACCGGCAGCGCTAAGCAACCGCCGGTAGTGCAAAAATTACGCGATGATCTTGGAGACCACGCCGGCGCCGACGGTACGGCCGCCTTCGCGGATCGCGAAGCGCAGGCCTTCATCCATGGCAACCGGGTTGATCAGGGTGACAACCATCTTCACGTTGTCGCCCGGCATCACCATTTCCACACCTTCCGGCAGCTCGCAAGCGCCGGTGATGTCGGTGGTGCGGAAGTAGAACTGCGGACGGTAGCCCTTGAAGAACGGGGTGTGACGGCCGCCTTCGTCCTTGGACAGCACGTACACTTCGGCGTCGAAGGTGGTGTGCGGCTTGATCGAACCCGGCTTGGCCAGGACCTGGCCACGCTCGACGTCGTCACGCTTGGTGCCGCGCAGCAGCAGACCGGCGTTGTCGCCTGCCTGACCCTGGTCGAGCAGCTTGCGGAACATTTCCACGCCGGTGACGGTGGTCTTCTGGACCGGACGGATACCGACGATTTCGATTTCTTCGCCGACCTTGATCACGCCGCGCTCGATACGACCGGTCACCACGGTGCCGCGACCCGAGATCGAGAACACGTCTTCCACCGGCATCAGGAACGGCTTGTCGATGTCGCGTTCCGGGGTCGGGATCCAGCTGTCGAGAGCCTCGACCAGCTTGATCACGGACGGCACGCCGATCTCGCTCTGGTCGCCTTCCAGCGCCAGGCGGGCCGAACCCGAGATGATCGGGGTGTCGTCGCCCGGGAAGTCGTACTTGCTCAGCAGCTCGCGGACTTCCATTTCGACCAGTTCCAGCAGCTCGGCGTCATCGACCATGTCTGCCTTGTTCAGGAAGACGACGATGTACGGCACGCCGACCTGACGCGAGAGCAGGATGTGCTCACGGGTCTGCGGCATCGGGCCGTCAGCAGCCGAACAGACCAGGATCGCGCCGTCCATCTGGGCAGCACCGGTGATCATGTTCTTGACGTAGTCAGCATGGCCCGGGCAATCGACGTGGGCGTAATGACGTTCGGTGGATTCGTATTCGACGTGTGCGGTCGAGATCGTGATGCCACGCGCCTTTTCTTCCGGCGCGGCGTCGATCGACGAGTAGTCCTTGAACTCACCGCCAAAGCGCTCGGCACCGATCTTGGTCAGTGCGGCGGTCAGCGTGGTCTTGCCGTGGTCAACGTGACCGATGGTGCCGACATTGACGTGCGGCTTGGTGCGCTCGAACTTACCCTTGGCCATGGCTGCTTATCTCGAAATCGTCTGAATTGGTGGCACTTAGATGGTGCTCACGAAAGGAATCGAACCTTCGACCTCCTCCTTACCAAGGAGGTGCTCTACCGACTGAGCTACGTGAGCGAGTTTTGTATTATGGCACGAATTTGAATATATTCAAACTCATTCAATGGAGCGGGAGACGGGGATCGAACCCGCACCATCAGCTTGGAAGGCTGAGGTTCTACCATTGAACTACTCCCGCATCGGAAGCTCTTGCCACAACATGAAACTGGTGGAGGGAGGTGGATTCGAACCACCGAAGGCGTAAGCCAGCAGATTTACAGTCTGCCCCCGTTGGCCGCTTGGGTATCCCTCCTTACCACCCTGTCCCGTGGCGCCGAAGCGTTTTCGGTGTGGGGTGGAAGAGCCGTGAATTTTGGGGATAAACGGGGGTTCTGTCAACAACCTTTTTGAATTTTTTCACATGAATTTCGAATTGCCCTGCCGGGACGGGCTATTGGCCCGGCAAGGCCAGGGTTTCGCTGGCGAAGATGGCCACGTGCGGCACGCCATCGGCACCGATCCAGCCGCGATACATGCCCTGGGTGTTGAACGGCGTCGCGGCGCGGCCATCGGCGGAGAGCACGATCGCACCACCATCGCCGCCAAGGGCGGGAATGCGCTCGTTGATCACCGCACGCCCGGCTTCCACCGGCCCCTGCTTGAGGTACTGCATGCGCGCGCAGATATCGTGCGCGGCCGCGGTGCGGATGTAGTACTCGCCCCAGCCCGTGCCGGACACCGCACACCCCGCATCGGCGTAGGTGCCGGCGCCGATGATCGGTGAGTCGCCGACACGCCCATAGCGCTTGTTGGTCATGCCGCCGGTGGAGGTGCCCGCGGCGAGCTTGCCGTCCTTGTCCAGTGCGACCGCGCCAACCGTGCCGAAATGGCGCGCCGTTTCCAGATCCGCATGGGCCTGGCCACCGGCCTCTTCTTTCAGCGCCTTCTGCAGCTGCTGCCAGCGCTTGTCGGTGCGGAAGTAGGACGGATCCACCAGGGGGATGCCCTGGCTGCTGGCGAACGCCTCGGCGCCCTGCCCGACCATCATCACGTGCGGAGAATGCTGCATCACCGCTTCGGCGAGCAGGATCGGATTGCGCACGCGCTGCACGCCGGCCACGGCACCGGCCTTGAGCGTGGCGCCATCCATCAGCGAGGCATCCAGTTCATTGCGACCGTCGTGGGTGAATACCGCCCCTTTGCCGGCATTGAAGGTGGGATCGTCCTCGAGCACGGTGATCGCCGCGGTGACGGCCTCCAGCGCCGGCCTGCCCGCCGCCAGTGCGGCATGCCCTTTCAACAGCGCCTGCTGCAGGGCCGCGCGCGCGGCTTTTTCCTCGGTGGGCGAGAGATCCTTGCGCTCCACCCCCGCTCCGCCATGGATGACCAGCACCGGCTCGGCGGCGGTGGCCGCCAGCGGGAGCGACAGGCACAGCGACAACACCACCACAGCAGAACGCGACATGGGCAGGCACTCTCAAGGGACGAGGCCGCATCATGGCACGCGCGGCGGGCCACCCACGCGCGTGTCCGTGACGTCACAACGCGCGCAACAGCATCCACGCATGGCGTGGATCTACCGGCGCAGCTGCAGGCGCCCCGCACGGATGTCTGCCGTGATCTCGAACGCCGCGTCGTCCACCCGGAAGCCGTCCATATGCAGGCGACTGCCCTCGCCGACCCCGGTCACCGGAACGGCAAGAAAATCCAGCGGTTTACCGACGTGCAGGCGATCGGCGGTGTGCTGCGGCGTCACCAGCCACGCATAGCCGCCGTCGCGGCTGAACACCTGCCCGGTGCCGTCGGCTTCCACGCACAGCGCGGTGTCTTCATCCACGCCGAGGCCGACCATGTCCTGCTGCCCGCTGCGCTGGGCGGCACGGGCCACGAATACGATCAGACGCCCGAGCCGGTCGCGCTTGCCGAAATGGGTATCGGTGACCACGTTGGCCAGGTACGGCATGGTCAGGAAATCGCTGTCCAGCGTCACCGCCCGGCCCATCGGATCGCGCAGGGCGCGGCGGGACGTCACGCTGCCGCCATCCAGGGCGCCGTAGCTGTAGCCCCCCAGGATGGCCAACCCGGCACTGGTCCCGGCGATCGGCCGCCCGGCGCGGACGTGCGCATTGAGCGCCTCGTTCACCGGCGTGCCCTTCCAGAAGCGGATATAGCGCGACTGGTCGCCGCCGGCGATGAAGATCGCATCGGCAGCGGCGATCACCCCCAGCACCGCCGGGTCGTCGGCCGCGCGCCGGCTGTTGAACACCAGAGTCTGTACCGCGGCCGCCCCGCCGATCTCCCGGTAGAGCCGGTCCTGCAGCTCATCGGCGCCGGAGGCGCGCAGGACCACCACCCGGCCGTGACCGGCACGCGCCAGCCACCACTGAAAGGCGGCCGGCACCCACTCGCCACCGCCCATCAGCATCATCGCCGGCTCGGTATGGGTGGCGCGCGGGGCATCCAGGGCGCCCACCTCGTAATAGCGATAGCCCGGGTCCTGCAGACTGCGCGAATCCTGGGCGTGGAGGGGGAGCGAGAGCGCGGCGAGCAGCAGCCACAGGAAAGAATGGATCGGCCGGAAACCCTTGTGCACGTTGACCTCCCTGAATAAAGCGGGCCTGTAAGCGCTTTCACTCTTTGCCAGAGAAATTGGCAGTGGTCAACCCCGTAAAAAAGGCGTTAAATGCGCGCCGTCCATTCACGAAATGTGAATGGGGGACAGGCCTCCCTCGAGGCCGACACTTTCTTCTCGAGAATTCTCATGCGTAAACAGGCGATGGCGTGGTCGATCCAGCTGGCGTTGATGGGTGTGGCCGCAACCGCGGCTGCCCAGACCTCCGCCCCCGGGGTGCAGCAACTGGATACGGTGCAGGTCACCGGCTCTCGCATCCCGCGCGCGCAGGTGGAGGGGCCGGCCCCCGTCACCGTCATCACCGCCGAGCAGATCCAGGCCAGCGGCTTCACCAGCGTGCCGGACGTGCTGCGCTCGATGACCCAGAACGGGGGTGAGACCCAGAGCCAGCAGTCCTCCAGCGGCGCGGACTTCTCCCCCGGTGCGCAGCAGGTCGACCTGCGCGGCCTCGGCCCCAACCACACCCTGGTGCTGGTCAACGGCCGTCGCATCGCCGATTTCCCGATGCCCTTCCAGGGCCGCAGCAACTTCACCGACGTCTCCAACATCCCGATCGGGATGATCGAGCGCATCGAAGTGCTGACCGGCAGTGCCTCGGCGATCTACGGCTCGGACGCCATCGCCGGCGTGGTGAACTTCATCCTGAAGAAGCAGGTCGATGGCACCACGGTCGACATGCGCATGGGCACCACCAGCGAAGGCGGCGGTGAGTCCTTCGACATGAGCATCGCCAGTGGCTTCGACGCCGGCCGCTTCAGCGCGGTCTACAGCCTGGAACTGCAGTCGCAGACGCCGCTGTGGGCGTATGAGCGCAGCCAGCAGGATTCCACCCTGGATGCACCGACCGAAAGCGCGCGTGCCGCGCGGCGCGCCTACCTGCGCACCGACTACAACGATGACTACCTCGATCCCGGCCAGGCCACCTGCGATGCGCTGGCCGGCCAGAACAATGGCAGCACCCAGTACGCCGAGCGTGCGCGCTACGGCTTCTACTGCGGCAGCGACCGGTCGATCGGCTACGGCACGATCCTGAGCAAGCGCCGCGGCGCCAACGGCTATGCCGCGCTGCGCTACGCCTTCGACAACGGCGCGGAATGGTTCGCCGATGTGCAGATGGGTTACCACGACCTGGCGCTGATGCGCGATGTGACCCAATGGGGCCGCATGGCCGCCGACGGCAATGAAGACGGCTACTTCTACAACCAGGCCACCGACCAGGTGGAGTTCTGGCAGCGCCAGTTCTCTCCGGAAGAGATGGGCGGGTTGAACAACGGCATGGTGCGCAGCACGCAGAAGACCTTCAGCGTGACCACCGGCTTCAAGGGCGCGCTCGGTGCGGACTGGGAGTACGAGGCGTCGTTGAGCCACTCGCAGTACCAGTCCCGCATCCGCTGGCCGCAGATCATCGCTGCCAAGGCCAATGCGCTGTTCCTGGGCGAGCAGCTGGGCGAGTACACCGATGACGACGACAACGTGTTCCCGGTCTTCAACGCCAACCCGGCGCGCCTGTACCGGCCGCTGAGCCGCAGCGAGTACGACGCGATCGCCGCACGCACCACCTATACGCCGAAGTCGCGCACCGATACCGCCGCGCTGACCCTGACCAACGGCGAGCTGTTCGAGCTGCCGGGCGGCAAGGCCGGCTTCGCGGCGACGGCCGAGTTCGGCAACCAGTCCTATGCACTGAATCCGGACCCGCTGGCGACGCAGTACTACTACTACAGCTGGAAGGATTCGGACGGGCACGGCAGCCGCAACCGCTGGGCGACCGCGGCCGAGCTGCGCCTGCCGCTGCACGACACGTTCAACCTCAGCGTGGCCGGCCGCTTCGACCAGTATCGCTACTCGGGCAACACCATCGGCAAGGCGACCTGGAGCGGCGGCCTGGAATGGCGCCCGATCGAGACCCTGCTGGTGCGCGGCTCCTACGGCACCGCCTTCCGCGCGCCGGACCTGCACTACGTGTATGCCGGCCCGGGCAATGACGAAACCAGCGCCAACGACTATTACGCCTGTGCGGTGGACGGCGGTGATGACTGCTCGGATTACGAAGAGAACCTCATCCGCACGCGCGAAGGCAATCGCACGCTGGATCCGGAAACCAGCACCTCGTGGAGTGCCGGCTTCGTGTGGTCGCCTGCACTGGGGCTGGACCTGTCGGTGGACTGGTTCGACATCGACATGCGCGACCAGGTGCAGGACATGGACGTGAGCACCATCCTGCGCGATGAGGCGGCCTGCCGCCTGGGCGACGCCGATGCGGCCTCGCCGACCTGCGTGGATGCGATCAGCCGGGTCACCCGCACCAGCGATGGCCGCCTCTACGGCGTGCATGTGAGCCCGATCAACATCGCGCGCGAGACCACGCGCGGCATCGACGTGGGCCTGCGCTACCGCCTGGGCACCGGGATCGGCGACTTCATCTTCAGTGGCAACCACACCTGGGTGAAGACGCACGATTTCCAGCAGTTCGAGGGCGATGTGGTCGAAGACCAGTTCGCGGTCAACAGCGGTTTCGATATCCCGCGCACCAAGACCAGTGCGAGCGTGACCTGGGAGAACGCGGCGTGGTCGGCCACGCTGTACGGCTCGCGCCTGGGCAAACTGCCGACCTTCGACAGCTACGACCAGAGCTTCGATCCGGACAGCGGCGACAGCCCCTGGATCGGCGCGACGTACCGTTACAACGTGTCGCTGCAGTACCGCTTCGACGATCATTCGCGCCTGTCGCTGTCGGTGGTCAACATCGCCAACAAGCTGCCGCCGAAGGATGCGACGTATACGCCGTATCCGTACTACGACGTGTCCTGGTTCGATACGGTGGGCCGGACGATCAACCTGCAGTACACGCACAAGTTTGGCGGCTCGGCGCTGTAGGCGTCGTTCCGTGGGCCCCGGTGGGGCCGGCCACTGGCCGGCTCCTCGCGTTGCGGGTGCGCCCTTCCTGTTTTCCACACACACCGTGGAAACCCATGGGGGTTTGATGTGGACAAGTGCATGCAAGCCATGCAGCGCAACGCTTTCAGGGCGTGGCGATATTTTGTCCAGCCATCCGTCGCGGTTTTCCACACATACCGTGGAAAGCGATGGGGGTTTGCTGTGGACAACCCCGGTGAGCGATGCACTGCAACGGTTTTCAGTGGTGGTCATAAATTGACCACGTCGCTTGCGGGCGGGTGCGTCGGGGTGCCGGCCAGTGGCCGGCACTACCGCGCCGGGGTTTTCCACACGGTGCGTGGAGAGGCGTGGGGGTTTGCTGTGGACAAGTGGGCAGGACGCTTACGCGGCAAGCATTTCCAGGCATGGTCAATTAATCACCACCGGTTGCGATGCCGGTGGCCGCAGACCGATGCCAGCCTCCAGACTATCCTGCACCCCCGCGCCGGTTACATGGAGAGACCACAATGCGTAGAGGTATCCCCCGAGTCGCTGTCGTCGGGGCCGGCATTACCGGAGCGTCCGTGGCGTGGCACCTGGCGCGTGCCGGTGCCGCAGTTACCGTGTTCGAACGCAGCGCCACTGCATCGAGCGGTGCCACCGGCGGCTCGTATGGCTGGGTGGGCACGGGCAGCATGCTTCCGAGTGACGCGCTGCCACGCTTTGCATTGATCCGCGACGCATTGCCGGAGTTCGCGCGGCTGGGCACGGAACTTGGCCCCCTGCCGATCGCCGCGCGCGGTGCAGTGGTGTGGTCCGGGACGGACGCGGACACCGAAGCGTTCGTGGCCGAACAACAAGGCGCCGGCATCGGCATCGATCGGCTGGATCGGGCCCGGGCGGTGGCCCTGGAGCCGCATCTGAACTCGCCCGCGCTGGCTGCGTGGCTACCCGGGGATTTCGCCGTCGAGCCTGACCTGCTGACCGCGCAGCTGCTGGCCGGTGCACAGGCGTCGGGCGCGCGTGTCGGTTTCAATCAGGAGGTACTGGCCATCGAAACACGGCATGGCCGGGTCACAGCCGTGGCGACTCCACACAGGTCGCATGCCGTGGATGCCGTCGTTCTGGCCAATGCCGCCAGCGCCATTCCCCTGGCAGCACGGTTCGATATCGACCTTTCCGTGCACGAGGCACCCGCGGTGCTGATGGCGTTCGACGCACTCCCCGGCTGTCTCCATCACCTGCTCTGTGCCGCTGACCACGAACTCCGGCCGCGCCTCGGCGGCGGCCTGCTGCTGGCGGCCGACATGCCCATCGAAGGCGAGACAGGCCTCGACAGTCTTGCCCGTCAGTGCCTGGCAGACACGCAGGCCCTGTTCAAGAGCCCTGCGGGTTTGGCACTGCGATCCGCGCGGGCCGTCCAACGTCCCATGACCGCGGACAGCATGCCGGTGCGGGGTTTCCTGTCTGGCGTTGACGGCCTCTATGCAGCCATCGCCCACCCGGGTGTGATGCTGGCGCCATGGCTGGGCCGGCTGGCCGCGCAGGACATCATGGCTGCGTAGGGTGCGCGCGAGTGCTTCCTGGCTCCGTGCGGAAGCTGGGTTCCGACGAATGAAGAAGGGCCCCGCAGTGCGGGGCCCTTCCTGTCCATCCTCAACGCTCGATGCAGTCAGACGTTGAAGCGGAAGTGCAGGATGTCGCCTTCCTGGACGCGGTATTCCTTGCCTTCCAGACGCAGACGACCCGCTTCCTTGGCACCGGCTTCGCCCTTGTACTTGATGAAGTCGTCATACGCGATGGTTTCGGCGCGGATGAAGCCCTTCTCGAAGTCGGTGTGGATGACGGCGGCGGCCTGCGGGGCGGTGGCGCCCTTGCGCACGGTCCACGCGCGGACTTCCTTCACGCCTGCGGTGAAGTAGGTCTGCAGGCCCAGCAGCTGGTAGGCCGCGTAGATCACGCGGTTCAAGCCCGGCTCGGACAGGCCCAGGTCGGCCAGGAACGTATCGCGGTCTTCGTCGTCGAGCTGGGACAGCTCTTCTTCGATCGCAGCCGAGACCGGCACGACCTGCGCGCCCTCTTCGGCGGCACGGGCACGCACGGCATCCAGGTGCGGGTTGTTCTCGAAGCCGTCTTCCAGCACGTTGGCGATGTACATCACCGGCTTGAGCGTCAGCAGGAACAGGTCACGGACCAGCGCCTTCTCTTCCTCGTCCAGGCCGGCGGTACGACCGGCCTTGCCGTCGGCCAGCGCGGCCTGCAGCTTGGCCAGCACCGGCTTGCGGGCGGCCGCTTCCTTGTCGCCCCCCTTGGCAGCGCGCTCGGCGCGGTTCAGGGCCTTCTCGACGCTGTCCAGATCGGCCAAGGCCAGTTCGGTATCGATGGTGTCGATGTCCGAGAGCGGGTCCACCTTGTTGTTGACGTGGATGACGTCGGCATTCTCGAAGCAGCGCACCACGTGGGTGATCGCATCCACTTCGCGGATGTGGGCCAGGAACTTGTTGCCCAGGCCTTCACCACTGGCCGCGCCGGCGACGAGGCCGGCGATGTCCACGAACTCGACCGCGGTCGGGATGACCTTCTGGGGGTTGATGATGGCAGCCAGCTCGTTCAGGCGCGGATCCGGCACCGGCACGATGCCGACGTTCGGTTCGATCGTGCAGAACGGGAAGTTGGCCGCCGCGATGCCCGCCTTGGTCAGCGCATTGAACAGGGTCGATTTGCCGACGTTGGGCAGACCGACGATGCCGCATTTGATACCCATCTTTGACAACCTCTGGGGTGAAAGTGATTGGGGAAACAGCGACGTTCGGCGCTGCTTTTCCAATCATTCTCCGTACCGACCAACGGTCGGTACCTACCGGTCACGTCTCCGTACCGACCAACGGTCGGTACCTACCGGTCACGTCAGTTACCGGCCACGCTACTTCGGGGTGTGCAGCCGCTTCATCGCTTCGCTGAAATCGCCGCGTACTGCCAGCGGCAGGACGTCGATCGCATCGTTGACCGCATGCCCGATCAGCACATCATCATCCTTGCTGGCACGCCCCAGCACCCACGGGACCACGCGGTCCTTGTGGCCGGGATGGCCGATGCCGATGCGCAGGCGGTGGAACCGGCCATGGCCTAGCAGGCGGATGGTGTCGCGCAGGCCATTCTGGCCGCCGTGGCCACCGTCGAACTTGAGCCGTGCCACGCCGGGCGGCAGGTCGAGCTCGTCGTGCGCCAGCAGGGTTTCTTCCGGTTCGATCTTCCAGAAGCGCTGCGCCGCGGTGACCGATTTGCCACTGAGGTTCATGAAGGTGGCGGGCTTGAGCAGCCATACCGGCTGGCCGGCGATGTCGACCTTGGCGGTCTCGCCGAACAACTTGCTGTCCACGCTCCAGCGCGCGCCGGCCTGTTCGACCAGGGCGTCAATGAAACGAAACCCGGCATTGTGCCGGGTCTGGGCGTGCTCGGGTCCGGGGTTGCCCAGACCAACGATCAATCGCAATCCTGTCATTACTCTTCTTTCGTCGGTACCAGCCCTGTGCCGGTACATACAGAAACGGCGCCTGCCCCGAAGGACAGGCGCCGCAATCACTTACTCTGCAGCCGGCGCTTCGTCGGCAGCTTCTTCCTTGCCGAGCTTGGCGGTGACGATCGCGTCGTCATGGTCCTTGCCCTGGGCCAGGGCCGGGATCTCGACGCCCTTCGGCAGCTTGATGTCCGACAGGTAGATCACGTCACCAGCCTTCAGGTCGGCCAGGTCGACGTCGATCGATTCCGGCAGGTCCTTCGGCAGGCAGGTAATGCTCACTTCCTTCAGTTCGTGGGTGACCACGACGTCGGCAGCCTTGCCGGCCGGCGAGGTGTCTTCGTTGATGAAGTGCAGCGGGACGTTGGCGGTCAGCGCTTCGTTCTCGTTCACGCGCAGGAAATCCAGATGCAGGATCAGCTGCT
The DNA here is from genome assembly GCF_039673155.1 of Stenotrophomonas sp. TWI1149. Classification (NCBI taxonomy): domain Bacteria; kingdom Pseudomonadati; phylum Pseudomonadota; class Gammaproteobacteria; order Lysobacterales; family Lysobacteraceae; genus Stenotrophomonas; species Stenotrophomonas sp. TWI1149. The sequence goes on from NZ_JBDJLB010000001.1 coordinate 313,362, forward strand.
TGAACGGGTGGCGCTGCATGTCACGCAGCAGCACCTTGGTGACCTTGCCGTCCAGGTTCAGGTCCAGGATGGACGAGTAGAACCACTCGTTCTGCTGGGCCAGCCAGATTTCGTTGTGGTTGAGCTGGATGACGCTCGGCTCGACGTCGCCGCCGTAGATGATCGCCGGGATCTGGCCAGCGCCACGCAGGCGGCGGCTCGCACCCTTGCCTTGCAGTTCGCGCTGGACGACCTTGATTTCATGATTCTTGGCCATGCTGGTTTACTACCTTCGTTGTTTGCCCCGCCGTGATGGCGAAGCGATGAGGAAACATCCGCGACCAGATGTCCCCGGGAAACCACCCGCCGTTGCCGGCGGGCGGAAAAATCAATCCACGTACAACGAGCTGACCGACTCACCGAAGGCGATGCGGCGCATCGTCTCGGCCAGCATTTCCGCCACGCTGAGCTGGCGGATCTTGCTGCACACCCGCGCCTCTTCACGCAGCGGGATGGTGTCGGTCACCACCAGCTCATCGAGCTGGGAGTTGTTGATGTTGTCCACCGCCGGGCCCGAGAGCACGGCGTGGGTGCAGTACGCGGCGACCTTGAGGGCGCCACGCGCCTTCAGGGCTGCAGCGGCCGCACACAGGGTGCCGGCGGTATCGACGATGTCATCGACCATCACGCAGGTCTTGCCTTCGACGTCACCGATGATGTTCATCACGGTGGAGACGTTGGCGCGCGGGCGGCGCTTGTCGATGATCGCCAGATCGGCATCGTCCAGGCGCTTGGCGACGGCGCGCGCGCGCACCACACCACCCACGTCCGGGGACACCACGATCAGGTTCTCCGTGCCGTAGGCGCGCCAGATATCGGCGAGCAGCAGCGGCGAGGCGTACACATTGTCCACCGGCATGTCGAAGAAGCCCTGGATCTGATCGGCGTGCAGATCCACCGTCAGTACCCGGTCAGCCCCGACAGCGCTGAACATCTTTGCAGCCACCTTGGCGGTGATCGGCACGCGCGAGGAGCGCATGCGGCGATCCTGGCGCGAGTAGCCGAAATACGGCACCACGGCGGTGACACTGTTGACCGAGGCGCGCTTGAGCGCATCGATCAGGACCAGCAGTTCCATCAGGTTCTCGGCGCTGGGCGCACAGGTCGGCTGGATGACGAAGACGTCCTGCTTGCGGACGTTTTCCTCGATCTCGACCTGCACCTCACCATCGGAGAAGCGCGACACCAATGCCTTGCCAGGCCGCACCCCCAGTTCCTTGCAGATGCTCTGCGCAAGGCGCTTGTTGGCGTTGCCGGAAAATACCAGCAGGTTGGGGTGTTCTTGCATCATGACGGTCTCGGGCGGGAGCGATTGGCGGAGAACTGGGCCGCCGGCACCCGGAGGTGTCTGCGGTGACAACACCGCGGCGTATGCACCGCGCCCGCGCAGACATGCGCATGGAGTCGCGGCAGATATCCGCTAGTGGCAGGGGCGGGAGGATTCGAACCTCCGAATGCCAGGATCAAAACCTGGTGCCTTGGGCCTCTTGGCGACGCCCCTGCATCAAAATCAGTAACGCTCGAGTACATCAAGCAGTGGCGAGCGCTCCACGCCCGCAGCCACCCATGCCCGCAGTTCCTTCGGCAATTGCGCCAGGCCCTGCTCTGCAGCAGCGCGCGTGGCGAACTCGACGAAACAACCGCTTCCCGACCCGGTGAGTCGTGCCCGGCCGATACTGCTCAACGCTGCGAGCGCTGCCTCTACGGCAGGTTCGCGGCGGCGCAGGACCGGCTCGAACGCATTCCCGAGCAAAGACCCGGAAGCGAAGTCCGCTATTTTCGCCACTGGGGCATCCCGCGTCAAATCCGGTGATGCGAAAAGTGCCGGTGTCGGCACGTGAACGCCCGGATGGACCAGCACGAACCAGGCCGGCGGCAACGCCATCGGGGTGAGCAGTTCGCCCACGCCTTCGGCCCAGGCGTTGTGGCCGCGCACGAAGACCGGCACGTCCGCGCCCAGCTGCAGACCCAGCGCGGCAAGCGCATCCACGTCCAGGCCGGCGTTCCAGAGGCGGTTCAACGCAACCAGGACGGTAGCGGCGTCGGACGAACCGCCGCCGAAGCCGCCACCCGCAGGAACCACTTTTTCGATGCCGATGTCGGCACCTTGGGCGACATTCGCCGCATTTTTCAGCAGAAGGGCGGCACGCACCGCCAGATCATCGGCCTCGGCCACCCCGGCGACCGAGATGCCTTCACGCCGGATCCGGCCATCGTCCCGCACCCGCAGGCGGATGCGATCGCCCCAGTCGAGCAGCCGGAACACGGTCTGCAGCTGGTGATAGCCGTCCGGGCGCCGCCCGGTGATGTGCAGGAACAGATTCAGCTTGGCCGGGGCCGGCCAGGTCGACCCGCCATCGACCGCATCCAGCATGCTCATGGGCCGGCCAGTACCCAGCTGTCGACCACCAGGCGCACCTTCGCGTCGCCATTGACCGCTTCGATCCGGCGCGGCAGCACCGGGCGACCGGCTTCGGCCGGGTACCAGTCGAGGTACTGGATCTCCCAGCCCATCTGCTGCACGCGACGCGGGCGCCCGTCGCCATCGCGTTCGATGCGCTCGGCCGGGGCCGCGTCGGCGACCAGGCCGCGCACCCAATCCGGCAGCTGGTTGACCGGGATATCCCAGCCGGTGGCGTCCAGCAGCACCTGCTGGGCATCCTCGCCCTCGCGCGTGCCGCCTTCCAGACCTTCCAGGCGGCCGCCCTCGTGATGGCTGTCGCCGGTCAGCTTCCAGCTCTGCCTTGTGACCGGCGCGCTGAGCTCGACCACATACCCGGCCGCCTGCTGCTGCCAGTCGATGCGACCACTGCCGCCGTTGCGACCTTTGCTGATCGCCACCCGGCCCTGGAATGACCAGGCCGGCTGCGCGCGCACGGCGGCGACGCGTTCGGTCTCGGCCTGCTGTGCAGCGGCCGAGACGGTGTTGACCACGGTCGGAGCGGAGGGGGCCTTGCGCTCATCCAGCGACACGCAGGCGGAGAGCGACAACGCCACGGCCGCGGCGAACGCGGCCTTCAGGGACACCAGATTCATACGCCGTATTTCTCTATCACGCGCTGCAGGGCGCGGTTGTCCGGGTCGAGCTTGCGGGCCTCTTCAAAGAAGTGGCGCGCCTCGTCCTTCTTGTTCAACACCCACAACACCTCGCCCACATGCGCGGCGATCTCGGGGTCCTTGGACAGGGTCCAGGCGCGGCGTAGCTGCACCAGCGCTTCTTCATTGCGGCCCAGGCGATACAGCACCCAGCCGTAGCTGTCGACGATGGCGGCGTTGTCCGGCTCGGCCACGCGCGCGCGGTCGATCAGCTCCAGTGCCTCCTGATAACGCTGCGTGCGGTCGGCCAGGGTGTAGCCGAGCGCGTTGAGCGCGGCGATGTTCTCCGGGTCGGTGACCAGCACCTTGCGCAGGTCGGCCTCGGCACGCGGGATGTCATCGCGGCGTTCCCAGGCCAGCGCGCGGGCATACAGCAGCGCGTTCTCGTCCGGATACGCGGCCAGACCACGGGCCAGCGCATCCAGCTCGCCGGCATCGTCGTTGCCGCGCTGGCGCAGCTCGGCTTCCAACAGATAGGCATCGCGGCGGGCATCGTCATCGACGGTCGCATCGGACTGGATCGCGTGCACCTCGGCCAGCGCCTTGTCGGTGCGGCCCAGTTCGTTCTGCGCATTGGCCGCGCGCAGGCGCGACTCATCGCGTTCCGGGCCACCGGGCACGCTGTGGTACCAGTTGACCGCCTCCTCATAGCGCTTGAGGTACTCGGCGATCTTGCCCAGCAGCAGGCGCTGGGCCGGATCCGGCTTGGTCGCCTGCTTCGAGATATCGGTATACAGCGCCAGCAGGCCCGGATCGTCCTTCTGCTTGGCCAGCAGCGAGGCGCGCATGCCGTAGGTCTGCACGTCCTGCGGGCCGACCGCCAGCACGCGCTCGGCCGCCGCAGGCTGCCCCATCAGGTCGTAGGAGATCGCCACCGCGTTGCGCAGCTCGGGGTCCCGGGTGGTCTTGGGCTCCACGCCCTTCAACAGGGCCAGGGCCTCATCGGTCTTGCCGGCCTGGTTGAGCTGGCTGGCATGCAGCAGGGCCACGCGCGGTTCATCGGGGAAACGTCTGACCACCTCATCGACCATGCGCCGGGCCAGCTCGGGCTGCTCCATGCGCATCGCCAGGCGGCCGAACTCCTGCCAGACCTCCAGACGGTCGGGAATCGCATTGGCATCGACCAGCTCGCCGAGCACCTGGGCCGGCACCTTCGGATCGCTGCCGCCGCTGATCAGGGCACCGATCGCGAACTTCCACGCGGTCGGGTCGGGATCCCTGAGCAGGGCCTGCAGCTCGGTGCGGGCGGCCTTCACCTTGTTCTGGCGCATGTCCAGCGCGGCCGTGCTGCTGCGCATGGCCAGCGAGCGCGGTGCGCGCTGCTCCCACAGGGCCAGCGCGCGGGCGGCGCGCTTGTCATCGTTGGCCAGCATGGCGATCCGGGCGGCGCGCTCGGCCAGCCCGGCATCGCCGTCGCTGGCCTCGGCCGCCTCCAGATGCCAGCGTGCGGCATCGCCCAGTTTGCCGGCCTGCAGGGCGAATTCGCCCGCCATGACCGGGGCCAGGGGGATCGCCTCGGCCGCGCTGTCCTTGGCTTTGGCCGGGGCTGCCGGAGGGGCGGCCAAGGCGTTGGCGGTGAACAAAGACAGCAGCAGAACGCTGGAGATGCGAATCAATGCGGGCATCGGGGGCATCTGAGCCTTAAAATGACGACTTGAATGGCCAGCAGCTTATCGCAAGCAACTGAACAATGACCCTGTGGGTGCTCGGACTGAATCACCAGACCGCGCCAGTGGAACTGCGCGAACGCGCCTCCTTTGGCGGCGACGCCCTGCCCCAGGCATTGGCGTCGCTGCGCGATACCCCGCAGGTGGCCGAGGCGGTCCTGCTCTCCACCTGCAACCGCACCGAGCTGTACGCGGTGGCCGAATCCGGTGACGCGCTGGCACAGTGGCTGGAGTCGCACGCCGGCACCCTGCACGGCTACCTCTACCAGCACGCCGACGCCGATGCGGTCCGCCACCTGTTCCGGGTCGCCACCGGGCTGGACTCGATGGTGCTGGGCGAGCCGCAGATCCTCGGGCAGGTGAAGGATGCCTGGGCCCTGGCACGCGATCACGGCCTGCTCGGCCAGCGCCTGGACCGGCTGTTCCAGCAGACCTTCTCCGTGGCCAAGCGCGCCCGCACCGATACCCGCGTGGGCGCCAACCCGGTCTCGGTGGCTTCCACCGCGGTGCGCCTGGCGCAGAACTCGTTCGCGCGGCTGGAGGATTCCACCGTGCTGCTGGTCGGCGCCGGCGAGACCATCGAGCTGGCCGCGCGCCACCTCAGCGAAGGGCGCGTGCGCCGGTTGCTGATCGCCAACCGCACCCTCGCGCATGCGCAGGAGCTGGCCAGCCGCCACGGCGGGGTCGCCCTGCCGCTGAGCGAGCTGGACCGCCATCTGGGCGAGGCCGACGTGGTGTTCTCGGCCACGGCCGCGCGTGAGCCGGTGATCACCCGGGCGCAGGTGGCCGCCGCGCTGAAGACCCGCAAGCACAAGCCGATGCTGCTGTTCGATCTGGCCGTGCCGCGCGACATCGAGGCCGGCGTGGGCGAACTGGCCGACGCCTTCCTGTACACCGTCGACGATCTGGAGCGCGCGGTCGAAGACAACCGCCGCAGCCGTCGGGAAGCCGCGGCCGAGGCCGAGGCGATCATCGAACTGCAGGTCGCGCGCTTCGTTGAAACCCTGCAGGCAAGCGCGCACCAGGCCCCGCTGCGGCAGCTGCGCGCCTATGGCGAAGCGACCCGCGTGGAGATGCTGGAGAAAGCCCGCCAGCAGCTGGCGCACGGCAAATCGCCGGAGGAAGTGCTTGAGCTGCTCGCGCACGGCCTGACCAACCGCCTGCTGCACCCGCCGACCGCCGCCCTGCGCGCGGCCGCGCTCAGCGGCGATACTGAACTCACCCGCGCCGCCGAGCGCCTGTTCCCGGCCAAGCCGGGTTACCAGCACCCTGCCGTGCGTAATGATGCAGCGAGGAAAGATGACGCCGACCCTGCGCCGTAAGCTCGAAGCGCTGGCCGAGCGCCGCGAAGAACTCGAACGCCTGTTGTCCGACCCGGCCGTGGTCGGCGACAACGACCGTTTCCGCGCGCTCTCGCGCGAGTTCTCGCAGCTGGAGCCGGTCGCCACCGCGCTGGCCGACGAAGGCCGGGCCAAGGCCGATCTCGCCGCCGCCGAGGCGATGCGCGACGATCCGGACCTGCGCGAGCTGGCCGACGAGGAAATCACCGCCGCGCAGCAGCGCCTGCAGCAGCTGGACGAAGAACTGGCCCTGCTGCTGGTACCGCGCGATCCGCGCGATGACGGCAACCTGTTCCTGGAAGTGCGCGCCGGCACCGGCGGCGACGAGGCGGCGATCTTCGCCGGCGACCTGTTCCGCATGTACGCCCGCTATGCCGAGCGCCAGGGCTGGAAGGTCGAGATCGAATCGGACAACCCGGGCGAACACGGCGGCTACAAGGAAGTCGTGGCGCGCGTGGTGGGCCGTGGCGCGTTCTCGCGGCTGAAGTTCGAATCGGGCACGCACCGCGTGCAGCGCGTGCCGGCGACCGAGTCGCAGGGGCGCATCCATACCTCGGCCGCGACCGTGGCGATCATCCCCGAAGCGGACGATGTCGAGGACGTGGTGATCAACCCGGCCGACCTGCGCGTGGACACCTACCGCTCCTCCGGCGCCGGTGGCCAGCACGTCAACAAGACCGAATCGGCGATCCGCATCACCCACCTGCCCAGCGGCGTGGTGGTGGAGTGCCAGACCGAACGCAGCCAGCACGCCAACCGCGACAAGGCGATGAAGCGCCTCAAGGCGCAGCTGCTGGATACCGAGCGCAGCAAGCAGGCCGCAGCCCAGGCCGAAAGCCGCCGGTTGCAGGTCGGCAGTGGCGACCGCAGCCAGCGCATCCGCACCTACAGCTTCCCGCAGGGGCGGATCACCGACCACCGCGTGGAAGGCCTGACCCTGTACGACCTGCCCAACATCCTGACCGGCGATCTGGATGCACTGGTCAGCCGCCTGACCCACGAACACCAGGCCGACGAGCTGGCCCGGCTCGCGGAAGGCAACTGAGCATGGCGGCCGCCGAGCGGCAACGATGAGTGTCGATCCGCAGCGCCTGCAGCTGCGCCAGGCCGTGCAGCGGCAACCGGCGGACTTCATCGCCTGGGTGATGCTGGCCGACGCGGAGCTGGAGGCCGGCGATGTGCGGGCGGGCGAACAGGCCGCCACGCGCGCCTTGCAGCTGCGCGGCGACCATCCCGAAGCGCTGGCCCGGCTGGGTCGCGCACGCTGGATGCAGGGCCGCCACGGCGAAGCGGCCACGCTGCTGCGCCAAGCGGCGGATCGCGCCCCACAGCATCCCGGCATCACCCTGTGGCTCGGCCACGCCCTGGAAGATGCCGGACAGCCCGAAGCGGCCGCCGATGCCTATCGCCATGCACATCGCCTGCTGCCGGGCGAGCCCTACATCACCGCGCAGCTGCTCAACTGGCAGCGCCGCCTGTGCGACTGGCGCGATCTGGAGCGGCTGTCGGCGCAGGTCCACCAGGCCGTCGCGCAGGGCCAGGCGGTGGTCGAACCGTTCGCCTTCCTCAGCGAAGACAGCAGCGCCGCCGAGCAGCTCGCCTGCGCCCGCCAGCGCGCCGCCGCCCTCGCCGAGGGCATTGTCCGCCTGCCCCCGATCACGGTGCGCCCGCAGGGCACGCTGCGGGTCGGCTTTCTCTCCAACGGCTTCGGCGCACATCCGACCGGCCTGCTGACCGTCGCGTTGTTCGAGCAGCTGCGTGCGCTCGGCACGCTGGAGCTGCATCTGTTCGCGCTCACTGGCGACGACGGCAGTCCCATCCGACAGCGCCTGCAGCAGGCGGCCAACACGCTGCACGATGTCAGCACGCAGCCGCACCAGATCGTCGCCCGGCGCATCCGCGAGGCCGGCATCGATGTGCTGTTCGATCTGCGCGGCTGGGGTGGCGGCGGCACCCCACAGGTCCTGGCGATGCGCCCGGCCCCGGTGCAGATCAACTGGCTGGCTTACCCGGGCACCTCCGGCGCGCCGTGGATCGATCACGTGCTGGCCGATGCCTTCGTGCTCCCCGACGCTTTGGCGTCGGCCTTCAGTGAGAACGTGCGGCGGCTGCCGCGTGCGTTCCAGCCGTCGGACAACACCCGGGTGCTGAAGCCGGTGCCGGCGCGCGAGGCCTGTGGCCTGCCCGCGCAGGGCGTGGTGCTGTGCTGTTTCAACAACAGCTACAAACTCAACCCGCGCAGCATGCAGCGGCTGTTCGCGGTGCTGCAGGGCGTGCCCGGCAGCGTGTTGTGGCTGCTGTCCGGCCCGGGCGATGCGGATGCGCGGCTGCGCAGCGCGGCCCGCCAGGCACAGCTGGATCCGGCGCGGCTGGTGTTCATGCCACGCCTGCCGCACCCGCAGTATCTGGCGCGTTACCAGCACGCCGACCTGTTCCTGGACACGCATCCGTACAACGCCCACACCACCGCCTCGGATGCGCTGTGGGCCGGCTGCCCGGTGCTGACCTGCCCCGGTACGACGTTCGCCTCGCGGGTGGCCGGCAGCCTCAACCATCACCTGGGCATGCACGATTTCAACGTGGCCGACGACGCGGCCTTCGTGGCCACCGCCGTCCGGCTCGGCAACGATCCGGCTGCACTGGAGGCGGCGCGCGCCACGCTGGCCTACCGGCGCGAGGACAGTGGGCTGTTCGACATGGCCGGCTTCGCGCATGACATCGCCGAGATGATTGAAGCGCTTGCCCGTGAGCGTGGCTGGCATGGCCCACACATCGCCTGAGCATCGGCTGCGCTAGGCTCGGGCTTCCCCGTGGATCACCGAGGCACGCCGATGGGCAAGCTCAAGCGCAAGGAGTACCAGGCCCTGCTGGAACCGATGCAACTGGAACTGGCGGCGATGGCGCGCTGGGTGCAGCACACCGGGCAGCGCGTGCTGGTGCTGTTCGAAGGCCGCGACACGGCCGGCAAAGGCGGCGCGATCCAGGCGATCGCCGAGCATCTCAATCCGCGCCAGTGCAAGGTGGTCGCGCTGCCCAAGCCGACCGACCGCGAAAGCACGCAATGGTATTTCCAGCGCTATGTCTCCCACCTGCCTGCGGCCGGCGAGATCGTGCTGATGGACCGCAGCTGGTACAACCGTGCCGGCGTCGAGCATGTCATGGGCTATTGCACCGAAGCGCAGTACCGCAGCTTCCTGGCGCAAGCGCCGGTGTTCGAGAAGCTGCTGATCGACGATGGCATCGTGCTGTTCAAGTACTGGCTGAGCGTGGACCAGGTGCAGCAGGAAAAGCGCTTCGCCGAGCGTCACCTCGATCCGCTCAAGGGCTGGAAGCTGTCGCCGGTGGATCTCAAATCACGCAGCAAGTACAGCGCCTATACCGAGAGCCGCGAAACGATGCTGCGCGCGACCCACAACGACGCGGCGCCGTGGACCCTGGTCGACTTCAATGACCAGAAACGCGGGCGCCTGGGCCTGATCCGCAACCTGCTCGACCGCCTGCCCGATACCCGCGTGGACGAACCGGTGCTGGCGCTGCCGCCGCTGAAGGGCAAGCTGCACAAGGAGCACTTCGGGGTCTTGAAGCCGATTGAACCCTTCGTCGTCGGGTAGATCCACGCCATGCGTGGATGCTTTCATGCATTCCGTATGCACGCATGGCGTGGATCTACCGCGCACAGCGAGGCACAGGCGTGCCGGGTATCCGCCGGCACGCCCGTGAGGCTCAGCCTTCCTTGATCCGCGCTTCGATGTCATGCGCGGTGACCGGGCCGAGGAACTCCTTGGCGACCTTGCCATCCGGCGCGATCAGGTAGGTCATCGGCAGGCCGCGCGGGATCGCGAAGTCTTCCGGCGGGTTGTAGGTATCCACGATCACGATCGGATAGGTGACCGGACGCTTCTCCAGGAAGGCCTTCATCTCGGCCGGTTCGATGTCCTCGAAGGCCAGCCCGACCACTTCGATCTCGCTGCGCATCGCGTGCAGCGCGGACAGCTCGGGCATTTCCTTGCGGCACGGCGCGCACCAGGTCGCCCAGAAGTTCACCACCACCCATTTGCCGCGGTGCGCGGCCAGGTCGTACTCGGTGCCATCCAGCGCCTTGGCCTTGAGCGTGGGCTGTTCGACGGTCTTGCGCTCGGTGGCCGGGACGGCCTCCGTCGGCGGCGCGGCTGGTTCTTCGATCGGCGCCGGGGCGGCGGGCGCGGTGGCCTCGCTCTGGGCGGCGGGTTTGTTGCAGGCGGCCAGCGTCAGCAGGCCCAGGGCCAGCAGCAGGGGCTTGGCGGTCATGGCTTTTCTCCAGGGATCGTGTAGATGTCGCTGACGCGCCGCTTGAGCAGTTCGCGCAGCGGCAGGCGCAGCGTGTCCAGCGCGGCCACCGAGGCCGTGCCGAGGCTGTCGTCGCGATACGGCAGGTAGGCTTCCTTGATCGGGATACGCATCTGCGTGGTCTCGTACAGGTCGGCCAGGGTGAGTTTGTCCAGATCGCGTGCCAGCAGCCATTCGCCGCGCTCGTCGCGACGGACCACGCGGATCGCTTCAAGGTCGCAGAGCAGGGTCTGCAGCAGTGAATCGGTCAGCATCGGCTCCAGCCTCAGGATTTCGTCGTCATCCAGGCTGCGGCCTTCGGCGCGTGCCTGGTGGAACCGGCCGATCAGGCGCAGCAGGCCGTAGATCTCATAGCCCACCGGCAGGCGCAGGTCGGCCGGCTGATAGCGGAACGCGGCGATCGACGAGGCCAGCGAGGCGCCGAGCAGCACCGACACCCAGCACAGGTAGATCCACAGCAGCAGGATCGGCACGAAGGCGACCGTGCCGTACAGCTTCTGATAGGACTGGAAGCTGCCCAGATAGGCGCCCATGCCCCACTTCACCAGCTCGAGCATGAGCGCGGCCAGGATCGCACCGGGAATGGCATGCCGCCATTTGACCGTGTGGTGCGGCACCACGCGGTAGACCAACGTGATGCAGATGAACTCGATCAGGATCGGGGCGACCGTCAACGACACGTTGGCCAGCCAGCGGCCTTCGCTGGTGCCGAACAGGGGCAGCGCGAACACCCGCGCCGAGACCGCCAGCGAGGCGGCGGCCAGCATCGCGCCGAGGGTGAGCACGGTCCAGTAGACCAGGAAGCGGGTCAGCTTCGGCCGGGTGGAGCTCACCCGCCAGATCTGGTTGAAGGTTTCCTCCACGCTGTTGAGGGTGATCAGCAGCGACACCACCAGGGCGATGAAGCCTGCGGCGGTCAGCTGCCCGGCACTGGCCGAGAACTGCCGCAGGTAGCCTTCGGCGGCGCGCGCGGCGTTGGGCACGAAGTTCGAGAACACGTAGTCGCTGAGGGTATCGCTCCAGCGATCGAACACCGGGAACGCCGAGAGCACCCCGAACACGACGATGGCCAGCGGCACCAGCGCGAACACCGTGGTGTAGGCCAGCGAGGCGGCCGCCTGGAACAGGCGGTCATCGAGGAAGCGGCGCCACAGGAAGCGGCCGAAGCTGGTCGCGCGCGCGCGGTCCCGGACGCGTTCGATCCACAGGTTGATCGTATCGAGAGGTTCCATCGGCGCAAGGGTACCCGATGACGGGTGTGCGGCATGCACGGACCTCGCCCTGAGCGGGCTGCGTTGCCATACTGGCCGCATCGGACTCAACGAGATGGAAGCGAAATGGCGGAGATCCTGGTGCTGTACTACAGCCGTGGCGGTTCAGTGGCACGGCTTGCCCGCCAGATTGCCCGCGGCATCGGTGAGGTGCCGGGCATGAGCGCGCGCCTGCGCACGGTGCCGCCGGTGGCGGCGGTGACCCAGACGGCGCTGCCGCCGGTGCCCGAGGATGGCGCACCGTATGTGAGCGTGGCCGACCTGGCCGAGTGCACGGGGCTGCTGCTGGGCAGCCCGACCCGGTTCGGCAACATGGCCGCGCCGGTGAAGCATTTCCTGGACGGGCTGGGCGCGGAGTGGGTGAACGGCACGCTGGCCGGCAAGCCGGCGGGGGTATTCACCTCGACGGCGTCGCTGCACGGGGGCCAGGAATCGACCCTGCTCTCGATGCAGGTGCCGCTGCTGCACCACGGTTGCCTGATCGTGGGCATTCCCTTCACCGAGCCGGCGCTGAGCCACACCACCACCGGCGGCACGCCGTATGGCGCCAGCCATGTCGCCGGCGCGGACGACAATCCGGTGCCGAGCGAGGATGAAAGCATCCTGGCGCGGGCGCTGGGGCGGCGGGTGGCCGATATCGCACGGCGGCTGGCGTGAGCACGCGGGCGCAGGAGATCGTGCTTGCCCTGCTGCTGGTCGCGCTGGCGGTGCTGTTCGCGGTCTGGTTCGCGCAGGACAAGCATTGGCTGGCCACCCAGCTGGTGTTCACCCTGCCGCCGCTGCTGCTGGCGCTGGGGGTGCTGGTGCGGCGCGGCAAGGCGATGTTCTGGGCCGGGGTGCTGGCGCTGTTCTGGTTCAGCCACGGGGTGATGAGCGCCTGGAGCCATCCGGAGGTGGCGCTGTGGGCCTGGATCGAGCTCGGGCTTGCACTGGCCGTGATCGCGGTGGCGAGCACGCCCGGGCTGCGGCGGCGCTTCGGGCAGAAGCGAACGGCTGGCTGACCGTCCGGCGTCGCGGGCCTGCATCCGACGGGCGGCAGCCGTATCATCTACGGGTCGGCGCGGCGGTTCCGTGCCCTTCTGTCTGGTACCCAGGATGCTTGCAATGGAAGAACTACTGATCATCACCACCGGTGGCACGATCGACAAGATCTACTTCGACGACAAGTCGGACTATCAGATCGGTGATCCGCAGATCGGGATGATCCTGCGCGAGCTGGGCGTGACCTTCCGTTTCAATGTGATTCCGATCCTGCGCAAGGATTCGCTGCACATCACCGACGATGACCGCGAGCTGATCCGCGCGACGATCGCGGCGCAGCCGACGCGGCATGTGCTGGTGACGCACGGGACCGACTCCATGGTGCAGACCGGCCAGGTGCTGAAGTCGATCACCGACAAGACGATCGTGATGACCGGTGCGCTGAGCCCGGCGCGCTTCCGTGGCTCGGATGCGGAGTTCAACATCGGGTGTGCGATCGGTGCGGTGCAGTCGTTGCCGAGCGGTGTGTACATTGCGATGAACGGCCGCATCTGGAATCCGGAGCAGGTGCGCAAGAACGTGGCCGCCAACCGGTTCGAAGCGGCGTAATCCCTGGCGCAGCATGTTGATCGAACGAACGCCCCGGCATGCCGGGGCGTTCTGCGTTGGTGCGATGGGAAAGCGATCAGTACTGCGCGGTGAGGGTGACCCCGGAGAAGGTCGAGTAGGCCTTCACCCGCACATGCCAGGTGCCGGCCGCGGGGGCGCTGATCGTGCAGGTTTCGTTGTTGCCGCTGAGGTACGGGCGGCAGGTATAGACGGTATCCGTCGGGGCGCTGCCGGAGCGGACGTAGAGATCGGCATCGCCGCTGCCGCCGGCGATGGTGACCTTCAGCTGGCTGCTGCCCGACGGCACGGTCACGGTGTAGGCCAGCGAGGCACCGCTGGCGGCACCGAGGCCGGTGACTGGGACGTTGTTCTGCAGCACGGTGCCGGTGCCCGGTCCCGGGCCGGTGCCGTTGAGCGCTGCCGTCACCGCCGCATCGGCGTCGACGATGCCTGCGCCGCAGCCACCCGAGCAGGCGCCCGGCAGGGGACGCGCCGTGCTCTTGAGCAGGCTCTCGATGGAGGCCGGGCTCAGCGCGGTGGGGGCGACGGACTGGACCAGGGCCACGACGCCGGCGACATGCGGGGCCGCCATCGAGGTGCCGTTGTAGGACGCGTACGAGGCGCTGCCCGGGACCGTGGTGCCGCTGTTGAGGGTGGAGAGAATCGCCTGCCCCGGCGCCGAGATGTCGATGCCGGGGCCGTAGTTGGAGAAGCTGGCACGGGCGCCGGCCGACGTGGTCGCGGCGACGGCGATGACGTTGGCGCAGTTGGCCGGCACCGAGGACGAGACGTTGGTGTTGCTGTTGCCCGCGGCGACCACCACGGTGGTGCCGCGCGAGATGGCGCCATTGATCGCGGTCTGGTAGGTGGTGGAGCAGCTGCCACCACCGCCGAGCGACATGTTGATCACTTCGGCGGGATTGGCGTTGGCCGGGACGCCGCTGACGGTGCCCCCGGACGCCCAGACGATCGCGTCGGCGATGTCGGAGGTGTAGCCGCCGCACTTGCCGAGCACGCGCACCGGGACGACCTTGGCATTGAACGCCGTGCCGGCCACACCGGTGCTGTTGTTGGTCACCGCCGCGATGGTGCCGGCCACGTGGGTGCCGTGCCAGCTCGAGTTGGAGGCCGGAATGCCGGAGCCGCATTCGTTGGCGGCGTACCAGTCGCCTTCGTCGTTGGGATTGTTGTCGCGGCCACCGCCGTCGCGCGCCATCGCCGCGTCGCTGATGAAGTCATAGCCGGGCAGGATGTTGGCGTTGAGGTCGGGATGGTTGGTGATGCCGGTGTCGATCACCGCGACCACCACGCCGGTGCCGGTAGCCTTGTCCCATGCCGGGCGCACGTTGATCGAAGCATTGCTGGTACCGAAGCCCCACTGCTCGGAGAAACGCGTGTCGTTGGGCACCAGCGTGGCCTGCATCAGCTGGTCGACCTCGACGTATTCCACGCTCGGGTCGGCTGCCAGGCGACGCATCAGCAGCTCGGCTTCGGCACGGTCCAGCGGCCGGTCGGCCTTGACCACGGTCGGGCCGATCGCCAGCTGACGCAGCTTCTGCAGCCCCAGCGCGCGGCCCTGTGCGGCCGGCACCGCCGCGGCGGCGGCCTTGAGCGAGCTGGCCAGCGCGGTCGGGGTGGCGACCTCGGTGCTGCCGTCCTTGTACTTCACGATGAAGCGCTGATGGGTCGGCGCCGAGGACAGGCCGCTCAACTGCACATCGCCGGCGAACGCCGGGGTGGCCAGCAGCAGGGTCGACAGAACGGACGCGCCCAGTACAACCAATGCACGGTGACGCAAACGGTGTTGCGAGACATGAGACATCGGATTTCCCTTTCAGACAGTGAATGCCGTCGTCGCGGCTGAGAATCCAGGTCCGATCCGGGGGCTGCTGAAATCGATGGCGCGGATCGGCCGGGTGAGTGGATCGGTTCCCCTGAATCAAACCGCCCAACCCGACGCTAGTGGCTGGCTGGCCGATCAACAACGTTTCAGCTGCACTTCAGTCACATGAAATGTCGGATCTGAGACTTTCCGGGTCGAGGGTTTGTGAAAGTGAAGGACCTCACGGCCTTTCGGGTGGTCCGATTGCGCCACGGATTGTCTGAAATGGCTGTCACGCGCGACAAAACCGGGACACCACTTGCGCATCAATGACTTACGCCGCTGCCACCGCAGGACACTAGTGCCGGCAACAAAAAACCCGCCTGTCGCCAGGCGGGTTTCGATGCTTCAGCTCAGACCCCGAGGACTCAGGCGTCCAGGCGGACCAGCCAGCCATGACGGTCCGGCAGGCGGCCGTACTGGATGTCGGTCAGTTCCTTGCGCAGCGACATCGTCACTTCGCCGGCCGGGGCGTTGATGTCGCCCACCGAGAAGCCTTCGCCCTTGAGCTGGCCGATCGGGGTGACCACCGCAGCGGTGCCGCAGGCGAACGCTTCCACGATCTCGCCGGAGGTCACGCCGTCCTTCCACTCTTCAAGGGTGACCTTGCGCTCTTCGACCTTCATGCCGCGGTCGCGCGCCAGCTGCAGGATGCTTTCGCGGGTGATGCCTTCCAGGATGCTGCCCGACAGCGACGGGGTCACCAGGGTGCCGTCCTTGTAGACCAGGAACACGTTCATGCCACCCAGTTCTTCCAGGTACTTGCCCTCGACCGGATCCAGGAACAGCACCTGCGAGCAGCCCTGCGCCTGCGCCTTCTGCTGCGGCAGCAGCGAGGCGGCGTAGTTGCCACCGCACTTGGCCGCGCCGGTGCCGCCCTTGCCCGCGCGTGCATATTCGGTGGACAGCCAGATCGACACCGGGGCCACGCCCTTGGCGAAGTACGGGCCGGCCGGGCTGGCGATCACGTAGTAGCCGGCCTTGTGCGCGCCGCGCACGCCGAGGAAGGCTTCATCGCCGATCATGAAGGGACGGAAATACAGGCTGGATTCGTCGGCCGACGGCACCCAGCTGGCGTCCACGGCAATCATCTGCTTGAGCGATTCGACGAAGATCTCGACCGGCAGTTCCGGCAGCGCCAGGCGCTGCGCCGAACGCTGCAGGCGGCGGCCATTGGCCTCCGGGCGGAAGGTCCAGATCGAACCGTCGGCGTGGCGGTAGGCCTTGATGCCTTCGAAGATCTCCTGGCCGTAATGCAGCACCGCGGCGGCCGGGTCCAGCTGCAGCGGGCCGTACGGGCGCACCACCGCATCGTGCCAGCCGGTGTCCTTGTCCCAGCGCACTTCCACCATGTGATCGGTGAAGTGCAGACCAAAACCGGGGGCGGCCAGGATGCGCTCACGCTCCTCGCTGCTGCGCGGCTGGGCGGAACGGGTGGTGTTGAAGCTCACGGAAGACTGGGACACCGGATATTTCCTGTTCTGGTTACGGGGAACGCCGTGACGCCGGCTGGCGATGGGCGGTTACAGCATGCCGGTTTCGAGCCGGGCGGCCTCGGACATCATGTGGCGGCCCCACGGCGGGTCGAACACCAGCTCGACGTCGGCCTCGGCCACCGTCGGGATCATTTCCAGCTTGCTGCGCACGTCATCGACCAGGATCTCGCCCATGCCGCAGCCGGGCGCGGTCAGGGTCATCTTGATCTCGACCTCGCGCTGGCCGTCGTCCAGGTGCTTGAGGTCCACTTCATAGACCAGACCCAGATCGACGATGTTGAAGGGGATTTCCGGGTCGAAGCAGGTGCGCAGCTGCTGCCACACCAGTTTTTCGACCTCCTCGTCGGAGGCATCGGCGGGCAGTTCCAGCGCCGGGGGCGCTTCCTTGCCGATGGCATCGCCATCCTTGCCGGCGATGCGGAACAGATTGCCTTCGACAAAGACGGTATAGCTGCCACCCAGGGCCTGGGTGATATAGCCATAGCTGCCAGCCGGCAGCGTGACCGTTTCGCCCTGCGGGACCATGACGGCCTCGCAGTCGCGTTCGAAGTGGACAGGTTCACTGCTACGGGAATACATGTGGATCGATATGGGGGTCGCGGCCAATTCCCGCAAGGCGACCATTTTAGCCCAGTGGCCGCCCATGCGCCGGTCACGCCGCAAGCCGGTATCCTGTCCGGACTTACAGGAAGATTGCATGTCGCCCACGTCCGTGCCTGTCCGGAGCCGCCACTGGCTCTGGCCCCCGCTGTTTCTGCTTGGTGTCGTCACGGCCACGCTGGCCTGGTTGTTCATCGCCCTGCTCACCGGCCGCCAGGCCGGCTGGATGGCGGTTATTGCGGCATTGGAGATCGCATTCATGCTGCGCCTGGGGACCCTGCGCGCGGGTGCCGCCCGGGTGGCACTGACCCTGCTGGCCACCGTGCTGGTGGCGCTGGCCGCCAACTGGGGCATCGCCTCGGCCTACCTCGGCGGTGCGATGGGGCTCACGCCGTGGGAATCAGCGTTGCGCATGGGGCCCTATCTGGCTTGGACCCTGAGCGGCCTGGCCAACGGCGCGGTCGAATGGCTGTGGCTGGGCGTGGCGCTGGTCGTGGGCTGGTGGGTGGCGAGGTAATCGCCCCACGACCAACGGTCGTGGGCTACCGATGACCGGATGACCGCGCACGGACGCCGGCAGGTCACGACCGTTGGTCGTGACCCTTGCATCCGCCTCAATGCCCGCCGTCGAGCGCCTTCAGTTCGCTCACCAGCGCGCTCGCCGCACCGGCACCATCGCCGTACAGCATCCGGGCGTTGTCGGCGTAGAACAGCGCATTCTCGATGCCGGCAAAGCCGGTGCCCTTGCCGCGCTTGATCACCACCACGTTGCGGGCGTTGACCACGTCCAGGATCGGCATCCCGTAGATCGGGCTGGCCGGGTCGGTGCGCGCGACCGGATTGACCACGTCATTGGCGCCGATCACCAGCACCACGTCGGTGTTCGGGAACTCTGGGTTGATGTCGTCCATGTCGGCGATCAGGTCGTAGGGCACGCCCGCTTCGGCCAGCAGCACGTTCATGTGCCCCGGCATGCGCCCGGCGACCGGGTGGATCGCGAACTTCACCTTGATGCCGCGATCGATCAGGCGCTGCGCCAGCTCCCATACCTTGTGCTGTGCCTGGGCCACCGCCATGCCGTAGCCGGGCACGATCACCACGCGCTCGGCGAAGGCCAGCATCGCGGCGACATCGCTGGCCTCGATCGGCTTCTGCGCGCCACTGATTTCCTGCGCGACCCCGCCGCCGCCGAAGTTGGAGAACAGCACGCCGCTGATCGGGCGGTTCATCGCCTTGGCCATCAGGCGGGTCAGCAGGATGCCGGCCGCGCCGACCATCATGCCGGCGATGATCAGCGCCTCGTTGCCGAGCACGTAGCCCTCGAAGGCCACGGCCAGGCCGGTGAACGCGTTGTACAGCGAGATCACCACCGGCATGTCGGCGCCACCGATCGGCAGCGTCATCAGCACACCGAGTGCGAGCGCGACCACGAAGAAGCTGATGATCGCCACCGGGCTCAGCGTCACCGCCGCCCAGATGCCCAGCACCACCATCGCCAGCGCGACCAGCAGGTTGAACACCTGCTGCCCCGGGAAGGTCACGCGGCGGTCGAGCCGACCATCGAGTTTGGCCCAGGCGATGATCGAGCCGGACAGCGAGACCGCGCCGATCGCCGAACCAATCACGGCCAGCGCCAGCACGGTGGCCGACGGCTGGCGCGCGGCGAGATCAGCCAGCGCCTGCTCGCTCCAATGGGTGGTATCGCGGTTGGCCAGGAACGAGAAGCGCAGCAGTTCGACCGCGCCGATCGCCGCCGCCGAGCCACCGCCCATGCCGTTGTAGAGCGCCACCATCTGCGGCATGTCGGTGATCGCCACGCGCTTGGCCGACCACCACGCCACGCCGGTGCCGATCGCCACCGCCGCCAGGATCAGCGGGATGTTGTGCAGTTCGGGCAGGAAGAACGTCGCCACCGTGGCGATCAGCATGCCCAGGCCGGCCCAGCGGATGCCGCTGCGCGCGGTCATCGGCGAGGCCATGCGCTGCAGGCCAAGCAGGAACAGGGTCGCGGCGACCAGATAGCTCACCTGGACCAGCCACTGCAGCAGTTGCGCGGTAGTCACGTTCAAGGCGTCTTCTCCCCGGCGTCGCGCTTGGCGCTGGGCTTGAACATGTCGAGCATGCGTTCGGTCACCACGTAGCCGCCGGCCGCGTTGCCCGCGCCGAGCACCACCGCGATGAAGCCGATGATCTTCTCCAGCGGGGTCTGTGCGTGCCCCAGCACCACCATCGCGCCGATCAGCACGATGCCGTGGATGAAGTTGGAGCCGGACATCAAAGGGGTATGCAGGATCACCGGCACCCGTGAAATGATCACGTGGCCGGCAATGGCGGCCAGCATGAAGATGTACAACGCCACGAACCCGTCGCTCATTGCAGTCACTCTCCCAGGCGGTCATCCCGTCCCCTGCATCATAACCATGCGCTGAACCAATCGGGCAGGCCGGTCAACCGCAGCCGCCCTGGCGCGTTCTCACGGTATCCCCCTGCCGGAACGCTACCCTGTGCTGGTGAGCTCTCCCCTACCGTCGACGGATGCCGACCTGCCTGCCACGCCCGAGGTGGCGCTGGCGGTGTCGCTGGATGCGTTCCTGGCCGGGATCGGCCCGCGCGCGTTCCGTTTCGCCGAGGCCGGCCTGCGCCAGCGCGACGACGCGCTGGATGCGGTGCAGGACAGCATGTTGAAGATGCTCGGTTACCGCGACAGACCCGCCGCCGAGTGGGCGCCACTGTTCTGGAGCATCCTGCGCCGCCGCGTGGTCGACCTGCAGCGCCGCCGCGGATTCCGCCTGAAGTTCTGGCGCAGCAGCGACGATACCGGCGGCGAGCATGACATCGACTGGGCCGACCACGCGCCCGGCCCGGCCCAGGCCCATGAGCAGCGCGACCAGTACGCGCAGCTGGTGCAGGCGCTGCGGGAGCTGCCCGCCCGCCAGCGCGAGGCCTTCACCCTGCGCGTGCTGCAGGACCTGGACGGCGCCACCACGGCCAAGGCCATGGGCTGCAGCGAAGGCGCGGTCAAAACCCATCTTTCGCGCGCCCGCCAGGCGCTGCAGCAGTCTCTGGAGATCGCCCTGTGAACCGCCCCCTACCCCCTTCGATGCATGACGATGCCGCCCTGCGGCAGCTGCATGCGCAGGCGCTGGATACCCTCTCGCCGGTTACGCTGGCGCGGCTGCGCGGCGCGCGTCATGCCGCCTCACCGGCCAGGCGGCATGACCCCTCCTGGTGGATGGCCACCGCCTGTTCGGCGGTGGTCGCGCTCGCGTTGGGCTACAGTTTCCTCCTCGGCGAATCGACCGCCCCGCCGCCAGCGGTCGTGGCGAGCGCGGCCGATGACGGCAGCGATGTCCTCGACGAGAATCCCGATCTGTATGTGTGGCTGGGCAGTACCGACCTGGCAATGGAGTGATGATGAAACTGCGACTGCCCCTGGGGCTGGTGTTGCTGACGCTGAGTGCGGCCGGCTGGGCCCAGACCGCCCCGCTGCCGGACTGGGACAAACTCAGCCCGCAGCAGCGCGAGGCGTTGATCGCGCCCGTGCGTGACCGCTGGAACGACGCGCCGGCGCCGCAGCGCGAGCGCATGCTGCAGCACGGCCAGCGCTGGCTGAGCATGCCCCCGGAACAGCGCGCGCAGGCGCACCGGGGCCGGCACCGTTTCGAGAACATGACGCCGGAGCAGCGCGAGCAGGCGCGCGCACTGTTCGGTCAGATGCGCAGCATGACCCCGGAACAGCGCCAGGACCTGCGCGACCGCTGGGCGCGGATGACCCCGGACGAACGCAAGGCCTGGCTCAAGG
This sequence comes from Stenotrophomonas sp. TWI1149, assembly GCF_039673155.1. Taxonomy (NCBI): domain Bacteria; kingdom Pseudomonadati; phylum Pseudomonadota; class Gammaproteobacteria; order Lysobacterales; family Lysobacteraceae; genus Stenotrophomonas; species Stenotrophomonas sp. TWI1149. The sequence goes on from NZ_JBDJLB010000001.1 coordinate 334,471, forward strand.
CGAACCCCGCCCCGCCGCCCAAGCGCTGAGCGTTTTTTCAGGCGGCAATTAACGGGGACGGAGGGGATTATTAACTACCTCCGTCCCCGTTTTTTCAGGCGGCGACCCAGCGGGTTTTCGCGAGCAGTTCGTCGTCCCAGTCGAAGGTGACGGCACCCTCTTTCAGGAACAGGGCGACGAAGTTGTAGACGTTGCGGGCGTACATCTCGCTGGCATGCACCGCGCCTTGGCTGGCCAGGTTGAGCGGGCCATCGATGAGCACGCCGTCCAGGTCCACCACCTCGCCCGGTTGCGTGGCCTCGCAATTGCCGCCGGTTTCCGCGGCGAGGTCGACAATCACGCTGCCCGGCTTCATGCCACGCGCCATGGCGGTGCTGACGATCTTCGGCGCCGGCCGCCCCGGCACGGCGGCGGTACAGATGACCACATCCACCGTACGCAGATGCTCGCCGAGGCGACGCTGCTGCTCGGCACGTTCTTCATCGGTCAACGGCCTCGCATAGCCACCTTCGCCGACCGCGCTGACGCCCAGGTCGAGGAACTTGCCGCCCAGCGATTCGATCTGCTCGCGGGTTTCCGGGCGCACATCGAAGCCTTCCACCTGCGCGCCCAAGCGACGCGCCGTGGCGATCGCCTGCAGGCCCGCCACGCCGGCGCCGACCACCAGCACCTTGGAGGGACGGATCGTGCCGGCAGCGGTGGTGAGCATCGGGAAGAAGCGCGGCGCGCGCTGGGCGGCGATCAACGTGGCTTTATAACCGGCCATGCCGGCCTGCGAACTGAGCACGTCCATCGATTGCGCCCGCGTAGTGCGCGGCAAGCGTTCCAGCGGAAACGCCTGCAGGCCGCGCGACTGGATCAGGCCAGCCCGCTCGGCATCGGCCTGCGGGTGCAGCATGCCGATCAGGCTGGCGCCGGATTTCAACCGCGCAAGGCGGTCGTTGGACGGTGGCTGCACGCACAGCACGATGTCGGCCTGGCCCAGGCGGGTGTCATCGGCGGGCTGCGCACCCACCTCCTGATACACCGCATCGGGGAAGCCGGCAGCCAACCCGGCATTTGGCTCGAACGACACGCCCGCGCCGAGCGCGATCAGCTTGCGCGCCGTTTCCGGCGTCATTGCCACGCGCCGTTCCCCCGGCGCATGTTCCTTTACCACCAACACCTCGACAGCCATGCCTGTCCCCGACGATCAGCGGATTGTGGGCTGATCGTAACCTGATCGCCGGGCCAGCGTGGCCCGGGGGCTCAATGCACGGTGGCGTTCCTGGTATCCAGCCGATCGATCACGCCCTGCATGGCGCTGTCGAACGCGCCATCGTCGATATGCGCCCGCAGGCGACCCAGGCGCACCATCACCGCCAGTTCTTCCGGCGAGGCCACGCAGAAGCGCACCCCGCGCCGGTTGACGAACAGCAGGCGCTGGGAAATCGGGCTCACCCAGGACAGCTTGCCGGCCTGGACCTTGCCGTCCTTGTCGACGAAATCCAGCCAGGTGCCGATCTCCAGGCCGCGGAAGCGGTCGGCATCGGCATTGTCGAAATCGCTGACATCAACCTTGCTGCCCAGCTCGACCGCCGCCGATTCCTGCGTCGGCGGCGACGGCAGCGCCACCTGCGGCAGTTCGGGCAGCGCGCGTTCCAGCTCGGGGCGCGATTCGGCGATACCCTGCAGGGTGTCGTGCAGCGCATCGATGGCGCTGGTCGCCGCATCGGCATGTACGCCGACACTGGCAAACACCTTGCGCAGCGCCGGATGCCAGGCCTGCAGCCAAGGCTTGCCGACGATATGGCGGCGCGCCTCGGCTACTTCTTCCAGCATGCCATCGGCCAGGCTCAGTGCCTCGCCGACCGACGCCCCGTCTTCGCCTTCGCGCAGCACGGTCAGGGTCAGATGGTGCTGCCACGGCTGGCGCAGGAACTCACCGATCGCCTGCGGCAAGGTGGTATCGCCGATGCGGCGGTCCAGTTCGGCACTGGCGCGCTGGCGGGCCATTTCGAGCTTTTCCTGACCGCGCTGGGTTTCGGCGGCACGCCGCTCGGCGATCTCGATCCGGCGCCGGTGCTGGGTCAGGAAATCGCGGAATTCTTCTTCCAGGGTCAGGAAGATCGCCAGGTTCTCGTTGAACTCGGCGACCAGGCGCTCGATGATTTCCTCGACCTTGCCCATCAGCACGCGCTCGGCCTGGCTCTCGCCGGTATTGCCTTCGCAGGCCTCGGCCAGCGAGTTGAGCAGCTTGCGCGCCGGGTGGGTCTTCTGCACGAACATGCGGCGATCGAGCATGGCGACCTTGACGAAGGGCACCACCAGCCGGCCGATCAGCTCACGCGAGCGGCCCTCCAGGTCGCGCTCGTCGAGCATCACGTCGAACAGCATGCCGACCAGGTCGATCGCATCCTCGTCCTGGGGGTCCAGCCGCGCCTGCGCGGGATCGACCCCGAGCCGGGTCGCGCCGGACAGCACTTCACTCTTCAGGCGTTGCGCCAGCGATTCGCCGTCCTCGCCGATCGCCGCGCGCAGGGTCGCGCTCGGCGTGGCCTGCAGCAGCGAGAGCACCGACATCATCTCGCGCTGGCTCAACGGGCGCTGCTGGCCCACCGCGACGCTGGCCGCCGAGGTGGCGTCCTCGCGCACGTGACGGGTCTGCTGCAGGAGTTCATGCAGGGCATCGAGCAGCATGCCCTGGTTGCCGCCAAGGCTCTCACCGCCCTCGCCATGCGCGTCCTGCGCGGCCTGCGCGCCTCCGCTACCCTGGAGGCGGCCACGGCTCTCGGCCCAGCGGTCGGCGAAACGACGGGCCCAGGCCGGTGCCTGCCCCTCGTCGCCCGCCGCGCCCAGCCCGGCCTCGGTCTCGAACCCATCGAAGGCGTCGCGGTCATCGCGCTGTGGCGGCGACGGTGCGCGCGGCGCAGGCCGACGCGCGGCCATCTGCGGCATCACGCCGGCCGCGGCCAGTTGTTCGTCCAGATAGTCGTACCGCTTGCCGATCGGCTGCTGCAGGTCGCGCTCGCACAGTTTGATCAGCACCAGCCGCACTTCCGGGGCCAGTTCACAGTCGGCGAAGGCCTCATGGATGGCCACGCCGAGGTGCTCGGGGCTGATCGGGTTGGTATCGGCCTGCAGTTCCAGGCCGCCGGCGATCACGCCCAGGCGGCGGTCCAGCCGCGACAGCACCGGCTTGAAGTCGCGCAGCAGCACGGTGGCGAAGTTGCGCACCGCCAGCCGGGATTCCAGCACGTGTTCGGGCACCAGGCTCAGCCCGTCCTCGATCTGGCCGGCCAGGGTGGCCTCGGCCGACAGCGGCTCGCCCCGCTCCAGCGCGTCCCAGGCCTGGGCCAGGTGGGCGCGGAAGCCGGACACGATGTCCTCCCGGCGGCGGCGCAGTTCGCGCATGCCATCCAGGAACAGCAACTGCGACGCGCCGGCGGTGCCGGCACGGTCGAACAGCACATCATCGAAGCGCGCCAGCACCGTCGAGAACGACTCGACCAGCCCCGGCAGCACGGCCTCGCGGGCCATCTTCAACAACGCCGGGTCACGGCCCGGGTGCCCCCCTACATTGGGCGTGGCAATCATGCGAAAAGGCTCCCCACCCTCGCAGGCACTGAGTACAGCATGGAAACAACGATCGCCGGCGCACCCCATGCGCCCACGTTCGGATGGTAGGCCGGCCGACCGGTCAGAGACAGTGAAACAGTCGACACTTTAAACCTCGTTACCGGTGGCCCGGCAGGCTTTGTATCGTAAGCGCAGCAGGCCCGGGAAGCGAGTACAGCCACGTGAAGGAAGTCCGCTGATTAGGTGATGTTCATCACGCTTTGTCGCAAATTGCACCGAGATACCCAGGACCGTGTCACAAACGGTCGCGACTATAATCGGGGCACCGTGAAGCCAGATCGAGAGCCCATGTCCGTTCCCCCCGCGCTGCATGCCCTGGACGCCCGCCGTTCGGTCCCCGCCAAGCAACTCGGCGAGCCAGGCCCCGACCCGGCGACCCTGCTGCGGATGCTGGCCTCGGCCGTGCGCGTGCCCGACCACGGCAAGCTGGTGCCCTACCGCTTCCTGCGGATCGCCGGCGATGCGCGTCACAGTCTGGGCACGTTCCTGGCCGCGCGCGCCGTCCAGCGCGACCCCCAGGTGTCGCCGGCCCAGCTGGACAAGGACCGCCAGCGTTTCTCCCATGCCCCGCTGGTCATCACCGTCATCGCCAGCCCGCGCCCGAACCCCAAGGTGCCGGAGGCCGAACAGCTGATGACCGCCGGCTGCGTCTGCTTCGCCCTGCTGCAGGCCGCGCAGGCGCTGGGCTTCGGCGCCCAGTGGCTGACCGCCTGGATGGCCTTCGACCCCGCCGTGCACGCCCACCTCGGCCTGGCCGAGGACGAGCAGATCGCCGGCTTCATCCACATCGGCACACCGAAGACCGCGGTTCCCGAGCGCGAGCGCCCGGATCCCGCCGCGCTGCTGCAGGACTGGGAGGGCTGAGATGTCCGCCCTTGCTGCCGGCCCCGGCATGGCCCCGCCGCCGCTGCGTGCGCCGTTGTACCTGGTCGATGCCAGCCTGTACGTGTTCCGCGCCTGGCATTCGATGCCGGATGAGTTCCAGGACCAGCAGGGCTGGCCGACCAATGCCGTGCACGGCTTCGCGCGCTTCCTGCTCGACCTGCTCGAGCGCGAGCGGCCGGCGAACATCGCCATCGCGTTCGATGAAGCGCTGGACAGCTGCTTCCGCCACCGCATCTATGCCGCCTACAAGGCCAACCGCGATCCCGCGCCGGAAGCGCTGCGCCGCCAGTTCGCGCACTGCAAGGCGCTGTGCACCGCGCTCGGCCTGGCGGTGCTGGCCCACCACGAATACGAAGCCGACGACCTGATCGGCAGCGCCCTGCACGCGCGCCGCGACGCCGGCATGCGCGGGGTGATCATCTCCGCCGACAAGGACCTCTCGCAGCTGCTGTTCGAGCATGACGAGCAGTGGGATTACGCGCGCAACCAGCGCTGGGGCATGGCCGGTGTCAAAGCCCGCCACGGCGTGCATGCGCACCAGATCGCCGACTACCTGGCGCTGTGCGGCGATGCGGTCGACAACATCCCGGGCGTGACCGGCGTGGGCGCCAAATCGGCCGCCGTTCTGTTGGCGCATTTCGGCAGCATGGACGTGTTGTATGAGCGCCTGGACGAAGTGCCCTTCCTGCGCCTGCGCGGTGCGGCGCAGATGGCGGTGCGGCTGCGCGAACAGCGCGAGCATGCGCTGCTGTGGCGCCAGCTGACCACCATCGCGCTGGATGCCCCGCTGGAGGGTGCTGCCGTTGATTTCAGCCGCGGCGTGGCCGACGCGCAGATGCTGCAGGGCCTGTGCGATGCACTGCGGTTCGGGCCGTTGACCCGTCGCCGCCTGTTCACCGCCGCCGGCCTGTCCGATTCCTCTTCCGTTGCCAGCGAGTTCGCATGAGCCCTACTACGCAAGACCCGAAGGTTGTGTTTGAAGGCAAGTACCAGCGCATGGTCGTGCGCGGCACCTGGGAGTACAGCGAGCGCACCCACGCCGGCGGCCTGGCCGCGATCATCATCGCGGTCACCCCGGCAGACACCGTGCTGTTCGTCGAACAGTTCCGCATCCCGCTGCAGGCCAGGACCATCGAGATGCCGGCCGGGCTGGTCGGCGACATCGATGCCGGCGAGTCGATCGAGGTTTCCGCCGTGCGCGAGCTGGAGGAAGAAACCGGCTGGACCGCCGAGCACGCCGAGGTGCTGATGATCGGCCCGACCTCCTCCGGTGCGAGCAGCGAGAAGATCGCCTTCGTGCGCGCCACCGGCCTGCGCAAGGTGGGTGAGGGCGGTGGCGATGCCAGCGAAGACATCACCGTGCACGAGATTCCGCGCGCCCGCGCCGCGGCATGGCTGGTCGAGAAGATGGGCCAGGGTTACGAGCTGGATGCCAAGCTGTGGGCCGGCCTGTGGATGATCGAACATCACCTGGACGGCACCCCGCGTGGCTGATTCGTTCGCCCATCCGGACACCGCCACGGCCCTGCTGGGGCCGGCCGATCCGGCGCCGTTCACCGTGCACCAGGCGCAGGGCCACTCACCGTTCCTGCTGATCGCCGACCATGCCGGGCAGCAGGTGCCGGCGTCACTGGCCGGGCTCGGCCTGCCGCAGGCCGAACTGGACCGCCACATCGGCTGGGACATCGGTATCGCAGGGGTCACCGTGGAACTGGCGCGCCTGCTGGATGCCTGGGCGATCACGCAGACGTACTCGCGGCTGGTGATCGACTGCAACCGGCCGTTGGCCTCCCCCACGCTGATGCCGGCGGTCAGCGACCTCACCGTGGTGCCCGGCAACCAGGGCCTGTCGGCGCTGCAGCGGCAACAGCGCGTCGCGGCGATCCATGCGCCCTACCATGCGCGCATCGATGCCGAGCTGGACACGCGCCAGGCGCAGGCCCGGCCGACGTTGCTGGTGATGATGCACAGCTTCACCCCTGTCATGAATGACGCCGAGCGGCCGTGGCATGCCGGCGTGCTGTACCACCGCGACACGCGGTTCGCACATCGCCTGCTGGATGCGCTGCGCGATGAAGGCGACCTGGTGGTGGGCGACAACCAGCCCTACGCGGTCAGCAGCACCAGCGACTATGCCGTGCCGGTGCATGGCGAAGGCCGCGGGCTGCTGCACGTGGAGCTGGAAATCCGCCAGGACCTGATTGCCGATGCCGCCGGCCAGCAGGCCTGGGCGCAGCGCCTGGCGCGCATCTTCACCGCCCTGCAGCCGCAGCTGGTCGCGTTGCCGCCTGCATGACACGCGTTCACCCCGGGTAGTGCCGGCCGCTGGCCGGCACCCGGACATCAGCCCAGCGCAGGCGCCTCCATCCACGGAAACGCGCGGTATCCCCGCATCTCCAGCGTGATGCCGACCGCCTGGAAGTCAGCCACAATCGCAGCGGCACGCGGGCGCTCCAGGTCACGACCGAGTTCCACAGGCAGGTCACGGCACAACGCCAACGCCCGGCCCACCGGGACATCCAGCACCGCTGCAACGATGCGGGCAGCGTCCTTCACCTTCGATGCCGGGCACTGCACCAGCGCCACGTCGAACGCGGCGAAAATCCCGCGCCCCACGCCCAGCGCACGCGCGGCCTGTCGTGCCTCGGCCGTCGCCTCGCCCAGGGCCTCATCGATGCCCGCCACCTGCAGGAACGCGTCGTACTCGCTGTAGTACGCCAGCGCCTGCGCGTAGTCGTCCAGCGTGGACAACGGACGCTGGCGCTTCTGCACGTCCAGCACATCGGCGAAGGTGGCGGCCTCCAGGTACGTGCTCAGCGCATGCTGGGCGGCGAAGGCCTCAACGCTGGGCTCGTCATGCTCAGCGTCATGGTCGGACAACCAGAACCGGGCATCACGTTCGTCGCCGTCGGTTGCGTAGACCCAGCCATACCGGTCCCACACGTCACGATCGTTGCTGCATCCCGCGATGGCCTCAAGTGCCTGGCCCAAGGCAAGAAGGTCGGTCATCGGCTTATCCTTCACCCGCGCACACCGGCGTCGGCGCCGGCGTCGCGGCATCTTCCTGCGGCCGCAGCCACAGCGCGACGCCCACGCCCAGCAGCGCGAACAGCGCCGCGCCGTACTGCGCGTGGATCATGCCCTGCAGGGCCGCGTCACTGCTGGCACCCGCGCTGCCACGACCGGCATTGGCCACCATTACCAGCAGCGCCAGGCCCAGCGCGCCACCGATCTGCTGTGCCGTGGCGGCCATGCCGGAGGCCACGCCCTGCTGCGCGGCCGGCACGCCCTGCCCGGCCACGATCCACATCGAGGTCCAGGTGATGCCCTGGCCCAGGCTGAGCACCACGATGCCCGGTAGCAGCGCCCAGTAGGTCGCGCCATGGGGCAGCGCGACGGCGACCGCGGCGATGCCGACCGCGCCGGCCAGCATGCCAACCGTCAGCACCTGGCGCGGCGAACGCCGGGCGAGCATGCGCTCGGCGATGCGGATGCCGAACGTGCACACCAGGGTCGGTGGCAGGAACGCCAGGCCCGCCTGCAGCGCGCTCCAGCCATAGCCATCCTGGTAGTACAGCGCCAGGAAGTAGTACTGCACGCCGTAGCTGCTCATGAACAGCATCGTCAGCAGCATCGCCGCACGCAGGCTGCGCAGGCGCAGCAGCGCGAACTGCATCAGCGGGTCGCGGCTGCGGCGTTCGATCTGCACGAAGGCCGCCAGCATCACGGCCGACACGACCAGGCAGATCAGCGTGCGTGGCGCCAGCCAGCCCCACTCCGGGCCCTGCACCAGCGTGGTCACCAGCAGGCTGCCGCCGACGGTCACCGTCATACAGCCGGCCAGATCGAACGAGCGGCCGGCCAGCGGCGCGGGGTCGCGCGGCAGCCACCAGCCACCGAGCAGCGCGCAGCCGCCGGCGAACGGCACGATCACCAGCAGCACCGAGGCCCAGCCGAAGCTCTGGGTCAGCACGCCACCGAGCAACGTGCCCAGGGCCAGGCCGCCGGCGCTGGCCATCGACCAGATCGCCAGCGCGCGGTTGCGCGGCGCGCCTTCGGCGTAGAGGGTATTGATCAGCGCCAGCGTGGCCGGGAACAGCAATGCCGCACCGATGCCCTGTACCGCGCGGGCGGCGATCAGCAGCCAGGCGCTGTTGCTGAAGCCGCCGACCAGCGAGGCCAGCGCGAACAGCGCCATGCCCAGCCGATAGATCCGGCGGCGCCCCAGCAGATCGGCCGCGCGACCGCCGAGCAGCAGGCAGCCGCCGAACGCCACCGTGTAACCGCTGACGATCCACTGCAGCTGCTGGGCATTGATGTGCAGCTGCGCGCCCATCTCGTGCAGGGCGACGAAGATGATCGTGGAATCCAGCGCAATGATCAGCTGGGCGGTGGCGAGCAGGGCCAGGGCCAGGCGGGGGAACGCCAGCGCCGGGGCGCCAGCGGGAGACAGGGGGGAGGTCATGCCGACTCGGTGGGACGTAAGAAGGTGGGCAGTCTCATTGATGACGCTGCATAAATAAACCCGGATACTTCGATATCTGTCATGTATATCCGCATGAATCGGAGGAGCGATGGACCTCAACGCCGTGCGCATGCTGGTGCAGGTGGCCGAAGCGCGCAGCTTCACGGTCGCCGCCGGCCAGCTGGGGATCAGCCAGTCCGGGCTGTCGCGGGCGATCGGGCGGCTGGAAAGCGCGCTCGGTGTGCGCCTGCTCCACCGCAATACGCGCAACGTCAGCCTGACCCCGGATGGCCGCCAGTTCGTCGAACATTGCGCGCCGCTGCTGAGCGGGCTGGAGGATGCCGAGCGGCGCCTGGGCGATCGGCCGTCCACGCCGTCGGGCGTGTTGAAGCTGACCGCGCCGTCAATGTTCGGGCGCAAGGTGCTGGTGCCCTTGGCGGGGCAACTGATGGCCGCCCATCCCCAGCTGCAGTTCGAGCTGGTGCTCAATGACCGGCTGGTCGATCTGGTCGAGGAAGGTTTCGATGCGGCGCTGCGCACCGGGCCGATCAGCGATGTGCGCATGGTGGCGCGGCCCCTGCGCCCGTTGAACTGGGTCACGGTCGCCTCGCCGGCCTATATCGCGCGGCACGGAGAACCCGCCAGCGTCGATGCACTGCACGATCACGCCTGCCTGGCGGTGCGCAATCTGCGCAGCGGGCGGTTGGTGGACTGGCAGTTCCGCGAGGCCGACGGTCAGCTGCGCGAGTTCACCCCGCCGGCGCGGATGGTGTTCGACAGCGGCGACCCGCTGGTGGAAGGCGCGCTTGCCGGGATCGGCATCGTGCAGGTGATGGATTTCGCGGTGGCCGATGCGCTCGCCGACGGCCGGCTGCAGCGGGTGCTGCAACCGTTCGAGGGGCGCAGCCGGGTGCTGTCGCTGGTATACCCGCCCTCGCGGCAGGCCTCGCCGAAGCTGCAGGTGTTGGCGGAGGCGTTGTTGGGCGGTGATTGGTAACCCGCCGGATCACGACCAACGGTCGTGATCGGCCGGGCGACGCACGGGGCAGCCCGGTAGGTGGCGACCGTTGGTCGGCACACCACCATCAACCCGCGAAGCGATCCGTCGCACGCACCAGCGCGTCGACATTCTCGGCTTCGAACGCGGAGTGACCCGACGCCGGGCTGATCTCCAGCGTCGATTTCGGCCACGCCTTGTGCAGTTCCCACGCACTCTGCAGCGGGCAGACCACGTCGTAGCGGCCGTGCACGATCACGCCCGGAATATCGGCGATGCGGTGCGCGTCGCGCAGCAGCTGTTCTTCCACCTCGAAGAAACCGCCGTTGACGAAGTAATGGTTCTCGATGCGGGCGAAGGCCAACGCGAACTGCGGATCCTGGTGGCTGTTCACGAAGTCATCGTCCACGTGCAGGAAGCTGGTTGCGCCTTCCCACACGCTCCACGCCTTGGCCGCGGCCAGGCGGGTGGCTTCATCGTCGCTGGTCAGGCGGCGGTGGAAGGCGGAGATCAGGTCGTGGCGCTCCACGGCCGGGATCGGCTCGAGGTAGTGCTCCCACGCATCCGGGAACAGGCGGTTGGCGCCTTCCTGGTAGAACCATTCCAGCTCCCAGCGGCGCAGCATGAAGATGCCGCGCAGGACCAGCTCGGTCACGCGCTGCGGTCGGGTCTGGGCATAGGCCAGCGCCAGGGTCGAGCCCCAGCTGCCGCCGAAGACCTGCCAGCGATCCACCTTGAGGTGCTCGCGCAGTGTTTCGATATCGGCGACCAGGTCCCAGGTGGTGTTGTCGACCAGGTCCGCATGCGGCGTGGAACGGCCGGCACCGCGCTGGTCGAACAGGATGATCCGGTACTTGGCCGGGTCGTGGAACTGGCGCATTTTGTCGCTGCAGCCGCCGCCCGGGCCACCGTGCAGCATCACCACCGGCTTGCCGTCGGGATTGCCGCACTGCTCGAAGTACAGCGTGTGGCGGTCATCGACCTTCAGGGTGCCGACGTCGTAAGGGGTGATGGCGGGATACAGCGTACGCATGACAGGAACTCCATGTGGAATGACAGTCGCCGCATCACGCTGCGCGGCGGCCCGGTGGACAGGTCATTCTAGCCTCGGGGTCACCGCAGGGACGGCACGCGGTCAGGCCGGCAGACAGCCCAGGCTCACCCGGTCGCGCTGTTCCAGATCGCGCTCCGTGGCGACCGACTGGAAACCGGCGTCCCGCAGCAGCGCGCGGATCGCCGCGCCCTGGTCCCAGCCGTGTTCGATCAGCAGCCAACCGCCGGGAAGCAGGTGCGCTGCCGCACCGGCGATGATCAGCCGGATGTCGTCCAGCCCATCAAGGCCGGAGGCCAGCGCGGTGGCCGGCTCGAAACGCAGGTCACCCTGCACCAGGTGCGGGTCGTCGCTGGCGATATACGGCGGGTTGGTCGCGATCAGATCGAACCGCTCACCGGCCAGCGGGGCATACCACGCGCCTTGCCGGAAGCTGACGTTGCCCAGCGCGTGACGCTGCGCGTTGCGCGCCGCGACCGCCAATGCGGCCTCGCTGAAGTCGGTGGCGATGACAGTGGCCTGCGGCCGCTCGCTGGCCAGCGCCAAGGCGATTGCGCCGCTGCCGGTGCCCAGATCCGCGATCCGCAGCGGGCGGTTCTCCGGCAACCGCGCCAGCGCCAGCTCGACCAGCAGCTCGGTCTCCGGGCGCGGGATCAGGGTGGCCGGGCTGACCTCCAGATCCAGGGTCCAGAAACCGCGGCGGCCCAGCAGGTAGGCCACCGGCGCGCCGGCCACGCGCTTGGCGAGCAGGGCCTCGAACGCCGCGGCATGCGCCGGCTCGACCGGATCGGTGGCGTGCGCGAACAGCCAGCTGCGCTCGCGCTCCAGGACGTGCAGCAACAGCAGTTCCGCTTCGTGCCGGCCTTCCACGCCGGGCAGGCGGGCGGCGGCATCGGCGAGCAGCTGGCGGATGTCAGGGGCGGCGGCGGTCATGGCGGGACGGAACAGCGGTGGGGCGCGCAGTGTAGTCCACGGGGCCCTGGGGGCCGGCCCCGCGCCGGGGCTGTCCGCGACCGGCAACCGATTGAATCCACGCATCGACACTCATATATGGATTTGTAGCCGCTATCGATTTCGCCACGAAATCCGAGGGTGCCGGCCAGCCGAGCCGCGCGACCGTTCAGGTTGCCGTGTCCCCGGATATGCAGAAGCTATGGCACCGCCCGCCGCCTGTTCGGGCGTGGTCATTGCGCTGCAACGGTTCTGACGGATAGCGCCGCCACCCTTCATCGCAGGATCAGCTGCTTTTGATAGTCTATGGCTATCGCATAGATGCAATCAATGGATTGTCCTTATGGGAACGGAGCCGCTAACCTGTGTTGGTCGCTTCACCCACCCCCTTCACCAAGAGGAACAACGATGTCGCTCATCAACACCCAGATCCAGCCGTTTGAAGCCAACGCCTACCAGAACGGCGAGTTCATCAAGGTCTCCGACGCCACCCTGAAGGGTCACTGGTCCGTGCTGATCTTCATGCCGGCCGCGTTCACCTTCAACTGCCCGACCGAGATCGAAGACGCCGCCGATCATTACGCCGAATTCCAGAAGGCCGGTGCCGAGGTCTACATCGTCACCACCGATACGCACTTCTCGCACAAGGTGTGGCACGAAACCTCGCCGGCCGTCGGCAAGGCGCAGTTCCCGCTGGTCGGCGACCCGACCCACCAGCTGACCAACGCTTTCGGCGTGCATATTCCGGAAGAAGGCCTGGCCCTGCGCGGCACCTTCATCATCAACCCGGAAGGCGTGATCAAGACCCTGGAGATCCACTCCAACGAGATCGCCCGTGACGTCTCCGAGACCCTGCGCAAGCTGAAGGCTGCCCAGTTCACCGCCGCCAACCCGAACCAGGTGTGCCCGGCGAAGTGGAAGGAAGGCGAAAAGACCCTGACCCCGTCGCTGGACCTGGTCGGCAAGATCTAAGCCGCTTCTCATCCCCATCCCCGCCCGCCGGGGGTGGGGGTGAACCCAAGCCGGTGCCCCACGCGCCGGTTTCGGTTCACCCCCATGTCGCGCAGATGCACCCGCGGGGTTCGTCGACGCTGTTCCCTTGCCTGAATCAAGGAGTTTTTCGATGTTGGATGCCAACCTCCAGTCCCAGCTGAAAACCTATCTGGAACGTGTCACCCGTCCGATCCAGATCACGGCGCACGTGGATGACGGCGCCAAGTCGCAGGAGATGCTCGAGCTGCTGAACACGCTGACCTCGCTGTCGACGCAGATCAGCCTGGACGTGCGTCGCGACAGCAGCGAGCGCACGCCCTCGTTCGCGCTGACCACGCCGGGCCAGGACATCCACCTGGCGTTCGCGGGCCTGCCGATGGGCCATGAGTTCACCTCGCTGGTGCTGGCACTGCTGCAGGTCGGCGGCCACCCCTCCAAGGCCACGGCCGAGCTGATCGAGCAGGTGCGCAACCTGGAGGGCGAGTACCGCTTCGAAACCTACTTCTCGCTGTCCTGCCAGAACTGCCCGGACGTGGTCCAGGCGCTGAACCTGGCAGCGGTGCTGAACCCGCGCATCCAGCACGTGGCGATCGATGGCGGGCTGTTTCCGGCCGAGGTCGAAGCGCGCCAGATCATGTCCGTGCCGACCGTGTACCTCAACGGTGAAGTGTTCGACCAGGGCCGCATGACGCTCGAGCAGATCGTCGCCAAGCTGGACACCGGTGCGTCCAGGCGCGATGCCGAAAAGCTCAGCACCAAGGCACCGTTCGACGTGCTGGTGGTGGGCGGCGGTCCGGCCGGCGCGGCCGCGGCGATCTATGCCGCGCGCAAGGGCATCCGCACCGGTGTGGCGGCCGAACGTTTCGGTGGCCAGGTGCTGGATACGATGGCGATCGAGAACTTCATCTCGGTCAAGGAAACCGAAGGTCCGAAGCTGGCCGCGGCGCTGGAACAGCATGTGCGCGAGTACGAGGTGGACATCATGAACCTGCAGCGCGCCACCGCACTGGTGCCGGCAGGCGAAGATGGTCTGGTGGAGATCAAGCTGGAGAACGGCGCGTCGCTGAAGTCGCGTTCGGTGATCCTGTCCACCGGCGCACGCTGGCGCCAGATGAACGTGCCCGGCGAAGACCAGTACCGCAACAAGGGCGTAGCGTACTGCCCGCATTGCGACGGTCCGTTGTTCAAGGGCAAGCGTGTCGCGGTGATCGGCGGGGGCAACTCCGGCGTGGAAGCGGCGATCGATCTGGCGGGTCTGGTGACGCATGTGACCCTTCTGGAATTTGATGACAAACTGCGGGCCGATGAAGTGCTGCAGAAGAAGCTGCGCAGTCTGGGCAACGTCACCATCATCACCAGCGCCCTCACCCAGGAAGTGCTGGGCGATGGCCAGAAGGTGACGGGCCTGGTCTACCAGGACCGCGTCGGGGGCGACTCGCACCGGGTGGAACTGGAAGGCATCTTCGTGCAGATCGGTCTTCTGCCGAATACCGAATGGTTGAAGGACACGGTGGCCCTGTCACCGCGTGGCGAGATCCTGATCGACGACCGCGGCCAGACCAGCGTGCCGGGTGTCTTCGCCGCAGGTGATTGCACAACCGTTCCGTACAAGCAGATCGTCATCGCGATGGGCGCCGGTTCCACTGCGGCACTGAGCGCCTTCGATCACCTGATCCGCACCTCCGTTCCCAAGAGCAGCGGCGCTGTCGCCGAAGCTGCCTGAAACGTCCGGTTCCCGGTTCGCCGGGAACCTTGTCTGTCTGCTGGGTAGCCACGCCATCACCCGGTCCATTGCCGTGAGAGGTCCAAGGAAATGAACCTACGTGATTTGAAATATCTGGTGGCGCTGGCCGACCATCGCCATTTCGGCAAGGCCGCCGCTGCCTGCTTCGTCAGCCAACCCACCCTGTCCACCCAGATCCGCAAGCTCGAGGATGAGCTGGGTCTGCCGCTGGTGGAGCGCGCACCGCGCAAAGTCATGCTGACCCCGGCCGGGGTGGAGGCCGCCGCGCGTGCACGCACGATCGTGGCCGAAGTGGAGCAGATGAAAGAAGCTGCGCGACGCAGTCGCGATCCCGAGGCCGGCACGGTCCGGCTCGGCATCTTCCCGACGCTGGGTCCGTACCTGTTGCCGCATGTGATCCCCAACATCCGCGAGCGCTTCCCGCAGCTGGAGCTGTTGCTGGTCGAGGAAAAGAGCGACGAGCTGCTGACCCGCCTGCGCGAGGGCAAGCTGGACGCCGCCCTGCTGGCGTTGCCGCTGGACGATGACCAGCTGCATGCCGAATTCCTGTTCGAAGAGCCCTTCCTGCTGGCGGTCTCGCAGCAGCACCCGCTGGCGCGCCGCCAGCACCTGGACGTGCAGGAGCTGTCGTCGCAGAAGCTGCTGCTGCTCGAGGACGGGCACTGCCTGCGCGACCAGGCGCTGGCGGTGTGCCGGCTGTTCGGGGCCAACGAGAAATCCGAGTTCCGCGCGACCAGCCTGGAAACGCTGCGGCAGATGGTGGCCGCCGATGTGGGCATCACCCTGCTGCCGACGCTCTCGGTCAAGCCGCCGGTGCCCCGCTCGGACAACATCCGCCTGCTGGATTTCAGCGGCGATGACCGCCCCAGCCGCCGCATCGCGATGGCATGGCGCCGCAGTTCGGCGATGACCGGCTTCCTGGAGCAGCTGGCCCAGCAGTTCAAACGGCTGCCGCAGGGCCTGTTCGCGCTGGAGTCCACCGATGTCCCGGTGGCCGCCGCCACGCCGTTGCCACGCGCCGGCTGAGCCTGCCTGAACCGGCCGACGCGGCCGATACGCCGGACGGGTCGCATCCGTCTACGATTGTCAGCACAATAGAACGAGGCGGTGCCAGCAGGCGCCGCCTTTTTGCATGGGTCTTCCACAAACGCAAGGAGCTACACCATGTCCACTTCCAGCGGACTGCCCCCCTCGATCATCGTTTCAAGCCACGACATGGACCGCCTGGACGCCATGCTCGAGTCTCCCGCTGTCAGCCAGACGCCCGCCGGGATCGCCCTGGCCGAGGAGCTCAACCGCGCGACCGTCGTGGCGCCGGACGAGGTTCCCGAGGGCACCGTCATGATGCATTCGCGCGTGGAGTGCGAAGATGAGCTGCAGAACGAAAAGCACGTTCTGACGCTGGTCTATCCGCGTGAGGCCGATGTTGAACAGGGCAAGGTCTCGATCCTGGCACCGGTGGGTACCGCCCTGCTGGGCCTGTCGATCGGCCAGACCATGGATTGGGTGGCCCCGGGTGGGCGCAAGCTGCGCCTGCGGGTGACCGCCGTCCATCACCAGTCCCACGCCTGATCCCGCCTGCTGCGTCGTCGCGCAGGTTCCACCGATTCGTCCCAGGAGTTGCAATGAGCACCGTTTCGCTGTCCAAACTCTCCCAGCTGCGCGATCTGTCCGTGGTGGTTGCCGATACCGGCGATTACGAAGCGATCAAGCGCTTGAAGCCGGTCGACTGCACGACCAATCCCACCCTGGTGAAGAAGGCGCTGGATCTGCCGGTGTACGCCGATCTGATCGACAGCGCGCTGGCCTGGGGCCGCGAGCAGGGCGGTGAGCGCGAGACCATCGTGCACGCGGTGGCGGATCGGCTGACCGTGGGCGTGGGTACGCTGCTCAGCACGCTGGTACCGGGCCGGGTCTCGACCGAGGTCGATGCGGACCAGGCGCACGATACGGCGGCGACGGTGGCCAAGGCGCGCCAGTTCATCGCGATGTACGAAGCGGCCGGCGTGCCGCGCAGCAAGGTGCTGATCAAGATCGCGGCGACCTGGGCCGGCGTGGAAGCGGCACGCCAGCTGCAGGCCGAGGGGATCGACTGCAACCTGACGCTGATCTTCAACCCGACCCAGGCGCTGGCCTGTAGCGAGGCCGGTGCGTTCCTGATTTCGCCCTTCGTTGGCCGCATCCTGGACTGGTATGTAGCCAATGGCCAGGCGCCGGCCAGCATCGATGAGGACCCGGGCGTGGTGTTCGTGCGCGGCGTGTATGCCGAGTTCAAGCGCCGCGGCTCGCCGACGGTGGTGATGGGCGCGTCGTTCCGTTCGACGGCGCAGATCGAGGCACTGGCGGGCTGCGATCGCCTGACGATCTCGCCGGAGCTGCTGGAGAAGCTGGACGCGGATCACGGCGAACTGCCGCGCAGGCTGGTGGCCGGTGCGGCGGAATCCGTCCAGGTGACGCCGATCGATGGCGCGCGGTTTGCGGCGGATCTGGCAGCCGACCCGATGGCGACGGAGAAGCTGGCGAGCGGCATCGATGCGTTCGCCAAGGATCTGGAGGCGTTGCGCCAGACGATCCGCGAGCGGCTGTAAGCGGTCATCCGCTCTCTGGCTGCCTCCTGAACCAATGTAACGGCCTTGACGCGGCCTCCACCTGAATTCACCCGGGCTTGGCACCGGCAGGCAGACACTTGGTCCATGTTCCATAAACAGGGATCGACCATGAAGACGAGCATCCGCGTGTTGTGCCTGGGCAGTTTGCTGGCGGTGTCGGCCGTTGCCGGCGCACAGACTTACGGCCCCAAGGACGAAGGACGCCGCTTCAACGACGGCAGCAAGGTTGTCTGCCATAACGTCGAGGTCCAGCGTAATTCCAAGGATCCCAACCGCATCACGGGCACCGCGACCGGCGCGGTGGTGGGCGGTCTCTTGGGCAACCAGGTAGGCGGCGGCAACGGCAAGAAACTGGCCACGGTCGCCGGTGCGGTTGCAGGTGGCGCCGCCGGGCGCCAGATCCAGGGCAACCAGCAGTCCAAGAATGGCGACCGCGTGGTCGAGCGCCGCTGCGAGCGCCAGTACCGCTGATCCATCCCTGTCCTGATCGATCCCCACATGGGGGCGACGGTTGAGGGAAGGGGAAGTGCAGAATGAGATGGCGGCCTCCGGGCCGCCATTTCGTTTTGCCTTCTCTGCCACCCGGTTGCAGCATCCCTCGTACGTCTGCGCACGTTCCCGCGTATATCGAGGCGAGGGCGGATCAGCGCAGCGGCGGACTGCCGGCCAGCGTCCGTGCGCCGGTGATGATCATCCGCAGCATCTGGGTCAGCTGTTCGATCAGCTCCGGATCCTTCTCCGGCGGCAGGTCGACCGCGGTCGCCCCCATCGCGAACACCAGGCGGGTGATCGCCTTGGAGGCCAGGGCCGGCTCGTGCAGCCGCGCACCATCGGCGGCGGCCAGGCGGATCAGATCGACCCGCAGTTCGTCTTCGAAATAATTCAGCTCGCGATCGACGGCGTGCTTGAACGCATCCGAGCCGGCCGTGCCCTCGCGCAGCAGCACGTGCAGCAGGCGGTCGTCGGCACGCAGCTGTTCCATGAAGGTCTCCACCGACAGCCGGATCACGCTGCGATCGGAGGAGGCCGCGCGCTGGCGGGCCTCGCCGATGATGGTGCGCAGCGAACGCCCGGCCAGGTCGATCAGCGCTACGGTCAGCTCGTCCATGTCGCGGAACTGACGGTAGAACGAGTTCGGGGCGATCCCGGCTTCACGCGCGACCTCGCGCAGGCTCAGCGTGGAGACGCTGCGGTGCGGCCCGATCAGGGCCAATGCCGCGGCCAGCAGATCATCGCGTGAGATCGAGGCTTTGCGCGCGGGATGGGCGTCGTCGGAGGCGGGCAGGGGCAGGTCTGGGGAGGTCATCGGGGGCAGGGGAGTCAAGTCCCTGAATCATAGCCCGTCCCGACTATATACAGCTGTATACACAGTCGTATGCTCGGCCGTATAGTGCGCAGCATGAGCACCGTCCCGCGCATCGCCGCCCGCCGTCACGCCGCCAGCCCCCGCCGCTGGGTCTCCGAGGAGCTGTTCGACTTCTGGGGCACCCGCCTGCATCCGCTGTGGACCCTGCGTCGCCCGTTGGCACGGCTGGTGTCGCGCACCGCCGAGAGCGCGGATGCCGTCACCCTGGTGCTCAAACCCAACCGCCATTTCCGCGGCCTGCTGCCGGGCCAGCACATCACCCTGGGCGTGGAGGTCGACGGCCGTCGGCTGTCGCGCAGCTACAGCCCCACCGCGCTGGCCGATGGCCGGCTGGCGATCACCGTCAAGGCGATCGCCGGCGGCGCTGTCAGCCAGCACCTGGCCCGGGCCGCGGTGATCGGAGACGTGTTCGAACTCGGCCAGGCGTTCGGTGAGATGACCCTGCCCGCAGCGCACGGCGAGCGCCTGTTGCTGCTGGCAGCCGGCAGCGGCATCACCCCGATGCGCGCCCTGCTGCGCCAACTCGACGCCTCCGGCATGTCGGCGCCGGTGGACCTGGTGTACTGGGCGCGCCGCCGCGAGGAACTGTGTTTCGCCGAGGAGCTGGCAGCGCTCGCCGCACGGCATCCCTCGTTCTCGCTGCATATCGCGCTGACCCGCGACCCGGCCGCGCCCGCCCCGCGCGTGGATGCGTTCGCGTTCGAGGCGCTGGGTGACCTGGGCAGTGCCCGTACCCTGGTGTGCGGCCCCGGCGGGTTTGTCGACGCCGCCCAGGCCCGCCTGCAGGGCCGTGTCGCCTCGCTGCAGTCCGAAGCCTTTACCCCGCCCGTCCTGCCGGCGGCGGAAACGGGCACCGTGCAGGTCGAGCTGCGTCGCAGCGGCCGCACACTTTCCCTGCCGCGGGGCACCTCGCTGCTGCAGGCGCTGGAAGCCGAAGGGCTGCGCCCGGCCAGTGGCTGCCGCATGGGCATCTGCAATACCTGTGTCTGCGGCAAGGTGTCCGGCGTCACCCGCCACACCCTGACCGGCGAGCACGCGGCCGAACCGGCCACGCAAGTAAAGCTGTGCGTGAACAGCGCCAGCACCGACCTGATCCTGGAGCTGTGACCATGTCTTCCGTGCACAACCGCGCGCTGTCCCCGGCCGAACTACAGGCTTTCGGCGATGAACTCGATGCACTGCGCGCGCGCCAGCTGGCCACGCTCGGTGCGCGCGACGCGCGCTACATCCGCCGCGTCGTTGCCGCCGTACGCTGGACCGGCGTGGCCGGCCGTGCGCTGCTGTTCCTCGGTGCGTTCGTGCACAGCGTGCTGATCCCGGCGTGGATCGCCGGCGTGGTGATGCTGGCGCTGTCCAAGATCCTGGAGAACATGGAGCTGGCGCACAACGTCATCCACGGCCAGTACGACTGGATGGGCGATCCGCAGCTGCAGGGCAGCACCTACGAATGGGACATCGTCGGCACCGCCGACGCCTGGCGCAAGACCCACAACTTCCGCCATCACACCTACACCAATGTGCGCGGGCTGGACGACGATATCGGCTATGGCCTGCTGCGCATCTTCCCCGAGCAGCGCTGGCGCCCGTTCTACCTGATGCAGCCGGTGGTCGCGGTGGTGTTCGCGCTGCTGTTCGAGTGGGGCATCGCGATACAGGACCTGCGCCTGGGCCGCGTGTTCGCCGGCAAGATGACGCTGCGCCAGCTGGGGACGCAGTTCCGCCCGGTCGGCCGCAAGATGGGCAAGCAGATGTTCAAGGACTACCTGCTGTTCCCGGCGCTGGCCGGCCCGTTCTTCCTGCCGGTGCTGCTGGGCAACGTGGCGGCCAACCTGATCCGCAACGTGTGGACCTACGTGATCATTTTCTGCGGTCATTTCACCGCGGACGCGGAGACCTTCCCGAAGGAATGCGTGCGCGATGAAAGCCGCGGCCACTGGTACCTGCGCCAGCTGCGCGGCTCGTCCAACCTGACCGGCGGCAAGCTGATGAACGTCATGTCGGGCAATCTCAGCCACCAGATCGAACATCACTTCTACCCGGATATCCCGGCCAACCGCTACGCCGCGGTCGCGGTCGAGGTGAAGGAGATCTGCGCGCGTTACGGCCAGCACTACAACACCGGTTCGCTGCCGCGCCAGTTCGGCCAGGTGATGTGGCGGATCGTGCGCCATGCCTTCCCGAGCAGGCCGGGCCGCGCGCGTGCGCTGCCGGCGGTAGGCGAGGCGAGTCGCCAGCCGGGCTGATCAGAGAGGGAGTTCGAGCTGGAGGCGCAGCAGCGGCGAAGCCCTGCGTTGCCGCCGCAGCTGCTCGGTGCCTTCGTCGCTGATCCGCGATTGCCCGGTGTGCAGCGACGGGTGCAGCGTGTTGTTGAGGCTCAGCCGTAGTTTGCTGCCTGCGCGCAGCGACCACAGCGAATACAGGTCCAGCTCGCGTGCGTAGGCGCTGGTCTCGAACTGTCCGGGACTGACCTGCACCGAACCGCCGGTCCGGTAGGTGTAACTGCCGCCGACCGTCCAGCCGGTGCGGATCAGATAGTCCGCGCCCAGCGTGCTGCTGAAGCGCACCTGCTCATCGAGGCGGTTGTCCGGACCGGGCACATCGTCCACGCGCGAATCGTTGGCGGTCGCATTGAAGCGGAGCGCTACATCCGGCGCAGCGGCGATCACCTGCGCCAGGCGCAACGCGGTATCCATCTCCACGCCCCAGGTCATCGCGGTGCCGCCGTTCACCGGCGAGGCCACCCAGCGCCCGTCCTGCAGATGCGTCTCGGTGCGGATCACGTCCGTGATCCGTCGCACATAGCCCCCCACACTCAGCTGCGCGCCTTCCTTGCCGTAGGTCTCGTAGGACAGGTCCAGCCCGGTCGCCAGCTCCGGGCGCAGCGCAGGGTTGCCGCGTTCGTCGGGATTGAGCGGGCGGTTGTTGGTGGAGGTGTACGGACGGGGGATCAGCGATGCCAGCGTGGGCGAGCGGTAGGTGCGGGTGAGCGCGACGCGCAGCTGATCGCTCGTGGTGCCGGGGATTTTCCAGAGCGACTGCAGCACAGGCGACAGTATTTGCTCGCGCCGATGGATGCCGCTGAATCCGCTGCCTTCACTACGCGTATCGATCTGCTCCCAACGCGCCCCGGCATAGACCGACCAGCGCTCGCTGAGGGTGACGTCGTCCTGGGCATAGAGCGCCAGCCGCCGGATGCGGGCGTCGAAGGCCAGGTCACTGAACCACTCCGCTTCCCCGCCGACCGGCAGCAGGTGCTGCACCCGCGACTCGTCACGACGGTCTTCGCTGCCTTCCCAACCGAGCTGCAGCGCATGACGCCCGCGGGATGGCAGCGTGTATTTTCCGGTGCTGTTGAGGTCGCGCACGCTCAGCCGCGCATTGGTGTGGTCGTCCAGGTTCTGTTGCCCCTCCGGTGACCGACCCTGCTCGCGGTAGGCATAGCGCTCGCGGTTGCCGCCGAGGCGCAGTCTGGTGGTGAATGTGCCGCCCTGTTCGAAGGCGCGCGTCCACGTCACGCTGCCGTTGGCCTGGGCGACATCGATGCGCGTGCGTTGTTGATACCGACTCGTCCGCAGTGGCGCGCCGAGTGTGCTGATCCAGTCGATGTCAGTGACGCGGTTGAACCGGCTGGCATCGACGAGGCCCTGCAACGCAAGCGTGTCACCGTTCTCCAGCGTGGCTTCCAGGCTGGGGGCCAGCGAGAGCACATCGCGGTTCCCGCCCGCGCGCAGGGTGGTGTCGCGCAGCACGGTCGGGGTTCCCTCCGGGTCCCACGCGCGTTCGGTGCCGGTTTCCTCGACGAGGAACTCGCGACGCGATGCGGTCGCCGTGATCGCACTGCTGCGATGTCCGGCGCGCCGGTTGCGCTGCCAGCTGGCCGAGGGCGTGTTGCGGCCATTGCTACTGCCCCAGGCCACCGTCAGCTGGTCGGCATCCGTGCGTGCACCGGCGGCCAGCACGATGTTGATCGAGCCGGCGATCGCTTCGCCACGCTGGTCGGCGGTCGGCGCGCGGATGATCTCCACCCGCTCGACCATCTCCGGCGTGAGCGAATCCAGATCGAAGCCGGTGGGCGCTTTCTGGCCATTGAGCAGGATCTGGGTGTAGCCCGCGCCCAACCCTCGCAGCGACAGCGCGCCGCTGCGACCGGGGGCGCCGGTGCCGACGGTGATGCCCGGCAGGCGTTTGAGCGCATCGACCAGGCCGGGGTCGCCGTACTGGCGCAGCGCCGCGGCGCCGATCACGATCCGGGTGGCGGTGTCGTCGCGGCGGATGTCGTAGGCCTGCGCCTGCACCTGTACGGTGTCCAGCGCGGTGGTCGGCGGAGTCGCTGGCGCGGGGAGTGACTGCGCAGCGCTCGGGAACGCGGTGCATAGCGGGGCCAGGGCCAGGGCGATGCGGAACGAAGAAGTCATGGGCGATCCGTGCAGAAGGGCCAGGTACGCATTTCGCCGGGCAACACGCGCCCCTCCTGTGGCCAGGAAAACGAAATGCAGCGGTGGTTTCGGGGGAGCGGCTTAGCGGGTCATGGCAGGTGCGCCTGCGGATCGACGCGCTCACCGTTGCGCAGCATTTCCAGATGCAGGTGCGGGCCGGTCACGCGCCCGGTGCTGCCGACCCGTGCGATCTGCTCGCCGGCATGTACCTGCTGGCCGACCGCCACATCGGCACTCTGCAGGTGGGCGTACAGCGTCTGCCACCCCTGGCCGTGGTCGATCACCACCACCGTGCCGTACTGCGGGCCATCGGGGTAGGTGGTCGTTGCGGCCACGACGCGGCCGTCCGCCGGCGCCAGCACTGGCGTGCCCGGGCGCGCACCGAAATCGGTGCCGCGATGCGGGCGCTGACGGATGCTGCCGGTATCGCCGAAGCGACCCGTGATCCGCGGGGTGACCAATGGCGCCTGGAACAGGATCTCGATGGGGGTGTTGCCCATCGGCGGCAGCGGCAATGCGGCGTGGGTGGTCGAGCTCAACGCCGGGGCACTCGAGGCGGCAGGGCCTTGCAGCGGTCGCGCGGTGCTGGCCTGCATCACCATCAGCGCGCAGCCGATGATCAGTGCGCTGCCCAGCAGCATGGCACCTCGTGATCCCGACAGTGGCCTTGCAGCATCGCCATGCAGCATGTGGCGGATGCGGATCTCATGCCCGGCCAGATCGCGGTGGGTCAGTGCGGTGGAGGGCCTGTGGGCCGCCGTGGAAAGTCGCAGCATGCGTACGTAGGCTGCAGCGAACTCGCGCCCGCCGTGGGCATCACCGGCGAGTGCATGTGCATCACAGCGCAGCTCTGCCGCCAGCTGCACACGCGCACCGATCCGCGCCAGGAACGGGTTGAACCACAGGAGCGCATTGAACACCGCCATCAGCCCGGCGCGTTGGGGATCGCAGCGCATCAGGTGAGCAGCTTCATGGCCGAGGATCAGGCACAGGGCGCGATCATCCAGCGCTTGCAGTGCCGAGGCCGGAAGCACGATCAAGGGCCGAGGCCAGCGCACCGCGCACGGGCTCACCGGCAACGTGCTGAGCCGGCAGGCGATGCCGGCCGACCGCAGCCGAAGCGCTGAAGCCCGACTGCGCGGGCCTGGCCAGGCTTCCGGCGCGATCGGCGTAGTCGCGCGGCACAGCCGGCCCGTCGCCCGCGTGCCGAGCAGGACGCGCAGCAATGCGACACCCACGCCGATCAGGTAGAGCGCGGCCAGCAACGTGGCGGTGGCCGGACGCGTCCAGCCGGACGCCATTACGGTCCGGTCTGTCGCACCGGAATCGCCCAGGTCCAGCGCGAGCGGCAAGGGCATGCTCAACGCCGTTGGCAATGAGACGAGCGGTGCGGGCGCCCACAGCGCCAGTACTGCCGACAGCAGCACCGGCATCACCGCCAGCAGCCACAGCCCCATCCAGTAGCCCTGCGCGGCGTGGGAGAGACCCAGCCGCCGGTGGAGACGTTGGCCGGCGGCCCACGCGAGCCAGCCACCGGCCAAGGCGCCGGCCCCATGCACCACCCAGAACCCGAGCGTCGGCAGGGTCATGCCGGGTCATCCTGGGCAGGCGCGCGCAGCAGGGCATCGAGCTGCTGAAGTTCCTGCTCGCTGAGCAGGCGGCTGTCGGCGAAGGCCTGCGCCGGCAACGCGCCGTCGAGCTCCAGCACCCGGCGCGCGAAGTCGGTGCTGAGCGCGGCCAGCGTGGCGACCTTGCCCACCTTCGCGCGGTACATGTTCAAGCCGTGCTCGACGGTTTCCTCGACCAGACCTTTGTCGACCATGCGTTCCAAGGTCTTGCGTGTGGAGGAATAGGACCAGTCCAGCGTGGCCACCGCACCGTTGTGCACTTCGCGCGCGCTGCAGGCGCCTTGGCGCCAGAGCGCTTTGAGCAGTTCCAGCTCGGCATTGGAGGGGGTAGGCAGCGCGGACATGAGACTCCAAGTTCGGCGAGGTGTCGCAAGTGTGCGACATATGTCGCACACGATGCAACAGGGCGGTTACTGAAGTGGATCAATGCCGTCGACGACCGGTCAGTCGCTCTCGCCGATCCTGCCTTCGGCCAACGGCACCCGGGAGCCGTCCAGCAGCCCGCGGCTGAGCGTGCCGTGCTCGATGAACAGCAGCTCGCCGTTCTCGCCGTTCTTGATGCTGCTGTCGATGGCGATGATGCGGTCGCCGTGGAAGCTGCTGACATGCGGCATCGAGGTGTGGCCGACCACGATGCGGGCGAGGTCCAGCTGTTCCAGCAGCCTCTCCACCTGGGCGGTGTCCATGCGGCCATCGAAGTAGCCGCGGTACCAGATCGGGCTGGTCTTGCCGTCGAACAGGCGGGCGGTGTCCGGCGCGGCCTTGACCTGCTCCTTGGGCAGGCCGACCGCCGCTTGATAACCGGCATTGGTCGCGTCCATCCCGCGGACCAGGTCCAGGTTCTCCGGCGCGATGCCGCCGTGCAGGAACAGGGTATCGCCGATGCGCAGCAGGACCGGGCGGGTGCGCAGCCACTGGCCGATCGTCGAATCCGGGCCATACAGCGCCGGATAGGAGCGGCCGAGCAGCTGCGCGGATTTGAGGTACTTCGGGTTGACGTAGCGCAGGTCGTTGTAGAGCACCATCGTCTCGTGGTTGCCGAGCACGAAGTGCACCGCACCACCGGCGGCCGCGGCCTGCTGCTGCAGGCTGTACAGCAGCCAGAAGGCCTCGGTGACCTGCGGGCCGCGGTCGAACACATCGCCGGCCACCACCAGCGTGGCGTCGCCCAGCGCCCAGTGGTCCTCGTTGTCGATCACGTGGTGCGCCCGCAGCAGCCTCACCAGCAGGCCGTACTGGCCGTGGATGTCCGACAGCGCGACGATCCGCGGCGTGGCCGGGAACCGGGCGATCTCCGCGGTGCGCGGCGGCAGTACCGTCAGCGGGTGCGGATAGCCGCACGCGGGCGCGATCACCGTGGCCTCGCCGCGCGCCGGCAGTGTGCGGCGGATCACCTGGTCCTTGCATACCCAGGCCGCTTCCAGCCCCGTGGCGGTGCGGAACACATAGGGGCCGTCGGCATCGACGTGCTCGGCCGGTGCGGCCACCTCGCGCGCGGCGCCCGGCAGCGGTGCCATCAGCAGCGCCGACTGGAGCAGCAGCACGGCAGGGCGGGTCAGGGCGCGGCGGATCGACATCGAGGTGTTCCTGTGGCGGAGTGCAATGCGGCGATGCTACGCCGCCTGCGCCGCCCCGGGCATGCGCCATTGGTCAGCCCGGTATGCCGCAACAGGTGCCTCACCCGCGCTGCAGGGCCTGCCGTCCGGGTGCATCGGGCAGGTCGTCGCTGGCCAGCACCACGCGGTCGCGACCGCGTTTCTTGGCCTGGTACATCGCCGCATCGGCACGCGCCATCAGGCGCTCGTAGTCGGGATGGCCATCATGAGCCGCCACGCCGATGCTGGTGGTCAGCGACAGCGTCAGGCCACTGGCCAGCTGCACCGGGCTCTGCGCGATGTGCTTGCGCAGGTTCTCGGCGATCACTTCGGCCTGCACGTCGGTGGCGGCCACCAGCACCACCACGAACTCCTCGCCGCCATAGCGGAACAGATAATCGCTGCCGCGGGTGAGCTGGCCCAGCAGGGCGGCCACGTGCTGCAGGGCGCGGTCACCGCCGTCGTGGCCGTGCGCATCGTTGATCGCCTTGAAGTGATCCAGATCGAGCAGCAGCACCGAGAACGGCGTCTGCGTGGAATTGGCCAGTTCGATTTCGCGGCGCAGCACGGTCGGCAGGAAGCGTCGGTTGAGCAGGTTGGTCAACGCATCGCTGCCGGCATCGAGTTCGCCGATCCGCTCGAACAACATGCCCATCAACGTACGGATCTGCGCCAGCCGCTCGCGGATGCCCTGCAGGGCGCCGAAGCGTGCCGCGAAATCGGCATGCGCCAGGGCTTCCTGCAGCTGCGTATCGACCGCGGCCACCAACGCGCCGACCTGGCCGGTCTCGCTGCTTTCGCCGAAACTGGGAATGCCCTTGTGGGTGAACCACAGGCCGAACTCGGACTGCGCCAGTCCGGTGAGCTCCGCCTCGGCATTCTGGCTGGCCATCGCGTAGAGCAGGGCGTTTTCCCAGTCGAGCAGCAGGGCACGCTGCCGTTCGCGCTCGGTGCTGACGTTCTGCACCAGCGAGAACAGGCGATATGCCGCATCGGTACGCGAGGAGCGCTCACGTGCATGGGTATAGGCGAGCGTCATGCCCTCCAGTGCGATATCCATCGACGCGCTGAGACAGTGGATCGCCGCGAACGCGGTGGCGCTTTCCTCGGCCTGCGCGATGATGCGGTCGAACAGGCGGTGCTTGAGCACGCGCGCGCCGCGGGCGACCAGATCCACCGGGATGCCGACACGGGCGTGCACGTCACCGATCACCCGCTGCGCGGCGACCAGTGCGTTGATGCTGTCCGGCGTGGCGGTGAGGATCTGCTGCAGCCAGCGCTGCATCGCCGGCTTCAGGCGCAGCCGCACCTGGTCGTGCGAGAGGAAGCGGCCCGCGCGCGGGTCTTCAAGCAGCACATCGTAGAAGTGGTGGGCCAGCTCGGGCGGGCTTTCCGCCGACAGGCCCGCCAACAGTGCCGCCGCGGCGGCCGGCGTCTGCGCCAGCGTCTGGCTCCAGGCCAGCGCGAGCGGCTGGCTGGCATCATCAAGGTTTGGAACGTTATGCACGATTGTCTTCCCGCCACACAGGCCGTCGAGAGGTAGCGGCCGGGCGCTGTTGTTATTGAGTTGCAAACTGAACGCTGCGGTAAGTGTAATAGTCTCCGCACGAGGCGCTGCTTAACCTGCGGGCATTGTCCAGGAGAGCTTTCATGGGTCACGACCACGACCATCTGCCCAGCGAGATCCGCCACGAAAAACCGTTGTGGTGGGCGCTGGGGCTGACCACCACGTTCCTGCTGGTGGAGGTGGCCGGCGCGTTCTGGACCAACAGCCTGGCGCTGCTGTCCGATGCCGCGCACATGGCCACCGATACGCTCGCGCTGATGATCGCGCTGGTCGCGGTCCGGCTGAGCCGGCGCCCGCCCGATGCCAAGCGCACCTACGGCTACGCACGGCTGGAAGCGCTCGGCGCGATGATCAACGGTGGCATGTTGTTCGTGGTGGCCGGCTACATTCTCTGGGAAGCCGTGCAGCGCTTCCGCGCCCCGCAGGAGATCGCGTCCACCGGCATGCTGGTGATCGCGGTGTTCGGGCTGGTCATCAACCTGATCTCGATGCGCCTGCTGCGCGCGGGCAGCGGCGAGAGCCTCAACGTCAAGGGCGCGTATCTGGAAGTCTGGGCGGACATGCTCGGCTCGGTCGCGGTGATCCTCGGCGCGCTGCTGATCCGCTGGACGGGCTGGAAGCCGATCGATCCGATCCTGGCCGTGCTGATCGGGCTGTGGGTGCTGCCGCGCACCTGGGTGCTGATGCGCGAAGCGATCAACGTGATGCTCGAAGGCGTGCCCAAGGGCATGGATGTCGCCGCGGTGCGGCGCACGCTGTGCGCGCACGATGGCGTGGTGGACGTGCACGATCTGCACGTGTGGGCGCTGGCCTCCAGTACGCCGGCACTGACCGCGCACGTGGTGATGGGCACCGGCGTGGATGCGGACCGCCTGCGCCGCGAGCTGGGTGCCGATCTTCACGAGCAGTACGGCATCGACCACGTGACCCTGCAGATCGAGGCCGACCACTGTGGGGATCCCTGCAGCGTCGGCAGCCCGCGCGACCGGCATGCCGATGACCATGCCGGGCACGACCACGCCGCCCATGATCATGCCGGCCACGCGCACGCCGGCAGCGACGTCCGCCGCCGCGCTGCACCGGACGCGCAGGGCCATCACGGGCATCCGCATCCCTGAGGGCTGTCTTATGGGCCCCACGGCGGACGGGCAGGGCAGGGTTGCCGCTACAATGCGGGCCTGCCTTGCCATCTGTCGGAGATACTGCAGTGACCCGGAAACTCGTACTGTTGCGCCACGGCCAGAGCCAGTGGAACCTGGACAACCGCTTCACCGGCTGGGTGGACGTGGAACTGACCGAACAGGGCCGCCGCGAGGCCGTCGCCGCCGGCCGCCTGATGCGTGAAGAAGGGCTGCAGTTCGATGTCGCCCACACGTCGGTGCTCAAGCGCGCCATCCACACCCTGCAGGGTGCCCTGGCCGAGCTGGACCAGGACTGGCTGCCGGTCAGCAAGAGCTGGCGCTTGAACGAGCGCCATTACGGCGGGCTGCAGGGCCTGGACAAGGCCGAGACCGCCGCCAAGCACGGCGAGGACCAGGTCAAGATCTGGCGCCGCTCCTACGACATCCCGCCGCCGGCGATGGACATCGAAGACCCGGGCCACCCGATCCACGACCGTCGCTATGCCGGGCTGGACCGCAATGCGCTGCCGGGCACCGAATCGCTGGCCACCACGCTGGACCGCGTGCTGCCCTACTGGTTCGATGCGATCGCCCCGCAGCTCAAGGACGGCAAGACCGTGCTGGTCACCGCGCACGGCAATTCGCTGCGCGCGCTGTACAAGTACCTCAACAACGTTTCGCAGGAAGCGATCCTGGAGCTCAACATCCCGACCGGCATCCCGCTGCTGTTCGAACTCAACGACGACCTGACGGTGCAGTCGTTCCGCTACCTGGGCGACCCGGAGGCGGCACGCAAGGCCGCCGAGGCCGTGGCGAACCAGGGTAAAGCGCGGTAGATACCCACCGTTGGTGGGTGTGCATTCCGCTAATGGGTATGCATTCCCTTGATGGGGATGCATCCCGTCGATAGGGATGCATCTGCCTGGCGTGTGCGGACCCACGGTCCGCACACACCGACCGCAGGCGCTCCCTCCTGTGACCTTTGGCCGGTCCGCCCCGGCCCCTCCCGCGCTACGCTGCCCGATTGCCCGTGATCCGGGTGATGCATCCATCTGTAGCCGGAGAGTCGAATGAAGTTTTCCAAGCTGGTCCCGCTGGGCCTGACCGTCGCCATCGCCGTGTCGCTTGCCTCCTGCGGCAAGACCGATACCGCGCCTGCCGCCACCGCCGATGCGGCCAAGCCGGCGTTTGACCAGTCGCAGATCAAGACCGCGCTGATCTCGCTCAACACTGCCGATCTGGATACCGCCATCGCCGCCTGTACCGACCTCAATGGGTTCGTGAACAGCAAGTGGCTCACGGCCAACCCGGTGCCGAACGACCAGACCACCTGGGGCAGCTTCGAAATCCTGCGCGAGCGCTCGCTGGAAGTGCAGCACGCGCTGGTCCAGCAGGCCGCCGCCAGCCAGGCCAAGGCCGGCACGGTGGAAGCCAAGATCGGCGATATCTGGAAGACCGGCTCGGATGAAGCCAAGATCGAGGCCGCCGGCATCACCCCGCTGCAGCCGCAGCTGGACAAGATCGCCGCGCTGAATGACACCGCCGCCATCACCCAGTATCTGCGCGACAGCCAGGCACAGGGCCAGGGCGTGCTGTTCTCGCTGTTCGCCAATGCGGATTACAAGGACTCGGCCAACGTCATCGCCTACGTCGGCCAGGGCGGCCTGGGCCTGCCGGAGAAGGGCTACTACTTCGACGACGCGCAGGCCAAGATCCGCGATGCGTACGTTGCCTACATCGCGCAGGTGCTGACCCTGTCCGGCGTCGATGCCGCGCAGGCCAAGACCCAGGCCAAGGCCGTGATGGACTTCGAAACGCGTCTGGCCAAGGCCTCGATGTCGCGCATCGACATGCGTGACCCGGCCAAGCGTTACAACCCGGTCAGCGCCGCTGACGCGGACAAGCTGACCCCGAACTTCAGCTGGACCGCCCTGTTCGACACCCTGAAGGTGCCGGCCGCGCAGAAGTTCTCGATGGCCCAGCCGGGCTTCTTCGGTGAAGTGGACAAGATGCTGGCCGATGTCCCGGCCGCCACCTGGCAGGCCTACCTGCGTTTCCACACCATCGATGACGCCTCGCCGTACCTGAGCAGCGCCTTCGAAAAGGCCAACTTCGATTTCTACAGCACCACCCTGCGTGGCCAGAAGGAAATGCAGCCGCGCTGGAAGCGCGTGCTGGAGTCGGTCAACGGCGCCATCGGCGAAGGCCTGGGCCAGATGTATGTCGACGCTGTGTTCCCGGCCGAGTCCAAGGTGCAGATGCAGCACCTGGTGGAGAACCTCTCGGTGGCGCTGAAGGCGCGCCTGGAGAAGCTGGAGTGGATGAGCGAAGACACCCGCAAGAAGGCACTGGAAAAGTGGGCCAGCTTCACCCCGAAGATCGGCTATCCGGACAAGTGGCGTGACTGGTCGGGCCTGGAAACCAACGGCGACAGCTACCTGGGCAACATGCAGGCGGCGCGCACGTTCAACTACCGCTACATGCTCAACAAGATCGGCAAGCCGGTCGACAAGACCGAGTGGGGCATGACCCCGCAGACCGTCA
Organism: Stenotrophomonas sp. TWI1149; assembly: GCF_039673155.1. Classification (NCBI taxonomy): domain Bacteria; kingdom Pseudomonadati; phylum Pseudomonadota; class Gammaproteobacteria; order Lysobacterales; family Lysobacteraceae; genus Stenotrophomonas; species Stenotrophomonas sp. TWI1149. The sequence goes on from NZ_JBDJLB010000001.1 coordinate 366,041, forward strand.
ACGCCTACTACAACGCGACCAAGAACGAGATCGTGTTCCCGGCGGCGATCCTGCAGGCGCCGTTCTTCGACGCCAAGGCCGATCCGGCGCTGAACTACGGCGGCATCGGTGCGGTCATCGGCCACGAGATGATGCATGGCTACGACGACTCGGGCAGCCAGTTCGCCGCCAACGGCAACTTCGACAACTGGTGGACCGACAGCGACCGTGCCGCCTTCACCCAGCGTACCGACCAGCTGGTCGCGCAGTTCGACGGCTATGAATCGCTGCCGGGCGTGAACGTGAAGGGCAAGCTGACGCTGGGCGAGAACATCGGCGACCTGGGTGGCCTGACCGTGGCGTATGACGCGCTGCAGATGGCGCTGAAGGAAGACCCGAAGGCCAACGTCGAAGTCGACGGCTATTCGCAGGACCAGCGCTTCTTCATGAACTGGGCCACCGTGTGGCGCCGCAACTTCAATGAAGGCGAGCTGCGCGTGCGTCTGAACACCGATCCGCACGCCCCGGCCAACTTCCGTGCCAACGGCGCGCCGTCGAACATGCCGGCGTACGCGCAGGCGTTCGAGTGCAAGGCGGGCGACGCGATGGTGCGGGCCGACGACAAGCGCGTCGTGATCTGGTGATCGCACGCGGCTGAGTGAAACAAAAAACCCGGCATTCGCCGGGTTTTTTGTGGGCCATGCAGGGTGTGGCGCTAGACAGCCGTGGAGATCATGCGGGTGAACGTGGCGAACACGTCCGGATCGATCAGGCCGCCCTGCTGCTCGGCGAGGATGCCCATGGCCTTGGCGTGGGGCATCGGGCCACGATAGGGGCGGTTGCTGGTCATCGCGTCGTAACCGTCGACGATGGTGAGCACACGGGCGCCCAGCGGGATCTCGCTGCCTTTCAGGCCGTCCGGATACCCGCCGCCATCGAAGGCTTCGTGGTGCGCGCGGATCAGGCGACCCACCGCCGCCGCGTCGCTGCGTCCGGTCGCGGCGAAAATGCGTTCGCCACGCTCCGGATGGGTGCGCATGATCGCGCGCTGCTTGTCATCCAGGCGGGCCGGATGCAGCAGGACGTTGTCGGGAATACCGATCTTGCCGATGTCGTGGAAGCGTGCGGCGAGCGCCAGATGCGTGCGCTCCGCCGCATCCAGATCGCACAGGCGGCCGAGCTGTTCGCCCAGCAGGCCGACGCGGTCGCAGTGGAAACGGGTGTATTGGTCGCGCATCTGCAGCGACATCGACAGGGCATCGATGGAACACGCCTGCGGATGGGCATCGTCGAACCGGGGGGACTCGAACATGGGGGCGTCCGGTAGTGGGCGGCCGGAAGACCGCCATCCTGGCAGGACGGCATGCCGCCCATGCCGGTGGAAAGATACCGCCTGGCGACCGGCGCCAGGCGTGAAATCAGCGCGGGGACAGGGTCAGCAGCAACGCCTTGGCGGCACTGAAGCGGTCTTCGGGCAGCGGCAGCGGATGCTTGATGCGCAGCTTGTCCGGCCCATCCATCGTATACAGCTTGGGCTGCTTCTGGATCAGCTGGATCACCGCCATCGGGTCGATTTCCGGCTTGGGGTTGAACACGATGCGGCCGCCGTTCTCGCCCAGTTCCAGCTTGCGGATGCCGAGCACGTTGGCCTGCAGCTTGAGTTCGGCGATCGCGAACAGGTGCTTGGCCGGGTCCGGCAGCAGGCCGAAACGGTCGATCATCTCCACCTGCAGTTCGCGCAGCTCGCCGGTATCCCGCGCGCTGCTGATGCGCTTGTACAGGGTCAGGCGGGTATGCACGTCGGGCAGGTAGGCGTCGGGGATCAACGCGGGCACATGCAGTTCGACTTCGGCACCGCGCGCCTCTTCACCCGCATCCAGGTCGGGCAGCTTGCCGAGCCGGATGCTGCGCACCGCACGTTCCAGCAGTTCGGTGTACAGGCTGAAGCCGACCTCGGCCATCTGGCCGCTCTGGTCCTCACCGAGCAGCTCGCCGGCACCGCGGATTTCCAGATCGTGGGTGGCCAGGGTGAAGCCGGCGCCGAGCTCGTCCATCGAGGCGATCGCCTCCAGGCGCTTCTCGGCATCGGGCGTCATCGCGCGCTTGTCCGGCACCACCAGGTAAGCGTATGCACGGTGATGAGAGCGACCGACGCGGCCGCGCAGCTGGTGCAGCTGGGCCAGGCCGAAGCGGTCGGCGCGGTTGATGATGATGGTGTTGGCGTTGGGGATGTCGATGCCCGATTCGATGATCGTGGTCGACAGCAGCACGTTGAAACGCTGCTTCTGGAAGTCCAGCATCACCCGCTCCAGCTCGCGCTCGGGCATCTGCCCATGCGCGATGCCGATGCGCGCTTCGGGTACCAGCTCGGACAGCTCGCGCTGCATGCGGCCGATGCTCTCCACGTCGTTATGCAGGAAATACAGCTGGCCACCACGGGCCAGCTCGCGCTGGAACGCTTCGCGCAGCAGTGCGTTGTCCCAGGCGGTGATGAACGTCTTGACCGCCAGCCGGTTCGGTGGCGGCGTGGCGATGATCGACAGATCACGCAACCCGGCCATGGCCATGTTGAGCGTGCGCGGAATCGGGGTGGCGGTCAGCGTCAGCAGATGCACGTTGGCGCGCATCGCCTTCAGCGCTTCCTTCTGGCGCACACCGAAGCGCTGCTCCTCATCGACCACGACCAGACCGAGGTCCTTGAACTTCACGTCCGGCTGCAGCAGGCGATGGGTGCCGATGATGACGTCGATGGTGCCGGCGGCGACCTTCTCCAGTTCGGCCTTGATCTCCTTGGTGGATTTGAAGCGCGACAGCACCTCCACCCTGAGCGGCCAATCGGCGAAGCGATCGCGGAAATTGCGGTAATGCTGTTCGGCCAGCAGGGTGGTCGGCACCAGCACGGCGACCTGCTTGCCGGCGCTGGCGGCGGCGAACGCGGCGCGCACGGCGACCTCGGTCTTGCCGAAGCCGACGTCGCCGCAGACCACGCGGTCCATCGGCTGGCTGCTGGCCAGATCGCGCAGCGTCGCGTCGATCGCGGCGAGCTGATCCGGCGTTTCCTCGAACGGGAAGCCGGCCGCGAACGGCTCGTACATCGCGCGGTCCACGTGCAGCGCCAGGCCGGCACGCGCACGCCGACGCGCCTGGATTTCCAGCAGCTCGGCGGCGACGTCGCGGACTTTTTCGGCCGCCTTGCGCTTGGCCTTGGTCCACTGCTCGCCACCGAGCGAATGCAGCGGCGCGGTTTCCGGCGACGCGCCGGAATAGCGGCTGATCAGGTGCAGCTGGGCGACCGGCACATACAGGCGGTCGCCCTTGGCGTATTCGATTTCCAGGAACTCGCCGGGCATGCCGCCGGCATCCAGCACGATCAGGCCGCGGTAGCGGCCGACACCGTGGTCTTCATGCACGATCGGCGAGCCTTCGCTGAGCTCGCCGAGGTCGCGGATGATCGCTTCGGGCTCGCGCCCGGCGCGGCGGCTGCGGCGCTGCTGGCCGGCACGTTCGGGGAACAGCTGGCGCTCGGTCAGCACCGCGATCGGCGGATTTTCCAGCGCGAAACCATCTTCCAGCGGCGCCACGGTGATGCCGAAGCGCACGCTGTCGTCGGCCAGGAAGCCGGGCAGATCGGCGACCACCGGCGGCTTCAGCTCGGCGGCGAGCAGCACTTCCAGCAGGGCTTCGCGGCGCCCGGCGGAATCGGCGGCGATCAGTACCCGGCCCGGGTAGTGACCGATGAAGGATTTCAGTGCCTCGGCGGCCGGGGCATCGCGCGCGGCCACCGGCAGCGGGGGCAGCGGCTGGTCGCCCAGCGGCTGTGCATCACCGATGCGATCGTGATCCGGCGGCCAGACTTCCACGCGGGCCAGGCCGTTGAGCGTGCCGCGCAGTTGCTCGGGGCTGGCATACAGCTCTTCCGGCGCCAGCAGCGGACGTTCGACATCATGACGGCGCTGCTCGTAGCGGTTCTGGGTCTGTGCCCAGAAGGCGGCCGCAGCATCGAACACGTTCGGCGCCAGTACCGGCAGCACGTTGGGCTGCAGGTAATCGAGCAGGGTCGCGGTCCTGTCGAAGAACAGCGGCAGGTAGTACTCGATGCCGGCCGGCGCGATACCGGCCTTGAGATCCTGGTACAGCGCGTTGCGCCGGGTATCCACGTCGAAGCGTTCGCGCAGCGTGTTGAGCACGCGCGAGACGCTGAGATCATCCAGCGGCACTTCACGGCCAGGCAGCATGTGCACGGCCTCGACCTTGTCCAGCGAGCGCTGCGATTCCGGATCGAAGGCGCGGATCGAATCGATGTCTTCGTCGAGCAGTTCCACCCGCAGCGGCGCGTCGGCGCCCATCGGGTAGACATCGAGCAGGCCGCCACGCACGGCGAAATCACCCGGGTCCATCACCTGCGGCACGTTGCGGTAACCGGCCGATTCCAGGCGCCGTTTTTCCGCATCCAGATCCAGGCGCTGGCCGACGGTCAGGTCGAAGCTGCCGCCGATGACGTACTTGAGCGGGGCCAGCTGCTGCAGCAGCGTCTGCACCGGCACCACCACGATGCCGCGCTTGAGCGCAGGCAGGGCGTGCAACGCGGCCAGGCGCTGGGAAATGATGTCCGGGTGCGGGCTGAAGGCGTCGTAGGGCAGGGTTTCCCAGTCCGGGAACGCCACGATCGGCACGTCGCCGGCCGTGCCCAGCAGGGTGTGCAGGTCCGCTTCGATCTGGTTCGCGCCGTGGTTGTCGCGCGCGACCACCAGCAACGGCCCGTCGTGCGACTGCGCCGCGCGGGCGATGTACCACGCCAGCGCTGTCGCCGAAGCGGGAGCGCGCCACCAGGCGCGGAGCTGTCCAGGACGTGGCAGCGGCGGTACGGGATAGGAGGTGCGTGACATGAACCGTCGATTTTAGCAGACCGCAGCGTGCGGGCCGCGTCATCCGGTGGCGGGCAAACGCACGGCCCGTGCCACGTTGCCGGTCGTGCAGGCCGCTGGCAGTCAACGGTAGTGCCGGCCGCTGGCCGGCTGCACGCGATCCGTGATGTTCAGGGGAGCCGGCCAGCGGCCGGCTCTACCCATCAGGGCGCGGACATCCGCCCTGTTTCAGCTGTCGAGTTCAAGCACCATGCGCACCAGGCCCGGGGTACCGTTCGGGTGCGGGATCGGCTGGAAGCCCAGCGAGGCGGCCAGCTGCTTCATCGGCTCGTTCTCTTCGGCGACATCGCCGTACAGGCGATCCAGGTACTTGCCGCGCGCCCACTTCACCAGCTTGCGCATCAACTGCCGGCCCAGGCCCTGGCCGACCAGGAAGCGGCTGACCAGGATCGCGTATTCGGCTTCGCGGGTGCCGGGGATGATGGAGGCGCGCGCCACCGCGCCCACCACGGCTTCACCGGCGGGCAGGGATTCGGCCGCGACCAGGGTGATCTCGCTCTTGGGATTGGGGTGGGTCAGGCGCTGCGTCGTTTCCGGCGACAGCTCGGTCACCGACTGCAGGAAACGGTCGCGGATCTCTTCGGGACCGAACAGACTGAAGGCAGCATGCAGCGGCGGGCCGTCTTCCGGCCGGATCGGGCGGATCAGCAGCTCGTGGCCACTGGGTGCCTTGAAAATCTCGTGCCAGGGCGGCATGCGGTTACGGGTAGCCATACCGGTGATTCCTTGGTGGTCTCAGGATTCTCGCATCCCGGGGGCAGCGTTCCGTGAACGGATCACTCACGCCGATCCGGCCGGGAGGAGCCGGCCAGGCCGGGGTTCCGGTCTGGCCTGGAGGGGTCATTCGGCCTGCTTGAGCCACTGCAGGCGGGTCGAGGCGCCGGCCTCGCCCAGGTATTGCTTGAGCGCCGGCATCGCCGGGGCCAGGACCTGGTCGAACTGCCACGGCGGGTTGAGCAGCAGCATGCCGCTGCCGTTGAGCCGCAGCGGGGAGTCGTCCGGGCGGATCAACAGCTCGGCGGTCAGCACCGATTTCACCGGCAGGGCGCAGGCCTTGCGGAGGAAATGCAGGATGGTCCGGCGCTGCTTGATCGGGAACCAGATCGCGAAGCTCGCCTGCGGCCAGCGGCCCAGGATCTCCGTCACCGAAGCGATGATGGCCTGGTATTCGGCGTCCTGGCCCTCGTAGGGCGGGTCGATCAGGACCAGCCCGCGGCCGATCTTCACGCCGTTGGCCTTGGGCGGCAGCAGCTTCCTGTTCTGGGCGTAGCCGTCGGCGTGGTACACCGCGACGCGGCTGTCATGGGCGAACAGCGCCTTCAGCGCGGCGGCTTCGGCATCCTGGACCTCGCAGACCGCCATGCGGTCCTGCTCGCGCAGGGTCTGGGCGGTCAGCAACGGCGAGCCGGGGTAGCTGATCATCGCCCCGACCGGATTGTCGGCCTGGACCGCCTTGAGATAGCGCTCGACCACCGCCGGCAGCTGCGGCTGGGCCATCAGGCGCATCACGCCGTCCTCGGCCTCCAGCGTCTTGCGGCTTTCCTCGCTGGCCAGCAGGTAGCGGCCAGCGCCGCCGTGGGTGTCCAGCACGAAGAACGGGCTGTCCTTGCGCTTGAAGGTGTCGAGCAGGGCAAGCTGCACGATGTGCTTGAGCACATCGGCATGGTTGCCGGCATGGAAGGCGTGGCGGTAATTCATCGGGGCAGTGTACGGGGCGGCGGGCCCAGCGGCTATGCTGCGCGCATGAACCACCCCCTGCACAACGTCCTGGTGGTCGAGGACGAAACCGCCATCGCCGACACCGTTCTGTATGCGCTGCGCAGCGAAGGCTACGGTGCCCACCACAGCCTGCTCGGCGGGGAGGCGCTGGTCCGGCTGCGCCAGCAGGCGTTCGACGTGGTGGTGCTGGACGTCGGCCTGCCGGACATGAGCGGCTTCGAGGTCTGCCGCACGCTGCGTACCTTCAGCGAGGTGCCGGTGATCTTCCTGACCGCCCGCAATGACGAGTTCGACCGCGTGCTCGGGCTGGAACTGGGCGCGGACGATTACATGGCCAAGCCCTTTTCGCCGCGCGAGCTGGTGGCGCGGGTCCGTGCGCGCCTGCGCCGGTCGGCGGCGCCCGCGGAGACCTCGGGCTGGCAGCAATACGGCCGTTTCTCGATCGACCGCGAGGGCAGCCGGATCCGCTTCGGCGACCAGCCGCTGGACCTGACCCGTTACGAGTACGCGCTGATGGCGGCCCTGCTGCAGCGCCCCGGCGCGATCCTCAGCCGCGCCCAGCTGATGGACCGCGGGTGGGACAGTGACGCCGACAGCGCCGACCGCACGGTGGATACGCACGTGAAAACGCTGCGCGCCAAGATGCGTGCCGCTGGCGCCGCGACCGACCCGATCCGCACCCACCGTGGCCTGGGCTACGCACTGGAGGTGTAGGCATGCGGCTGGGCCTGAAACTGTTCCTGGGCTTCTTCCTGATCGTGGGCATCGCCGCGTTCTTCGTGATGCGCATCTTCGTCAACGAAGTGAAGCCGGGCGTGCGCCAGGCGATGGAGTCGACGCTGGTCGATGCGGCCAACGTGCTGGCGGAAATGGCCGCGGCCGATCTCAAGGCCGGGCAGATCCGCCAGGGCCGCTTCGTCGCCGACCTGGCCCGGGCGCAGCGGCGCGACCCCAAGGCGATGGTATGGCGGTTCCCCAAACGCACCCTGGATTATCAGGTCACCATCACCGATGCCAAGGGCATCGTGGTGTACGACTCGACCGGCCGCGATGTCGGCCGCGACAACTCGCGCTGGAATGACGTCTACCGCACGCTGCGTGGCGAATACGGCGCGCGTTCCAGCCCGGAAACCCCGGGCGACGATACCCACTCGGTGATGCACGTGGCCGCGCCGATCTTCGATCCGGCCGATGGGCAACGATTGATCGGCGTGCTGAGCCTGGCCCAGCCCAACCGCAGCATCGATCCGTTCATCGCGGCCAGCCAGCGCGCCATCATGAAACGTGGCGCGTGGTTGATCGGCCTGTCGGCACTGATCGGCCTGCTGATGACTGCGTGGCTGATGCATGGCGTGAGCCGGCTCAACCGCTATGCCAAGGCGGTCAGTGCCGGTGAGCCGGTGCCGCCCCCCAAGCCGCGCCGCGATGAGATCGGCGATCTGGGCCAGGCGCTGGAAACCATGCGCCGCAAGCTGGAAGGCAAGGCCTACGTCGAGCAGTACGTGCAGTCGCTGACGCATGAAATGAAGAGCCCGCTGGCCGCGATCCGCGGCGCGGCGGAACTGCTGCAGGAGCCGCTGCCGGATGCCGATCGCGCGCACTTCGCACGCAGCATCGAAGGCCAGGCGCAGCGCCTGACCGAAACCATCGACAAACTGCTGGCGCTGGCCGAGGTGGAGCAGTACGGCTGGCTGCAGAAGCATGAGCGGCTCGCGCTGGCACCGTTGCTGCAGGCCGCCGCCGACGCCGTGGCGGTACGCGCGCAGGCGGCCGGGGTTGGGATCGCGATCGACGTGCGGGCCGACAGCGTGCAGGGCGATGGCTACCTGCTGCGCCAGGCGCTCAACAACCTGCTCGAAAATGCCGTGGCTTTCTCGCCGGCCGGCAGCGCCATCACCCTCGGTGCGGGTGTGGAAGGCGAGGGCATCGCACTGACCGTGGCCGATCGCGGCAGCGGCGTGCCGGACTACGCGCTCGACCGTGTGTTCGAACGCTTCTATTCGCTGGCGCGTCCCGGCACCGGCCAGCGCAGCTCCGGCCTCGGCCTGTCCTTCGTGCAGGAAGTGGCGCGCCTGCACGGCGGCCGCGTGAGCCTGCGCAACCGCGATTACGGCGGCGCGCAGGCGGTGTTGTGGCTGCCGTCGCGGCTGCCCGCGGTCCCGCCGCGGCGCTGACCACCGCGCCACACTTCACACAGACTTCAAACCCGGCACAAACCCCGCACACCGGCGCGCGGGAAGCTGGCCCCCTCCCAACCGAGGACGGGTCATGAAATCCCTGAAGATGCTGTTGCGGTTCGCCATCGTGGGCGGGCTGATCCTGTTGCTGCTGATTCCGCTGAGCCTGATCAAGGGCGTGATCCGCGAACGCGAGGCGTACCGCGACGAGGCATACCAGCGCGTGGCGCAGAGCCGCGCCGGCGCGCAGATCCTGACCGGCCCGATCCGCGTGGTGCCGTGGACCGAGACCCGCGAAGTCGAGGTGGTGGATGCGGCCGGCACCAAGAAGAAGGAGAAGCAGGTCGAGCAGGGCCAGTGGCTGCAGATGCCGGCGACGCTGAAGGTGGACGGCGTGATGCAGCCGGACGAGCGCCGCGTCGGCTTGTTCCGCGTGCCGGTCTACAGCTGGAAGGCCACGGTCACCGCCGAATTCGCCGATGACGATTACCCGGTGAAGGCGGGCCGCGTCTACGGCGCCCCGTTCCTGACCGTGGGCATCGCCGACGTGCGCGGCCTGGTGGGTTCGCCGAACCTGCGGGTGGATGGCGATGCCCTGAACCTGCTGCCCGATGCCGGCGGCGTCAGTGGCATCGGCACCGGCCTGCATGTCGGCCTGCCGGGCCTGGAGGATGCACGCGGCGGGCTGCTCAAGGGCAGCAAGGTCGAGCTGGAGCTGGTGCTGGATGGCACCCGGTCGCTGTCGGTGGTGCCGGTCGGCGATGACAGCCGCATCGCGCTGCGCTCGCCCTGGCCGCATCCGCTGTTCGGTGGCAGTTTCCTGCCCAACGAGCGCAGGGTCGACGCGCAGGGTTTCGACGCGCAGTGGGCGGTGTCTTCGCTGGCCTCGCGTGCCCAGCACCAGCTGCGCAACCGGCCGGACATCGACGCCGAAGCCGTCAGCGTGGAGCTGGTCAATCCGGTCGATGTGTATACCCAGGCCGACCGCGCCAGCAAGTACGGCATCCTCTTCATCCTGCTCACCTTCGTCGGCTTCATCCTGTTCGAGCTGATCAAGCAGCTGCGCATCCACCCGCTGCAGTACCTGATGGTCGGCCTGGCACTGGCGATCTTCTTCCTGCTGCTGCTCAGCCTCTCCGAGCACATCGCCTTCTGGCAGGCCTACGCGCTCTCGGCACTGGCGTGCATCGGCATCCAGACCGTGTACCTGGCCGGGGTGTTGAAAAGCTGGAAACGTGGCCTGGGCTTCGCGCTGATGCTCAGCGCACTGTACGGCGCGCTCTACGGACTGCTGATCTCGGAGAACAACGCCTTGCTGATGGGCTCGCTGCTGCTGTTCGGCGTGCTGGCCGCGGTGATGTGGGTGACCCGCCGGGTCGACTGGTACGAACTCGGCGCGAGCCTGAAGTAAGGACCGACCATGAGCTGGCGTCGTTGTCTTCAGGAACGTATGCGCCGGGCGCTCCCCGCCCGGCTGGAGGTGGCCTCGCTGCTGGACGGCGAGGCGCCGGGATGGCCGTCGCCGCTGATGGCATTGCCGGGCGCGCAGGGGGCACCGGGCCTGGTCCGCTTCGGGCTGGCCCCGGTCACCTGCGAGGCGATCGCAGCGCAGGGACTGCGCTTTCTGGAACAGGCACGGCAGGCGCGCGGGCGCCTGCCGCTGCCGCAGTGGTGTGGCGAGTATCGGCCGTGGCGCGAAGGTGCCCAGGCCCTGCGCGAGATCGGCATCCGCGGCTTGCCCGGCGACTGGCCCGAGCATGCGCCGGTCTACGCCAGCGCCTCCCTGGACCGCAGCCGCTGGTTGCTGGTGCTACCGACCCGCGGCCAGCTCTGGTACGGCTGGATGGACGGACCATGACTCTTGGCCCGGGGGTACCGGGCCAGCGCTCGATAGACTCGGGGATTGTTCGTGGTCTGGCCGAAAGGCGGGGGTAATCGTGTTCAAGTGGGGCATGTTGAGCGTGGCATTGGCATTGAGCGGCGTCGCCGATGCACAGACGAAGGAAACGGTGGACCTGGACATGGTCAGCCGCATCCGTCAGGAAGCCTTCCACCGATCGCAGGTGATGGCGACCTTCAGCCATCTGACCGAGCAGATCGGCCCGCGCCTGACCAACTCCCCCGCGATGGGCGAGGCCAACACTTGGACCCGCAGCAAGTTCAACGAGTGGGGCCTGGTCAATGTGCACGACGAGGCGTTCGACGCGTTCGGCCGCGGCTGGGAATTCAGCAACGCCAGCGTGGAACTGCTGAGCCCGCGCGTGGCGCCGCTGTATGCGCTGCCGAAGGCCTGGACGCCGGGCACCAGCGGTCCGGTCGAAGGCGAGGTGATCAAGGTCGAAATCAAGAAGCTGGCCGACCTGGATCAGTACAAGGGCAAGCTGGCCGGCAAGATTCTGCTGCTCAACGATGCGCGTGACTACGAGCGGGCTACCACGTCCGATTCGCACCGCCACGATGACGCCGGCCTGGCCGAGCTGCAGGTGTTCGTGGTACCCAAGGATGTCGCCGATGCCAAGGCCGACCGGGCCAAGAAGGCCAAGGAATACCTGGAGAAGCAGGCGCTGACCCGCGCCACCAACGCCTTCTTCGCCGAGCAGGGGGTGCTGGCCACGATCAGCATCAGCGGTTGGGACAACGGCATCATCCGCGTCGGCGGCGGTGGCTCGCGCAAGGCCGGTGAACCGGTCGGCGTGCCCGAACTGGCGATGATGGCCGAGCACTACAACCAGCTGGTGCGGGCGGTCGACCAGAAGCAGGCGGTCAAGCTGCGCGTGAATGTCGAGGCGCGTTTCACCGATGCGCAGGACCAGCCGGGCTACAACACGCTGGCCGAGATCCGCGGCAGCAGCAAGGCCGACGAGATCGTGATGCTGGGGGCGCACATGGATTCCTGGCACACCGGCACCGGCGCGGCCGACAACGCCGCCGGCGTGGCGGTGATGATGGAAGCCATGCGCATCCTCAAGGCGGTGGGTGCCAAGCCCAAGCGCACCATCCGCGTGGCGCTGTGGAGCGGCGAGGAGCAGGGCCTGATCGGCTCGCAGGACTACGTGTCCAAACACTTCGCGCGCTACCCGGAGCCGACCGACCCGGCGCAGCTCACGCTGCCGGCCTCGATGCGTGAGCCGACCGGCGCCCTGCAGCGCCAGCGCGATTACGACAGATTCTCGGCGTACTTCAACATGGACAACGGCTCGGGCCGCTTCCGCGGCATCTATGCGCAGGAGAACCTGGCCGCGGTGCCGATCTTCGAGGCATGGCTGGCCCCGTTCCATGATGTCGGCGCGACCACCGTGGCGACCCGCAATACCGGCAGCACCGACCATATCGCGTTTGATCGCGTCGGCCTTCCCGGGTTCCAGTTCATCCAGGATCGGCTGGATTACTTCACCAACGTCCACCACAGCAACCTGGACACCTGGGACCACGCCGAGCCGGAAGACCTGAAGCAGGCCGCCGCCATCGTCGCCTCGTTCGTGTACAACGCGGCGATGCGCGATGAAAAGCTGCCGCGCAAGCCGTTGCTGGCGCCCTGAGAGGCACCGCGGGACCGCCCGGAGAGGGCGGTCCCGGCCATGCCGGGCGACGAGTGCCCGGTTTGCGGCCGGGGCGGGGTAAAATTGCCGGGATTCCGTTTCCCGCCCTGAGCCCTCCATGACCTGCCGCACCCGTTTTGCCCCCAGTCCCACCGGCTACCTGCACATCGGTGGCGCCCGCACTGCGCTGTATTGCTGGCTGGAGGCCCGCCACCGCGGCGGCGAGTTCGTGCTGCGCATCGAAGATACCGACCGCGAACGCAGCACCCAGGGGGCGATCGACGCGATCCTGGAGGCGATGGAGTGGCTGGGCCTGGGCTATGACGAAGGCCCGATCTACCAGACCCAGCGCGTGGCCCGTTACCTGGAAGTGGCCGAGCAGCTGGTCGCCGACGGCAAGGCCTACTACGCCTACGAGACCAGGGAAGAACTGGACGCCATGCGCGAGGCCGCCATGGCCAAGCAGGAAAAGCCGCGTTACAACGGCGCCGCGCGCGATCTGGCCCTGCCGTACAGGGACGACCCGAACCGCGTGATCCGCTTCAAGAACCCGCTCGAGGGCACGGTGGTGTTCGACGACCTGATCAAGGGCCGCATCGAGATCGCCAACAGCGAGCTGGACGACATGGTGATCTTCCGTCCGGACGGCTTCCCCACCTACAACTTCGCGGTGGTGGTGGACGATTGGGACATGCGCATCAGCGAGGTCATCCGCGGCGACGACCACATCAACAACACCCCGCGCCAGATCAATCTGTATGAAGGCATCGGTGCGCCGGTGCCGAAGTTCGGCCATATGCCGATGATCCTGGACGAGCAGGGCGCCAAGCTGTCCAAGCGCACCGGTGCGGCCGACGTGATGCAGTACAAGGACGCCGGTTACCTGCCCGATGCGCTGCTGAGCTATCTGGCCCGCCTGGGCTGGTCGCATGGTGACCAGGAGCTGTTCAGCCGCCAGGAGCTGATCGATCTGTTCGATGTGACCCACTGCAATTCCAAGGCCGCGCGCCTGGACATGGCCAAGCTGGGCTGGGTCAACCAGCACTTCCTGAAGACGGAAGACCCCGCCAGCATCGCCCCGCACCTGGTCTACCAGCTGAACAAGCTGGGCCTGGATCTGAACGCCGGTCCGGCGCCGGCGGACGTGGTGGTGGCGCTGCGCGACCGTGTGCAGACGCTGAAGGAAATGGCCGAGAAGGCGGTGGTCTGGTACCAGCCGCTGACCGAGTACGACGAGGCCGCCGTGGCCAAGCACTTCAAGCCGGGCGCGGAACTGGCGCTGGGCAAGGCGCGCGAGCTGTTGGGCGCGGCGGGGGAGTGGACGGTGGAGAGTGTGTCGGCCGCCCTGCACGATGTCGCAACGGCGCTGGAGATCGGCATGGGCAAGGTCGCCCAGCCGCTGCGCGTGGCCATCACCGGCACCCAGGTCAGCCCCGACATTTCGCAGACGGTGTTCCTGGCCGGGCGTGAAGAGGCCTTGAAACGCATCGACGTCGCACTCACTAAAGTACCGACGGCCTGACCACAGGAGACCGCGCATGTCCGCAAAGACCGCTTGTACCGCTCCGCACCATCATGTTCACGATGCCTCCGACTTCGTGAAGGTGGTCGAACGCGTGTGCTCGGAACGCGGGCTGCGGCTGACGCCGATCCGCGCGAACGTGCTGCGCCTGATCGCCGAGGCCGGGAAACCGGTCAAGGCGTATGAGTTGCTGGAGTGGGTACGCAATGGCAAGGGCGTCGGTGCCGACGCGCCGCCGACCGTCTACCGCGCGCTGGATTTCCTGATGGCCAATGGCTTCGTGCACAAGCTGGAATCGGTGAACGCGTTCGTGGCGTGCCACCATCCGAGCAGTGCGCAGCATTCGGTGCCGTTCCTGATCTGCAACAGCTGCCACAGTGCGGTGGAGCTGGAGGACAAGGAGATTGTCAGCCAGTTGGAGAAGCGGGCGAAGGAGCTCGGGTTCCAGCCGCAGGCGCAGACGCTGGAAGTGCATGGCCTGTGCGCGCGCTGTGCGGGGTAGGTACCGACCGTTGGTCGGTACGCTGTCGATGTTGAAAAGCCGCGCACCTGCGCGGCTTTTTGTTTTTGCGCGAGATCAGCTGTAAAGCAGCCACTCTGTTTCCCACTGCGGAAGCGAGCCGGGCAGCCTGGAGCTGGACGCGCCGTAAACCCATCCCTGGGGGCTCGTGAGCGGCTTGCGCGTATACGCAGTCCTGCGTACACGGCAAGACCGGGGTTGGGCGTCCTGCCCAACCCGCCCGACGCATGCGTCGGGCCCATGCCGCTCCAACGGTCCCGGTCCAGGCTGCCCGGCTCGCTTCCCGACGGTTTCGGAATGGGGGTGGGGAAGGGCGCAGGGCATTCGACCCGTACGCGCCGGACGACGTCACGCCTGTCGGCTACGTTGCGCTGTTCCGTGCGCGCTTGATCTGCCATTTCTGCATTGCGTTGGGCGCCGTGTACGTTGGATCGAGGCGGCGCTTGATCGTTTTGACGGCCATCTTCCGCGCTGCGATGAGTGTGGGAGCGTCCAACACCAGCGCCTGTGCCCATGCGAGTGCCTCGGGCGTGGTCGCGCCGCGCAGGGCATACAGGCAGAGGCTGCGCAGCTGATCGGTAGGCGCGTCGTTCCAGGCGCGCACGAGGATTCGATGCAATCGTTGCCGGGCTGTTTCGGGTACCTGCACCCCGTCGTCGAAGGACAGCAGCAGGTTCAGTCCGCTCACGGCCTTCCATGCGGGATGCGTGGGGTCATCGCCACGCCAGTCGCTGTCTTCGCCAAAGGCGAGCAGCGCCTCCACGGCGTCGACGCTCCGCACGCTTTCGAGCACGCCGATCGCGATGTCTGCCATTGCCGGTTCCGCGAGCAGTGGCTGCACTGCGGGTACGCCGCCCCTTGCGAACGCTGCGCAGGCGCGTGCCCATCGGCCAAAGGGCACGACGCGGCTTCCATCGGGCAGCAGGCCGTCGTCCAGCCAGCCATGCAGTGCCGACAGCCGCTCGATTTCCGCCGCGCCTTCCTCGCCGTGGGCCAGGGCGAAGATGATCAGGTGTTCGACCTCCAGCGCGCCACCTTTGAAGGCCGGTGCGCTGCCCTTGGCGGCCTTCTGTGCGAGTGCGTTGAACTTCATCGCAGCCGCATCACGGCGTCGCCTCGACCGGCTCACGTCCTTCCGCGGCGGTATCCACCTTGACGATCACCGACATGCCCGGACGCAGACGCGGTGCCAGCGGCTGATCGGGGTCGATCGAAATGCGGATCGGCAGGCGCTGGACGACCTTGGTGAAGTTGCCGCTGGCGTTGTCCGGACGCAGCACACTGAACTCCGAGCCGGTGGCCGGTGCGATCTGTTCGATATGGCCGTGCAGCTTCTGGCCATCGAAGGCATCCACGGTGAAGGTGGCCGGCTGCCCGATGCGCATCTTCCAGGTCTGGCCTTCCTTGAAGTTGGCGACCACCCAGAGCGTGTCCGGCACCAGGAACAGCAGCTGCGAGCCGGCGGTGACGTATTGGCCCAGGCGCACCGAGGCTTCGCTGACCTGGCCGTCGCGTGGGGCCTGGATCACCGTGTTGGCGAGGTCGATCCTGGCCAGTTCCAGCTGGGCCTGGGCCGTCTCGACGCGGGCCTCCAGTCCTTTGCGGGCGACCTGGGTGGAGGTGAGGGTTTCCTCGGCGATACGGATCTGCGCCTGCGACTGCTGCACGCTGGCCTGCGCGGATTGCGTGGTGGTGCGGAACTTGTCGCGGTCGTTGAGGGCGACCAGCTGCTGGGCGGCGAGTTCCTCGTAGCGCTTCAGCTCGGTACGCGAGCGGGACAGCTCGGCCTGGCCGGCGGAGAGGTTGGCCTGGGCGGCCTGGATCTGAGCGCGGTTCTGCGCCTGCGACTGGTCGGAGTTGGCCAGTGCGGCCTTCGCGCTGTCCAGGTCGGCTTCGGCCTGGACCACTTTCTCGCGGTAGATGCGGTCGTCGATGCGCAGCAGCGGCTCGCCCTGTTTGACGTGCTGGAAGTCCTTGACCAGCACCTCGGTGACGTAACCGTTGACCTGCGGCGCGAGCACGGTGATCTGGCCGCGCACGTAGGCATTGTCGGTGGTCACCCGCGCCGTTTCGAACGGCCACAGTGACCAGGCGCGGAGGATGAGTGCGATGCCGATCAACGCGACCACGATCATGATGATCACGGCACGCAGGCTGGGTTTGAGGTACTTGGGCACGCCCGACGGCGCGGCCGTCGGCGGCGGCGCAGGGGCGGGCGCGGCGTCGGTCGGCGGCGGTGGGTTGACGTTTTCCGGGGCGGCGTCGTCGTGCGGCGGTTGGGTCGACATGGGCGGGCTCATCGGGGCGCGACGCTGCCAGGCGTCGGCGCGGAAAGGGGAGGTGTCGGCGCGTGGCGTTTGCGCCATTGCTTGAGCACGGCGGTGCGTACCGCGAGCAGCAGCAACCAGCCGAGGAAGATCAGGGCGACCCGGCCGCTGAGCGCGAACACATCATTGAAGGCGCGCACGTTGGCTTCGCGGCGGGTGATCTGGGCCAGCTGTGCGGTGCCCTGTGCGCTGCGCTGGACCGGGTCGGTGATCAGCCGGCCGTAGAGCTGCTGTTGCTGCTTCAGGCGCTGGGCGACCACGTTGTCGGCCGGGTCCAGCTGGCTGACCAGCGCGCTGGAGTACACCTGCTCGCGGTGCAGCTGGTAGGTGCCCAGCACCGCCGAGCCGGCCAGGCCGCCGAGGGTCTGGGTGATCGAGAGGGTGACCAGGAAGGTGATCATGTGGTCCACACCCTGCTTCAAGGCCTGGGTGATGCCAAGCATGATCAGCGGGCCCATGAACATGCCCGCGCCGACCGAGGCCAGGAACTGGCTGGCGAAGAAATCGTGTGGCCGGTCCTGGCTGGTGCGGCTCTGGTCGAGCAGGGCGGCGCTGCCGAGCAGCAGGATCGCCATCAACAACTGCGGGATCAGCCGCTTCGGGCCGAAGGTGAGCGAGCTGGCGGCCATGCCGGTGATCACCCCGGCCAGGATCACCGCGAACAACGGGCGCATCTGGTCCGGCCCCATGCCGAGCGTGCGCATCAGGCCGACCACGCCGTAGGACTGCTCGGTGGTCAGGAAGCGGATCAGGAACGCGCCGATGATGAAGTGGATCACCGGCAGGCTGGCCAGCCAGCGCGTCTGCAGCAACGGGTTGCGGCGGTAATGCTCGATGATGAAGGCGGTGGTGGAGAGCGCGATCGAGGCGACCAGCGCCCAGCCCAGCCACGGGGTGTCCAGCCACCAGCGCGTATACCCCTGTGCGAGCACGACCACCAGCAGGCCGACGGCGGGGGCGAGCAGGGCGAAGGTCAGGAAGTCGAGCGGTTCGAACGCCTTGATCTGCGCGCCGGGCGGCAGCTTGAGCACGACCACGGCGGCGAACGCACACAGGGCCAGGCCGGCTTCGAACAGATACAGGTTGTGCCACTGCCCGGTGTCGACCAGCCCGGGCGAGACCAGCCAGGCGATCGGCACCGCGAGCTGCGAGATGCCGACGCCGATCACCAGCAGGTTGCCCGTGTATCTGCGCGGCAGCGACTGCAGCATGTACAGGGTGCCCAGGGTGGTACAGGCCGCGCCGGCGAAGCCGCTGGCCGCGCGCATCAGCACGGTGGTCTCGAACGTGCCGACGAACAGATGCAGCACCGCGAGGGCGGCATACAGGCCCAGCCCGATCTCGGCGAACAGGCGGATGCCGTACTGCTGGCGGAACTTGAAGGCGAGCAGGTTGGCGGTCACGTTGACCATCGCATAGGCCGCCACCAGCCAGCTGCCCTGTGCCGGGGTGAGCCCGAGCTGGCCCTGCAGGAACGGCAGGTTGGCGCTGACCAGTGCATTGCCCAGGCCGCCGGTGATGCCGACCAGCAGGGCGACCAGCGCATAGGCCACGCGTCGGTGCGGCGGATGCCACGGCATCGAGGCCGAGCCCGGCAGGGTCGGTTTTTCGTGCTCCTCCCAGTCCGGAACCGGCTTGAGGTACTGCGACATCATCCCTCCCCGTCGGCAGGCCCCCGCAATCCGCCACGCAGCAATTGCAGGGCGCGCGTGACCAGCCGGGCGCGTTCGTCACGCGTCTTGCCACGCAGCGCGGCTCCCAGCATGCCTGAGATGAGTGAAATGTCCGTCGTTTCCAGATCCGGCCGGCACAGGCCCGCGGCGATCGCGCGCGCGATCGGCTCGCGCAGCAGTTCGTAAATGGTCTCGCGCGCGGCCCGGATCGGAATCTGGTCGGGATCGACGGCGCGCCAGTAGTCCGACAGGGCCGGTGACTGCACGATGCGGTTGGCCATGCTCTCAAGCACCTCGAACAGCGCGTCGTCGCGGTCGCCCAGGGTCTGTACCTGCCGGGCGATGCGGTTGACGGTGCGCTGGAGCAGGGCCTCGACCAGCGCGCTGCGGTCGGGGAAGTTGCGGTACAGGGTGGCGCGGCCGACCTGGGCACGCTCGACGACCAGGTCCAACGGGGCGGTCACGCCGTGCTGGCCGAACACGGCATCGGCAGCGTCGAGGATCTGGGCGCGGCGGGCGGCCGCGTCGGCACGTTGGGTAGGCATGCGCGCATCATCGGACACAACTGTCCGGCGCGGAAGGGGGGCGTGTCGGGTTTGGCGCGGGCGGGTTGGCGCGCGCTGGGCAATGTCGACGGCGGGTGAGCTCAGCGCGGGGCGGGCACGCCGTGACAGCCGCCCATCCGGGCTTCGCGGATCGGCAAGTTGATCAACGCGGCGAGCACGGCCAGGCCCATGTCGGCGTACCACATCCACAGATAGTTGCCGGTGTGGGCCAGGGCGAGCCCGCCCAGCCATGCGCCGAAAAAGCCACCGAGCTGGTGCGAGAGCAGGGTCAGGCCGAACAGGGTGCCGAGGTAACGCGGGCCGAACAGCTTGCCGACCAGGCCTGCGGTGGGCGGAACGGTCGCCAGCCAGGTGAAGCCGAGCGCGGCGGAGAAGACGTAGAACGTGAGCGGTGTGGGCGGGGCGACGAGGTAGACCCCGATCATCACGGCGCGGCTGGCGTACATCCAGAACAGCAGGTACTTCATGCGGTAGCGCTGGCCAAGGGCGCCGACAATCAGGCTGCCGGCGACGTTGAACAGGCCGATCAGCGCGATGGAGGAGGAGGCGACGGTGGGCGAGAGGCCACACAGCGCGATCTCGCCGGGGAGATGGGTGACCAGGAAGGCGATGTGCAGGCCACAGGTGAAGAAGCCCAGATGCAGATACCAGTAACTGCGATCGCGCAGGGCGACGCGCAGTTGTGCGCGCAGGCCACCTTCATCGGTGGCGCCGACGGCGGGTGCGTGGTCACCGCTGCGACGACGCAGCGGCCAGGCCAGAGGAACCGAGAGCAGGGTGATCACCGCCATGGTGATCATGGCGCGCGCCCAGCCGGCGGTGCCGATGATCCATTGGACCAGCGGTGCGAACACGAACTGGCCCAGCGAGCCGCCGGCATTGATGAGGCCGGCGGCGAACGACCGCTTTTCGGCGGGCAGGCGGTGGGCGGTGGCGCCGATCAGCACCGAGAAACTGCCGGCGCCGGCACCGGCGGCCATGAGCAGGCCGAGGGTGAAGGTCATGCCGAGCGGGCTGGTCAGCAGCGGTGCGAGCAGCAGCCCGGCCGCCAGCAGCAGCGCACCGAAGATGAGCACGGGCAGGGCGCCGCGCTGATCGGCGACGGCCCCGAACACCGGTTGCACCGCGCCCCACACGAATTGGCCGATGGCCAGCGCAAAGCTGATCTCGACGATGCTGACGCCGGTGCCGCGGTGGATGGGGTCGACATAGAGCCCGGAGGTCTGGCGGACGCCCATGGTGACCATGAGGATGGCGGAGGCGGCGACCAGCAGGCCCCAATGCATGGAAGGCGCGCGGGTCGCGGCGGTGGACATGCTCATGCGTCGGCTCCGGCAGGCAGGGCGTGGCCGAACGGCACGCTCGGCATGCACGTTGCCACAGTGTGCGGGCAGGGCATAGCACGCCGATGGCCGCGCACCAAAAAAGGGGGCCTTGCGGCCCCCCTCGGGTAAAACCAACGCCCGATCAAACGATCAGAAGTAAGCGCGGATGCCGAACGCGACGCCGCGGCCCGGCAGCGGGGAATAGTCGCGCAGCAGGGAGGTGTGCGGACGGACCTCGCGGTTGGTCAGGTTGTTGCCATCCAGGAAGACTTCGTAGCTGTTGCTGTCGGTCCGGTCCCAGCGGTAAGCGAGGTGGGCATCGACCAGGGTGTAGCCGTTGCTCGGGTCCTCATTCTGGGCGACATCCTTCTGGCTGCTGTAGCGCACGGCACCGACGGAGGCGCGCCAGCCGTCCCTGGACCAGCGCAGGTCGGCGCCGACGCGGCCCGGGGCGATGCGCGGCAGGTAGCCGGTGTTGGCCAGGTCCACGGTGTAGTTGTGGTTGTGGTCACCGTGCGGGACGGCGATATCGACGCTGCGGCTGCCGCTGCCATCCAGTTCGGCTTTGACGTAGTCGCCGAACACGCGCAGGTCCCAGTCGCCGGCGTTGCCTTCGAAGAGATGGAACAGGGCTTCGGCTTCGGCCCCCTTGAAGGTGGCGTCCTGCTGGGTCCACAGGCGGACCGGCAGCGATTCGACCACGCCGGTGTCGGCCAGGTAGATGAAGTCCTTGAACCTGGTCTGGTAGATCGAGGCCGAGAAATCGACGCGGTCGCTGTGGGTGTGGATGCCCAGTTCGACGCGCTGGCCGCGTTCGGTCTTCAGGTTGGCATCGCCGATTTCCAGCGAGCGGGTGGCGATGTGCGCGCCGGCGGCGTACAGCTCTTCGTTGGTCGGGGCACGCTCGGAGCTGTCGATGCCGAAGCGCAGGTCGACGGCGTCATTGAGCGTCCAGATGCCGGCCGCGGAGAGATTCGTGGCATCGAATTTGCGGGCGCGGTAGTCACCGGTCGGGTCGAGCTTGACCTGGTCATGGCGGCCGCCGAGTTCCAGCTTGAACGGGCCGAACTGCTTTTCCTGCAGCACGAACAGGCCGATGTTCTTCGTCCCGGTGTCCGGCACGAAGGCTTCTTCGCCCTTGGCGCCGAAGTCGCTGTTGCCGAACTGCAGGCCGAACGCGCCGTCCCAGCCGCCGATCTGTTCCTGGACCGCTTCCAGGCGGCCTTCGATGCCGCGGTTGGTGAAGCGGGTGGCCGGCGTGCCGGCTTCCAGTTCGGTGTGCTCGTAATCGGTGTAGGCGGTACGCAGATTGATGTTCTTCAGGAACGAGGTCGGCTGGTAGATGCCGCCCTTGGCTTCGAAGCGGTTCTGCACCATGTCGATGCGGACGTCATGCTCGTCGCCTTCTTCCTCGTCGCCATGGTCGTGATCGTGGTCATGATCATGGTCGTCGTCGGCATGCACGTGCGCGCCGTTGGGAATGCCGTAGTTGGTGCGGTAGGTGCTGGCGGACACGCCGAAGTAGCCCTCGTCGCCCAGCCAGGTGGCACCGACGCCGCCGGCGCGGGTGCGGATCGAACTGTTGTCCAGGCGGCCGCGGCGCGGTTCGTCGGTGTCGCCTTCCTCATGGTCGTGGCCGCTGTGGTCTTCCAGGCCATCGATCACGGCGTAGCCGGGAATGCGGAAGTCATCGCCGTTGCGGACCAGTCCGTCGACATGCAGCACCACGTTGCCGCTGACACCGTCCAGGCGGAACATGCCGCTGCGCTCGTCATTGACCGAATTGCCACGCAGTTCGGCGCGGCCGCTGAGCGGACGGTCCGGCAGTTCGCGCGCGATGCGGCCATCGACCACGTTGACCGCGCCGCCGATCGCGCCGCTGCCGAACAGCAGCGTGGCCGGGCCCTTCAGCACTTCAATCTGGTCGGCCAGGAACGGCTCGATGCTGGTGGCATGGTCGGCGCTGACGGTCGAGGCATCCATGTTGCCCATGCCGTTGGACAGCACCGCCACGCGCGGGCCTTCCTGGCCGCGGATGATCGGGCGGCCGACGCCGGGGCCGAAGAAGGTGCTCTGCACGCCGGGGAGCTTGGCCACGGTGTCGCCGAGGGTGCCGGCCTTCTGCTCGTCCAGGCGTTCACCGGCCAGCACGTCGACCGGGCGGGCCAGCGATTCGGCATCGCCCTGCAGCGGCGAAGCGGTGACCTTCACGGTGGACAGTTCGGTCAGGTGGCCGTCGCGATGGCTGCCGGGGGCGTCGGCGGCGCTTGCCAGCGAGGGCAGCATCGCGGCGGCAAGGGCCAGGGACAGGGCGTGGGGGGTGAGCAGGAGGGAGCTGGAGCGCATAGGGCAAGGGCCTTCGGTCAATTGTTACAATATATCAATGGTGGGGCGCGCGAATCCCGTAGCGGAACGGGGGAGGGCAAGTCAGGGGAGGCAGGGTGCGCGTCAGGATTGATGTTATATTATTCCATAACGCTTCGCCGACCCTGCTGGAAGTCATGCCCTTGTTCCCTCGCCTCCGCCATCTGATCGATCGTTTCGGTGCCACCGGTTCGCTGCTGTGCGCCGTGCACTGCGCCGTGCTCCCGGTGCTGCTGGCCGCTGCGCCCTCGCTGGGCCTGTCGGTCTGGATGAGTGACGGGGTGGAGCTGGCGCTGGTGAGCTTCGTGACCCTGCTGGGCCTGTTCAGCCTGGTCTGGGGCTGGCGCCGGCATGGCGCGCTGCGTGCGCTGGGCTTCCTCATTCCCGGCCTGACCGCGCTGTGGGCCGGGCTGCTGTACGGCCCGCTGCACCATTCGGCGGTGCCGCATGCCGTGGTGATGACCCTCGGTGGCGTGCTGGTGGGTGTGGCCCATCTGGTGAATCTGCGGCTGAACCACGGCCACGTCCATGACGCCAGCTGTGCTCATTGAGAGCGCGCATGGTAGGCTTTCCGATCGTGCGCGGGGGCGCCTGAGAGGGCGGCCCCGCCGAACCCGTGTCAGTACGGGGTAATCAGATTTCGCAGCATTCAGACTAAGGAGTTACGACATGGGTAAGGGTGACCGCAAGACCGCCAAGGGCAAGCGCTTCAATGCCAGCTACGGCAATTCGCGTTCGCACGTCGTGAGCAAGGCGGCCGTGGGCGCAGCTGCGCCGGTTGCCAAGAAGACCGTGACGAAGGCGCCGGCCAAGAAGGCCGTTGCCAAGAAAGCGGTGGCCAAGGCCGGCTGATCCAGCCAGGCGGGTCATGAAAAACGCGGCGCTTGCGCCGCGTTTTTTTTGTGCCCGCGTTCCGGCGACGAAGCCGCTGCGTGCTCAGCGCAGCGCAGGCAGCAGTCGCTCGGCGTCGCCATCGTTGGGTGCCGTCGGAATCCCGAGCAGGCGGGTCAGCAGCGGATACACATCCACGTTGTCGAACGCGGGCAGGCTCTGCCCTTGCTTGAACGCGGGGCCGCGCGCCACGAATACCGCGCGCATCGAGGGCAGGGCATTGTCATAGCCGTGCGAGCCGCGATCGCCCGGGCCACGTTTTGCGATGCGATCGCGGGTCAGGGCATCCCAGCCTTCATGCATCTGGCAGATGATCGGCGGAATGCGTGGGTTGCTGCCGTACTTCCAGCGCGCCGGCAGGGTCTGGCGGGTCCAGCAGTCGTAGTGGGCGTGCGCGCCCAACAGGATCTGTTCGGCCTGCGCCTGTCTGCCCGGCAGCGGCGCGAAGCCGATCGACTGGCCCACCGAGATTTCCCGGGCAATGGCGGGATCGATCATGTCTTCGGTGGCCACCACCTGGCCGGCCGGCACGCCCGCCATGCCGTGATCGGAGACCAGGATGACGTTGGTGGTATCGGCCAACCCACGCGCCTGCAGGCCATCCAGCAGGCGACCGACCGCGCTGTCGGCGACTGCCACGGCGTCGGTGTACTCGGACGATTCCGGGCCGTGATTGTGCCCGGCCTTGTCGACCTGCTCCATGTACAGCGTGACCAGGCGCGGCGACTGCGGTCCGTGCTGGTCCAGCCAGCCCAGCACCTGATCGACGCGGTCCGGCAGGCTCACACGTTCGTCGTAGCCGTGCAGCTGGCTGGGGCGGACGCCCTGGATGGCGGCCTCGCTGCCCGGCCAGGACCACACCGCGGTGCGCACGCCGGCCTTTTCCGCGCCCACCCAGATCGGCTCGCCCCCCCACCAGCGTGCGTCGGCCACCGATTCGCGCACGTGCAGCTGGAACTGGCCCAGTGCGTCCTCGTGCATGCTGTTGTGGATGATGCCGTGGTGGTCCGGGCGCAGGCCGGTCACGATCGTGTAGTGGTTGGGAAAGGTCAGCGATGGATAGGACGGCGTCATCCATTGCGCGCGCACGCCCTCGCGGACCAGCCTGCTGATGTTCGGGGTGATGCCCCGATCAAGCATGTCCGCACGCAGGCCGTCGATGGAGATCAGCAGCAGCTTCTGCTGCTGCTGCTGCGCAGCCACGTTCGGGGCTGTCGCCGCGCTCGTCGCGGCAGCTGGGGAGGACGGTGTCGTGGCGCAGGCGGCCAGCGAAAGAGCGGCGGCAAGCGCCAGCGGAAGGCGGACAGAAATCATCGCGACATGATAGTGCGTGGCGGTGACGCGTCGAAGACAACCGATGGCACAGGCCTGCGGTGACGCGTGATGCCCTACGCGAACAGCGAATCGCGCCGCGTTTCCAGGCGCAGCAGGGCCGCCTTGGTTTCCAGCCCGCCACCGAACCCGGTCAGCGCACCGCTGCTGCCGATCACGCGATGGCAGGGCAGCACGATCGGCAGCGGATTGCGGCCATTGGCGGCCCCGACCGCGCGGCTGGCGGTGGGGTGGTCGATATGCCGCGCCAGCGCCACGTAACTCCAGGTCTGGCCGAACGGGATATCGGCCAGCGCCTTCCACACCCGCAGCTGGAACGGCGTGCCGTGCGGCGCCAACGGGAGATCGAAGCGCACGCGCTCGCCGCGCAGGTACTCCAGCAGTTGTCCGCGTGCGTCGCGCAGTGCATGGGCATCGCGCTGCCAGTGCTCGCGCCCTTTGGCGTCGTAACGATTGTTCTCGAACAGGATGTGGTGGATGCCCTGGCTGTCACCGGCCACGGTGAGCGCGCCGATCGGGCTGTCGAAGGTGTCGTAGAGCAGGCTCATGAGGTCACTCCGGAAGAGGGTGTGGCCAGATGCCACAGGTGGAGAACGGCGTAGGCGCGCCACGGACGCCAGGGTTGCGAACGTGCCTCGGTGGCGCGTTCGCTCAAGCGCGCATCACCGCCGAGCACCTGTTGCAGGACCAGGTCGCCGGCCGGGAAGGCATCGGGGAGGGCCAGCGCGCGCAGTGCCATGTAATGCGCGGTCCACGGGCCGATCCCGGGCAGCGCCACGCAGCGGTCGACGAAGCCGGCCAGCGACTGGCCGGCACGGAAATCGAGCCGGCCATCGACCACCGCCTGGGCGACGGCACGCACGGTGGCGGCACGGGTACGCGGCAGGCCGATCATTTCCAGAGGGGCCTGCGCCAGCATCCCGGGGGAGGGGAACTGACGGTCCAGCCCCTCCGGCATGCCCTCGAGGGTGGCGCCGAAGCGATCCACCACCCGTCGCGCGAGGGTGGCTGCGGCCGCGACGCTGACCTGTTGGCCGAGCACCGCGCGCACGGCGACTTCAAACCCGTCCCAGCCGCCGGGCACGCGCAGCCCGGGGCGTTGCGCGATACCCGTGGCGAGCAGGGGTTCCTGCCCCAGTGTCGCGTGCACCATGCGCAGGTCCGCATCGAGATCGAAGATGCGGCGCACGCGACGCACGATGCCCGGGATCGCGCGCGGGTCGACCTGGCCCAGCTGCAGCAGCAGCTCCGGGCGCCGCGGGTCCGCGGTGACGCGCAGCAGCGAGGGACGCTCGGGCGGGCCGATCACGCGCTGATAGCTGGTGGTGTCGATCTGTTCGATGCCGGGAATCGCGCGGCGACGCAGGAAGCCGAGCATCGCGGGGAAATCCAGCGGCGGCCGATAGCCCAGGCGCAGGGTCAATGCGCCTTCGGTGAGCGCGCCGCGCTGGCGGCGGATCGCGGTGGGGGGCATGCCGCAGCCCTCCAGAAACGCCGCGTTGAAACGGCGCAGGCTGTTGTAGCCCGAGGCCATCGCGACATCGGTGACCGGCAGTGCGGTTTCGGTCAGCAGCTGCTTGGCCAGCAGCAGCCGACGCGTGGCGTGGATCTGCGCCGGCGCCGCGCCGAGCCGGGCGACGAACAGGCGCTGCAGCTGGCGGGCGCTCAGGCCGACGTGCGCGGCCAGATCGGCGACCGGCTGGTCCTGCAGGTAGCCATCCTGGATCAGCGCCAACGCGCGCTGCAGGGTTTCATTGTTGAGTGCGTCCTGCGCCTCCGGCGCGAGCTCGGGGCGGCAGCGCAGGCAGGGGCGGAAACCCGCGGCGGCCGCAGCGGCGGCGGTCGGGTAGTAGGTCACGTTGGACGGCTTCGGCGCGGGGGCCGGGCAGACCGGCCGGCAATAGATGCCGGTGCTGCGCACGGCGGTGAAGAACACCCCGTCAAAGCGCGCATCGCGGGCAAGGCGGGCGCTTTCGCAGGCGGCATGATCCAGGGGCAGGGCGGTCTCCATGGGGGCCAGTCTATGCCTGCCGGCTGGTGCAGGCTCGCCATTTTCGGACAGCAATGCCAGCCCCGCGCCGCCCGGTTCAGGACAGGTTGCCGCGGCGTGGCGGCCGCGCACTAGACTGTGCATCCGCGCTCGTTCTGCCGCGCATTCCCCCTCGCAAGGATTCCGGGTTGTCCATGTTGCTCAAGTCGTGGTGGTTGCCGTTGTTCTGCCTGGGCCTGGCCGGTTGCAGCCAGCTGGAAAACCCAGGCAATGTCACTGCCGCCGACAAGGCCGTGCGGGCACAGACCGCCGATGGCGACCACATGGTGTCGATCAATGCGGCCGATGCGCCGCCACCGCCGCCGCCCGCGCCCAAGCGCGGCGACCTGAACTGGCCGGGCGCCGCCCTGGAAAACGGCAAGGCGTGGATCAGCTGCGATACCGACTACGCCGGCGATGCGGGCGATGGTGCACCGCTGGAGGCGCTGGATCGGGCCAGCATCGATGCCGCCCTGCAGCCCTGTGCGGAACGCGGCCTGGTGCGCGTGCGCTACGTGGGCAAGATCAACCCCGGTTTCTCCGAGCTGGTGGCGCGGCTGGCCGTGGTCGCCGATGCGCATCGTATTTCCCGCCGCATCCTCGATCTGGATTCCAGCGGTGGCCAGGTCGAAGCCGCCATCGTGGCCGGCGACCGCATCGGCGAATCCAACTGGACGATCTGGGTGCGCGAAGGCTCGGTCTGCCACAGCGCCTGCGTGTTCGTGCTGGCGGCCGGCGACAACCGGCTGGTGTCGGGCAAGGTCGGTATCCATCGCATGATGCGGATCAGCTCGAAGGCGACCTCGCGCGCCGAGCTCAACCGCGAGCTCCACGAGGTCTACGACAACGTCAAGGATTACCTGCAGCGCAATGGCGTGGCGGTGGGCGTGGCCGACCTGATGATGACCGTGCCCAACCGCAGCCTGCGCCTGCTGACCGCCGAGGAGCTGCGTCAGTTCGGTCTGGATGGCACCAATGCGGTGCAGGACGATCTGGAGCGGATCAAGCAGATGCGCAAATGCGGCGATGCCTTCGTCCGCCGCAAGGATGCGTTCCTGGTCGCCTTCGATCAGGAGTGCAAGCGCGAGGGCAGCGAGCTGGACGCCGTCAACAGCTGCGGGCAGGCGCTGAAGCAGCGTTTCGGTTTCCCGGATGAGACCTGCCCGGATGAGAGCCCGCTGTCGGAGATCGATGTCTCCACGCTGTTGCCGGAGACGACCGCACCGGGCCAGCCGGAGGCGGTGGAGCAGACCTTGGGCGATGCCCGCCCGGCACCGGCGGACGCGGCCGAGCGCAACTGACGGAGGACTCACGTCCTTCCCGTAGACTGGAGCGCAGTTCCTTCCAGCCAACGGTGTCCCTGATGCGTGTTCCGCTGCTGCTGTTGTCCGCTCTGCTGCCTTTCGCCACGCTGGCGCAGACGCCGCCCACGCCTGCACCGGCCCCGGCGCGCCCCGCGCCCGCCGCGCCCGCCGCCGCTCCTGCGGCACGCCCGGCACTGAGTCCGGCGCAGCAGGCGCAGGTGCAGAAGCAGGATGCGGAGATGACCGCCGCCGCATTGCAGGTGGCCCGCCTGATCGACGCCAACCGTGCCGGCGAGGCCTGGAAGGGTGCCTCCGCCGTGGCGAAGAAATCGGTGACCGAGCAGGCCTTCGTCAGCCAGCTCAGCGCGGATCGCCAGCGCCTCGGTGCGTTGGCCTCGCGTGGCCAGCCGGTGGTGACCCGGGTCAAGTACGCCGCCGGCGCGACCGTGCCCGAGGGCCTCTACATCAACGTCAGTTTCCCCACGCGCTTCGCCAACAGTGCCCAGCCGGTCCGCGAACTGGTCTCCTTCCGGTTCGATGAAGACCGCATCTGGCGCCTGGCCGGTTACAGCGTGCGTGCCGCCACCCCCTGATTGCCGGAGCCTGCGTAGATGAGTATCGAAATCCAGATGCTGGTGTGGTCGATGCTGCTGGGCATCGTGCATGTCTTCGCCCCTTCCACGCTGATCACCCGCGAGCGCGGGATCGGCTGGAATGCGTCGGCGCGCGATCAACCGATGCCGCCGCCGGGGCCGTTGGCCGGGCGGCTGCAGCGTGCGCAGAGCAACTTCATGGAGACGTTCCCGTTCTTCGCCGCCGCGGTGCTGGCGGTGGTGCTGACCCAGCGCCAGGACGGGATGACCGCCGTGGCCGTGCAGCTGTACTTCTGGGCGCGCCTGATCTATCTGCCGCTGTACGCGGCCGGCGTGCCGTACGTGCGCAGCCTGGTCTGGCTGGTCTCCCTGCTCGGGATTCTGATGCTGCTGTGGGCGCTGCTGTGAACCGCCGCTGGCGCCCCTGATCCAGATCAAGGACGCTGCCGGTGCCGCGGCGGTAAGCTGCAGCGGACACGTAACGGCAGGAGGGAATCATGCAGTCAGTGGATGTGGTGGTGGTGGGGGCCGGCCCGACCGGGCTGTCCTTCGCCCGCGCGCTGGCCGATACCGGCCTCAGCGTCACCCTGATCGAACAGCAGCCGCGTGCCGCGTTGGCCGAGCCCGCGTTCGATGGCCGCGAGATCGCGCTGACCCATGCCTCACGCCAGATCCTGGAATCGCTGGGCCTGTGGGCGCGGCTGGATCCGGCCGAGATCTCGCCGCTGCGCGATGCCAAGGTGATGGACGGCGGCTCGCCGTTCGCGTTGACCTTCGCGGCGGACCCGCGCACGGGTGACGACCTGGGCTGGCTGGTGCCCAATCATCTGCTCCGCCGTGCGGCGTGGCAGAGCGTGCAGGGCCAGGCCGGGCTGGAGATCGTCGACCAGGCCAGCGTGACGGCCGTGACACCCGGCAGGACGCACAGCACGGTGACCCTGGCCGATGGCCGCGAATGGGCCGCCAGGCTCGTGGTCGCGGCCGACAGCCGCTTCTCCTCGACCCGTCGCCTGCTCGGCATCGGTGCGCAGATGCGCGACTTCGGCAAGTCCATGCTGGTCTGCCGCATGCAGATCGAGGTGCCGCACCAGCACACCGCCTGGGAATGGTTCGGCTATGGCCGCACGATGGCGCTGTTGCCCCTCAACGGTGACCAGGCCTCGGCGGTGATCACCCTGCCGCCGCGCGAGATCGCCGGCCTGATGGCCCAGGACGAGGGCGGATTCGGCCGCAGCATCAGCACGTTCTTCGCGCATCGGCTGGGCGCGATGCGGCCGGTCGCCACACCGGTGGCCTATCCGCTGGTGGGTGTGTATGCCCACGCGTTCGCTGGCGATCGCTGCGCGTTGATCGGCGATGCCGCCGTCGGCATGCACCCGGTCACCGCGCATGGATTCAACCTGGGCCTGCAGAGCCAGCACCGGCTGGCCGGCATCCTGCGCAAGGCCGCGGGGCAGGGGCGCGACATCGGCGCACCGTCCGGACTGGCCGCTTACGAACGCGGCCATCGTCTGGCCTCGCGCCCGTTGTACGAGGCGACCAATGCGATCACCACGCTGTATACCGATGACCGCCTGCCGGCGCGGCTGCTGCGCCGGGCCGGGCTGCGGCTCGCGCACGGGGTGGCCCCGTTCCGCCAGCTGATCGCGGCCCACCTCACCGGCAGGTGACGACCGTTGGTCGTCACACAGGGTCAGGGCGCGTCGCTGTCGGCGATCACATGGATGACGGTGTCGGCGAACTGCACCTGCTGGCCCGCGCGGATCTTGCACGCCTTGCGCAGTTCGACTCCACCATCGACCAGGACCTGGCCGTCGCCGATCACGGTCTTGGCTTCGCCCCCGCTGGTGACCAGGTCGGCCAGCTTGAGCAGCTGCTTGAGCTCGACATAGTCGCGGTCCAGTTCAAATTCGAGGGTCTGCATGGAACGGGTATCCTAGGGAAGGGGCGCGGCCGCTGGGCCGGGCCGTAAGAGGGCGCGTATTGTGCGCCAGCGCGGGGCAGGACGGCATCCATCCGGGAATCTGTACGCGTTGTTCAGGAACGATGCGGTATCATCGCGCCCTGAGCGAGTGAATTCTCCTCCGACCGAGCAGCGCTAGGGCACGCGATAAGAAAGGGCGCCCAAAGCGCGGACCATCCCCCTTTTTTATCTCACTGCCTGTAAACGGCAGTGTTTCGGAGTTCCCCATGTCCCAAGAAACCACCACGCCGCTGCTGTTCGCAGACCTCGGCCTGTCCGACGCCGTCATGCAGGCGGTCGCCACCGTCGGCTATGAAACCCCCTCGCCGATCCAGGCCGCCACCATTCCCGCCATGCTGGAAGGTCGCGACGTGCTGGGCCAGGCCCAGACCGGTACCGGCAAGACCGCCGCGTTCGCGCTGCCGGTGCTGTCCAACCTCGATTTCAACCAGACCAAGCCGCAGGTGCTGGTGCTGGCGCCGACCCGCGAGCTGGCCATCCAGGTCGCCGAGGCCTTCCAGACCTATTCGTCGGGCATCCCCGGCTTCCGCGTGCTGCCGGTCTACGGCGGCCAGCCCTACGGCCAGCAGCTGTCGGCCCTGCGCCGTGGCGTGCACGTCATCGTCGGCACCCCGGGCCGCGTGATCGATCACCTCGAGCGCGGCACCTTGGACCTGTCCGAGCTGAAGACGCTGGTGCTTGACGAAGCCGATGAAATGCTGCGCATGGGCTTCATCGACGACGTCGAAGCCGTGCTGAAGAAGCTGCCGGAGACCCGCCAGGTCGCCCTGTTCTCGGCCACCATGCCGTCGCAGATCCGCCGCATCGCGCAGACCTACCTGAAGAACCCGGCCGAAGTCACCATCGTCAGCAAGACGACGACCTCGGCCAACATCCGCCAACGTTACTGGTGGGTGAGCGGCATGCACAAGCTGGACGCGCTGACCCGCATCCTGGAAGTGGAACCGTTCGACGCGATGATCATCTTCTCGCGCACCAAGGCCGCCACCGAAGAGCTGGCCGAAAAGCTGCAGGCCCGTGGCCTGGCCGCGGCCGCGATCAACGGCGACATGCAGCAGGCCCAGCGCGAGCGCACCATCGGCATGCTGAAGGAAGGCAAGCTGGACATCCTGGTCGCCACCGACGTGGCCGCCCGCGGCCTGGACGTGGAGCGCATCAGCCACGTGCTGAACTACGACATCCCGTACGACACCGAAAGCTACGTCCACCGCATCGGCCGTACCGGTCGTGCCGGCCGCACCGGTGACGCGATCCTGTTCGCCACCCCGCGCGAAAAGGGCATGCTGCGTGCGATCGAGCGCGCTACCCGCCAGCCGATCGAAGAAATGCAGCTGCCGAGCGTGGACGCGGTCAACGACACCCGCATCACCAAGTTCATGAGCCGCATCAGCGATGTGCTCGATGCCGGCGGCACCGAGTTCTACCGCGACCTGCTGCAGCGCCTGGAAGGCGAGAAGAACGTGCCGGCGATCGAGATCGCCGCCGCGCTGGCCAAGCTGCTGCAGGGCGATTCGCCGTTCCTGCTGACCCCGCCGGTCCGTGGTGCGCGTGAAGAGCGTGCCCCGCACCAGCGCAACGAGCGCAGCAACGACCGTGGCGAACGCCCGGCCCGTTTCGAGCCGCGCTTCGAGCGTGGCCCGCGCCGTGAAGACGACCGCGGCCCGCGTCCGCCGCGTCCGGAAGGCGACTTCGGCAACAGCGAGGGTGGTTTCGAGCGCGCCCCGCGCCGTGACATCGCCCCGCGCGGTGCCGCCGAGGCGGGCATGGAAACCTTCCGTATCGAAGTCGGCCACGTCCACGGCGTGAAGCCGGGCAACATCGTCGGCGCGATCGCCAACGAAGCCGGCCTGGAAAGCCGTTTCATCGGCCGCATCGACATCCATGACGACTTCTCGGTGCTGGACCTGCCGGCCGAAATGCCGCAGGACCTGCTGACCCACCTGAAGAAGGTGTGGGTCTCGGGCCAGCAGCTTCAGATGCGCAAGGTCGAGCCGGGTGAAGACCTGACCCCGTCGGCGCGTCCGCCGTTCAAGCCGAAGTTCGGCCAGGGCAAGCCGCGTGGTCCGGGTGGCCCGCGCAGTGGCCCGGGTGGCAACGACCGCCCGCCGCGTCGCGACGGCTTCAAGCCGCGCGGTCCGCGCAACTTCTGATCGCCCCCGGGTGATCGCCTCGACGCCAGCCTCCGGGCTGGCGTCGTCGTTTCCGGGGTCCGCATCCCCGCCGTGCCGGTTTCGCACGGTCTCAACAGTGCTGGCCCTAGCCTGCGGATTGGACCATGCTCCAATGGAATGAGTTTCCACATCCGCAGCCCCGGGGGGATCGGCGATGTCTGGAGGTCGCAGGGAGAGTGTCGGCACCGCGATACCGTATTCGACGCGGGGCTTGACCCTGCGCTTCGTCTTGCTGACCGGCATGGCGATCGGGCTGGTTGGCATCTCCGCGCTGATCCAGGAGCTGCAGGCGGCCTCCACGGCGTGGATCATGGGCCAGAGCCATTGGTCGCGTGGCCAGCAGCAGGCGACCCATGCGCTGTCGCGGTACATCACCTCCGGCGATCCCGCCGACCTGGCCGCGACGCGGCAGGCACTGCGGGTGCCGCTGGGCGATCTGCATGCCCGCCGCGCCCTCGAACAGGCCCAACCGGACATTGCCGCGGCACGCCAGGGCTTCATCGAAGGCGGCAACGCCCGCGGTGACATCAACCGCCTGATCCTCTCCTACCGCTACCTGCGTGATCAGGCGTATTTCCGCGATGCGGTCCGCGTGTGGCGCGGGACCGATGACGATCTGCTGCAACTGGCCGCCATCACCGACCGGGTCCAGGCCGGGCATGCCGCCGGCAGCCTGACCCCGGCGGTGGAGCAGGCCCTGCTGCGCCGGGTGCAGGCGCTGGACGTGGGCATGCAGAACCAGGCGCGTGCATTCTCCAGTGCATTGCTGCACACCGCGGCGATGGTGCGGATGACGACCTTCATCGTGGGCGGATTGTCGGTGCTGGCGATCACCCTGATCGCAGTGCTGCTGGCGCGACGCGTGCGCAACGACCTGACCGAGCAGGAGAGCCGCTTCCGAGCGGCCTTCTACCAGGCCACGGTGGGCATGCTCAAACTCGACGAGGGCGGCCGCATCGTCGAGGCCAACCAGACGATGGCCGATATCCTCGACCATCGCCGCGAGGCGCTGCTCGGGCTGTCGTTGGCCGACCTGCTGGTGGAGGGCGAGCTGATCCTGGACGCGCACGGGCGGATCGACTGGCCACGCCAGCTGCGCCCGGGCGAGCTGCGTTTCCTGCGTTCCGACGGCAGCCTGATGTGGGGGCGCTGGAGCGGGACCGTGGTACACACCCGGGCGCGGGCACCGACCGTGTTCGCGCTGGTCGAGGACGTGTCGCAGAACCATGCGCTGGCGCGCGAGGTGGAACACCATGCCAGCCACGATCCCCTGACCGGCCTGATCAACCGCCGCGAAATCGAGCGGCTGCTGGACCAGGCGCTGGCGGCGGTGCGTGCCGAAGGCGGTACCCACGCGCTGTGCTACATCGACCTGGACTACTTCAAGCTGGTCAACGACGGGCTCGGTCATGCCGCCGGCGATCAGCTCCTGCGCAGCTTCGCCGACTACCTGGTGGGAGCGGTGCGCGACGGCGACTGGGTCGGCCGCTTGGGCGGCGACGAATTCGCCCTGTTCCTGGCCAACGCCAGCCAGGACGAAGCCAAGCAGGTGCTGCAGCGGGTGATCCGCACGCTCGGCCAGGTCAGCTTCCAGCATGGGGACGGCGCGCCCAAGGTGAGCTGCAGCATCGGCGTCGTTGAAGTGACCGCCGAGGCACCGGACGTGAACTGGTTGATGAGCGCGGCCGACAGTGCCTGCTACGCGGCCAAGGAAGCCGGCCGCAACCGCGTGCACTGTTACAACGAGAGCCGCATGGCGCTGGACGAGCGCCGCCACGAAGCGGAACGGCTGGCCAATGTCTCCAGCGCGATCGCCGAGAACCGCATGCTGCTGTATGCCCAGCGTATCGAGCGGGTCGGCGACCCGGAGTTCCTGCATTACGAAGTGCTGGTACGCATGCGCAGCCCGGAAGGGGCGTTGCAGGGGCCGGCCGAGTTCATGGGCGCGGTGGAACGTTACGGCATGGCCATGGCGCTGGACCGGCACGTGCTGTCGCTGCTGTTCCGGCATCTGCAGGTGTGCCCGAACCATGTGCAGCAGCTGGGCCTGTGCAACGTCAACGTGTCGGCGCAGTCGATCGCCGAGCCGAGCTTCCTGGCGTTCGTCACCGACCTGCTCGAGCGCAACCGCGGCCTGGCCCGCAAGCTCTGCTTTGAGATCACCGAGACCGCAGCGGTCAGCAACCTGGCCCAGGCGCGCGCCTTCATCGATGCGGTGAAAGCGCGTGGCTGCCGCATGGCCCTGGATGATTTCGGCTCCGGGCTTTCTTCGTTCGGCTATCTGCGCCAGCTGCCGGCGGACATGCTCAAGATCGACGGCGTATTCGTGCGCGACATGAACGTGGATCCGGTCAACCGTGCCGCCGTCCGGGCGATCACCGAGGTCGGCCGCGAGCTGCACATGATGGTGGTCGCCGAATGGGTGGAATCGGCGGTGGTGGCCGACCAGTTGGCCCAGATGGGCGTGGAAGGCCTGCAGGGGTATGCGATCGAACGGCCGATTCCGCTGGAAAGGATGACGCAGCTGGCGATACGGCCGGTGCGGGCAGGGCGCTCGTCCGACGCCTGGCGGGGCATGCCATGATGCGATAATCGCCACCGGCGGCAGCGGACAGGGTGTCCGCGGGCGATCACGGGCGGGCAGGGCGCAGGTGTGAGCAACGGGGGCGGGTATTCAATCGGGTGGGCGGCGCTGATCATGGTGCTGCTGTGGCTGTTGCCATGGAGCCTGCAGGCGGCCCCGCGCGTGGGCCAGGATTTCCTGTTGCTCGGCGGGGCGACCGATGAAGTGACGCCGCAGCGTGCCTGCACGCCGGATGTACTGGCGCGCCACCAGGAAGTGCTCTCGATCCCCGCGCCCGCCGCCGGCTGGTCGGGCAAGCCGCAGGCCGTGGATGTGTTCGGGGTGCTGACCGGCGAAGTGCGCATCAGCCACGGCGACCGCGAGATCTGCGGCAGCATGCACGATGCCCGCACGCGCGATTCGCGCTTCCGCGCCGGGGTCGGGTTGGTGGTGGTGCCCGAGGGCGGCGATCACGAGCCGATCGTGGTCTCCTGGACCCGCCCGCTCAAGGCCCGCTGGGTGCCGACCATCCAGCTCGGCGCGCCCAGTCCGGTCCAGCAGAACGACACCGCCCGCCTGCTGGTGCGCGCGGCCTGCATCGCGGTCGCGATCGCCCTGGCGCTGTCGGCGCTGATGGGCTGGGCCACCACCCGCGATCAATCCTTCCTGGTCTATGTCGGTGCCTGTGCCGTGTTCGTGCTGTGGCAGGCCGTGCTCGGCGGTCTGAGCGGCTATCCCGAGCCCTGGCTGCCGGTGCAGGACCGTGCCTCCTGGTGGCTGGTCGCCCTCACGGCGTTCAGCGAGGCGCTGCTGCTGCCGATCCTGTGGCGGCTCAGTGGCGGCGACCGGCGCTGGCCGCGTTCGCGTCCGGCGCAGCATCTCGTGCTGTGGGGGTTGGTCGCGATCGGGCTGAGCGTACCGCTGTGGGGGCTGGAGGGGCTGGGCGCGGTGGCGTTCGTGCTGGAGTGGAGCTTCCTGGCGGTCTGCACGCTGTGCCTCGGCGCGGGCCTGTGGGGCGTGTGGCGGCGCGATGCGCACGCACTCCCGGGCCTGGCCGCACTGGCCCCGTGGTGGATCATGATCGGGGCCGATGTGCTGGATGCGCGCTGGCTGGTGGCCTACCGGATCGAAGCGCTGCAGCTGGCGGCCACCTGGTTCCTGATGATGGCCGCCTATGCGCTCAACCTGCGGCTCGGGCGCCTGCGTCGCCAGCGCGATGAAATGCGCCAGCTGGCGGACACCGACATGCTGACCGGGCTGCCCAATCGCCGCGCCGGCCTGCGCCTGCTGGCCGAGTACCTGGCGCGTGCGCATCAGCAGCCGCATGCGTTGGCGATCGGCTTCCTCGACATCGATCTGTTCAAGGACATCAACGACCAGTTCGGCCACGACGTGGGCGACCAGGTCCTGGTCGCGGTGGCGCGCGCGCTGCGCGGGTCGGTGCGCAACCACGACGACGTGATCCGGATGGGCGGGGAAGAATTCCTGGTGCTGCTGCCCGGGGCCGGGCATGCGGCAGCCGTGGCGCGGCTGGAGACGGTGCGCCAGCAGGTGGCGGCGGTCACCCAGGCGCTCGGCATCCCCGGCCTGACGGTCTCGGCCAGCATCGGCCTGGCGGTGCTCAGGCCCGGCAGCGATGACCTGGCCGGGCTGCTGCGCCGGGCCGACCACGCCATGTACTGCGCCAAGCGCAACGGCCGCAACCAGATCCATGATGGCGCGCGCACCACGACGGCCGGCGAGCCGGTACCGGCCTGAACCGCCCGCGCGCGGAAAAACGCAGCGGCGGCCGCCTTTTGCCCGATAATGGGCCGATGACAACCCGACTCAACAAGCATATTGCCGACACCGGCTTCTGTTCCCGGCGCGAAGCCGACCGCCTGATCGGCGAGCGCCGCGTCACCGTCAACGGCCATCCGGCCGGCACCGGTGCGGTGGTGGGCGAACAGGACGTGGTGCTGGTCGACGGCCAGCCGCTGCGCGCGCGCGAAGCGAAGAAGGCCGGTGGCCGCAAGCACGTCTACATCGCGCTGAACAAGCCGGTGGGCATCACCTGCACCACCGAGAGCTCGGTGAAGGGCAACATCGTGGAGTTCGTCGGCCACGAACAGCGCATCTTCCCGATCGGCCGCCTGGACAAGGATTCGGAAGGCCTGATCCTGCTCACCAGCAACGGCAACATCGTCAACCAGATCCTGCGCGCCGAGAACGGCCACCAGAAGGAATACATGGTCGCGGTCAACAAGGCCGTCACCGATGAGTTCCTGCGCGGCATGGCCCGTGGCGTGCGCATCCGTGATGAAGTGACGCTGCCGTGCCGGACCAGCAAACTGGCCAAGTTCGGCTTCCGGATCACCCTGCAGCAGGGCCTGAACCGGCAGATCCGCCTGATGGCCGCCGCGTTCGGCTTCCGCGTCACCCAGCTGCGCCGCGTGCGCATCGACAACATCAAGCTCGGCGCGCTCAAGCCGGGCCAGTGGCGCAACCTCACCGATGCCGAGCTCAAGGGCCTGCTGCCCAAACAGCTGGACTGGTGATGCCGGGCGTCACGTGTTGACGCCACCCGGGCTAGACTGCGCAGGCACACGCTACCGCCTGCCACGATGATCAAGCCGTCCAAACCGGACAACGAAGCGCAGCGCCTGTTGGCGCTGCAGCGGTACCAGATCCTGGACACGCCCCGCGAGCGCTCCTTCGACGATCTGGTCACGATCGCCACCGCGCTGTGCGGCACCCGCATGGGCGCGGTGACCCTGGTCGACCAGGACCGCCAGTGGTTCAAGTCGCGTCAGCTGCTCGAGGCGGCTGAAACGCACCGGGACATTTCCTTCTGTGGCCACGCCATCCTGCAGCCGGACCAGGTGATGGTGGTCGAGGACGCCCTTGCCGATCCGCGTTTCTTCGACAATCCGGTGGTGGTCGACGAACCGCATGTACGGTTCTATGCCGGCGCCCCCCTGCTGAGCAGCGAAGGGCTGCCGCTGGGCACGCTGTGCGTGTTCGATGCCCGCCCGGGGCACCTCAGCGTGGGCCAGCGCGAGGCCTTGTCGGCATTGTCGCGGCAGGTCTCGCTGGTGATGGAGCTGCGCCGCTACGCCCATGAGATCCAGCAGCACATGACCGACCGCGCCTGGTACGAGCAGCGCCTGGCCGAATACAACGAGCTGCTGGAACAGCAGAACGCCGACCTGGCCGAGCAGAGCCGGACCGATCCACTCACCGGCCTGCCCAACCGCCGCGCGATGAGCGCCGCGCTGGAAGCGGCCGTGGTCGATGCCGATGGCCAACCGCGTGCGACCGCGGTGGCGCTGCTCGACATCGATCACTTCAAGACCGTCAACGATCTCTACGGCCACGCCACCGGCGACCATGTCCTGGCGGAACTGGCGCGGCTGCTGCGCGCGCATTTCGCCGGGCACGGCCTGGCCGCGCGGTACGGTGGCGAAGAGTTCGTGGTGCTGATGCCGGATACCCCGCTGGCCACGGCCGAACTGCAGTGCGACTTCCTGCGCATGGCGGTGGCCGATCTGCCGTTGGGCCTGCCGCTGACCATCAGCATCGGGGTGGCCGCGCACCGCCATGGCGACGCGATCGAGCAGACCCTGGCCCGCGCCGACGCGGCGCTGTACCGGGCCAAAGGCGACGGCCGCAACCGGGTCATCCGCGCCGACTGAGGGGCCTTCGCCTCACTCGGCGATGTTGCGCGCCTCGGAGGTCGCCAGGATTTCCGGGTGCTGGACCTTCCTGCGGCGGTTGAGCAGCGGGTGCAGGAACACCGCCCCGACGATGATCGCCACGCCCGCATAGAACAGCGGCGTCAACTCGCGCTGCTCGCTGAGCAGCACCATCGCCAGCAGGATCGCGTAGACCGGTTCGAGATTGGTCACCAGCTGCGAGGTATAGGCGCTGATATGGCGCAGCGCCACCAGCGCGAGCGCGAACGGCAGCAGCGTGCACAGCCCCGCCAGGGCCAGCAGCAGCAGGCCGTCGTGCAGGTCCGGGATCACCCACAACGGGCTGGCCAGGGCCGGCAGCAGGAACGGCAGCGCCGGCGCCAGCAGGGTCAGGGTGAGGGTACCCGCACCGAGTTCCAGCGCGGTCACGGTCAGCGGGTCGGCGTGGCTGACCAAGCGCTTGTTGAACGAGCCGAAGATCGCCACCAGCAGCGCCGACAACGCGCCGATGAGCACGCCCAGGCGCATGCCGTCCGGCACGCCACCGACCACCAGCGCGACGCCCGGCAGCACCAGGAGGCCGAAGGCCAGCTCGCGGAACTGGAAGGGCCGTTTGGCCACCCAGGGTTCGATCACCGCGGTGAACACCGGCGCCAGCGCGATGCAGGTGGCCGCCACCGAGGCATTGGCCAGCTTCACCGCGCCGTAGAAGGTCAGCCAGTGCAGGGCGACCAGGGCGCCCACGCCGCAGTAGCCGGCCACCAGACGCGGCGACAGCTGGCGCAGACCGCGCCACACGCGTGGCACCAGCGCCAGCATCGCCACCACCAGCAGCATGCGCCACCACACCAGCGGCAGGGCGGGCAGGGTGATCAGCTTGCCGAGGATGG
Source organism: Stenotrophomonas sp. TWI1149 (assembly GCF_039673155.1). Lineage (NCBI taxonomy): Bacteria > Pseudomonadati > Pseudomonadota > Gammaproteobacteria > Lysobacterales > Lysobacteraceae > Stenotrophomonas > Stenotrophomonas sp. TWI1149. Next base: position 406,108 of record NZ_JBDJLB010000001.1, read on the forward strand.
CAGTGACGCCCCACAGCAGCACACAGAAATGGATTTGCAGCAGGGCTCTGCGGGTATCGGTCATCGGCATCCGCATATTGTGCGGCAAGCCGCGCCGCGAAGGATGCCTTCCACGCGATCCTCTGCATGGCCGTGGCATCCTGCGGCGATGACACGCCTCCGCACCGATCCCGTCCGTGCCGCACCGACCCCCGCGCTGCGCGCCTGGGCCGGCCTGACCGCGGTCATTGCCGTGGCCTCCCTGCTGCTGCAGTACCACCTGCTGCTGCGCACGCCCGGCCTGGGCGCGGCGGACGCGACGCTGCGTTACCTGGGCTACTTCACCATCCTCAGCAACATCGGGGTGGCGGCGGTCTGCCTGGCGCTGGCCCGCGGCCGTGGCGACGGCCTGGCCGGCCCCGTCCCGCGCGCGGCGGTGGCGTTGTTCATCGGCATCACCGGGTTGATCTACGTGATCATCCTGCGCCCGTTGTGGCACCCGCAGGGCGCGCAATGGTGGGCAGACGCGGGACTGCATTACGCGGTGCCGGCGCTGTACCTGCTGGGCTGGCTGAGCGGGACGCACGGTGGCCTGCACCGGCGCGGGCTGCTCGGCGCGCTGGCGTTTCCGACGGTCTATCTCGGCTGGGCGCTGCTGGTCGGCCGGGTCAGTGGCCAGTACCCGTACCCCTTCCTCGACCTGGGCACGCTGGGCCTCGTGCTGGTCCTGCGCAACGTGCTGGCCGTGGCGGTGGTGTTCGTCGTGTGCGGCGGGCTGCTGTGGTGGCTGGATGGCGCGCTGGCGCAACGCCGCCGGCGCGGATAAGCGCGTCAGCCGCCGCCGAGCTGCTGCAGCTGGTCGCGCAGGGCCATCGCCGCGCCGGGATTGCGCTGCTTGGCCGCCCCGATGAACAGCACATAGACCTCGCGCGGCGGCGAGGCAGGCACCTCGGCGCCGAGATGGGGCAGGTCCGGATTGTCCTCGCCCCGGGCCCAACGCATCGCACGCAGGCACCACTGCTCCATCGCACGTGCCGGGTAGCCGGCACGCAGGTTGGCGCGCGAGCCCATCAACCGCGCATAGAGGAAGTCCGCCGTGGGGTCGGCGAAGCTGGGATGCTCGTCCGAGCCACTGAACACCAGCGCGGCGCCATGCGCACGGGCGGCGGTCAGCAGCCCGGGCGTCCACGCCGCGGGATTGCGCACCTCCAGTGCGTGCTGCAGGCGGTGGCCATCGACCTTGCGCGGCAGCATCGCCAGAAAGCGATCGAACTCGGCCGCACCGGCCGGATGGCTGTCGCCGAACTGCCAGATCAACGGGCCAAGCCGGTCTTCCAGCGCTGCGATGCCATCGATGAAACGCTCGGCACGTTCGCCGACCGTGGTGAGGTCATGGGTCTGGGTGATCGTGCGCGGCGCCTTGGCCGAGAAGCGGAAACCTTCGGGCGTCTGTTCGCGCCACTGCGCATAGATGGCCGGCTTCTGCGCGCGGTAGAACGTGCTGTTGATCTCGATGCAGCCCAGCTGTTGGCTGGCGTAGGCCAGTTCCTCGCGCTGCGGCAGCCCGGCGGGATAGAACGTACCGCCGCGCCACGCCGGGAACACCCAGCCGCCGATGCCGGTGCGGATGGCGCCGGGCGGTGTGCTCATGCGCCGCCCGCGGGGTCGGCCCACGGATCGTAGTTGCCGAACCACCACAGATAGCCTTCCAGATCCCGGCAGGCGTAACCGCGACCGCCGTAAGGCTGGTCGGCGATCTCGATCACGATCCGCGCACCAGCGGCGATGGCACGCGCGTGGTGCGCGTCCGGGTCGGCGACGATGACGCAGGCCGTCTGCGTCTGGCGGCCGTCGACCTCATCGGGGTGGACGCTGTAACGGCCCCATTCGCTGGCGTTGTCCACCGAGCCCAGCATGATCATGCCGTGGCCGTACACGAGTTGGGCGTGGTGGACGGTATCGCCATCGGCGTACACCGCGTGTTTCTGGAAGCCGAACGCCTGCTGCAGCCAGGCAATCGCGGCGTGGGCATCGCGGTAGCGCAGGCAGGGAATGATGGTGGCGGTGGTCGCGGCGGGCGCGGTCATGACGGGCCTCCTTCTGGCACAGGCGAGCCTGATCCGGGCCGCGTTACCATCGTGCGAAACCGGGGCATCGCGACCCTCGACGCCCCCGCCACACGCAACCGGAGACACTGCTTGAACACATCCTGGATCGGAGGCGCCGTGCTGCTCGCATGCGCACCCTTGGCATCGGCCGCCGTGCCGGCCGAACTGCAGCGGCTGGACGCCACCATCGAACGCGCTCGCACCGAGTTCGACATTCCCGGCATTGCCGTGGCGGTGGTCAAGGATGGCAAGGTGGTGATGGAACGCGGCTACGGCGTGCGCGAACTGGGCAAGCCGGACCCGGTCCAGGCCGATACGCTGTTCGCGATCGCCTCCAACACCAAGGCGTTCACCGCCACCTCGCTGAACCTGCTGGCCGAGCAGGGCAAGCTGAAGATGGACGACCGGGTGATCGATCATCTGCCCGGCTTCCGCATGTCCGATCCGTACGTCACCGGCGAGATGCGCATCCGCGATCTGCTTTCGCACCGCAGTGGCCTGAGCCTGGGGGCGGGCGACCTGCTGTTCTGGCCGACCACCTCCTACAGCAACAAAGAGGTGGTGCAGCGTCTGGGCAAGGTGCCGCTGAAGGCGGGTTTCCGTGATCGCTATGCCTACGACAACATTCTCTACGCGGTCGCCCAGCAGGTGATCGAGCAGGTGTCCGGGCAGACCTATGCGGACTTCCTGCAGCAGCACATCTTCACGCCGGTCGGGATGCGCGGCACCCGCTACAACGCCGACCATCTGCAGCCCGGCGACAACGCCGCGGTGGGACACGCCAAGTTCGATTTCAGCCAGCTGCGCACCGTCGCGCCGCTGACCTGGTCCAACAATGCCGGCGCCGGCGGCATCTATTCCAACGTCCACGATATGGCGCGCTGGATGAACGTGCAGCTGGCCCACGGCACGCTGGAGAACGGGCAGCCGTTGTTCACCGCCAAGACCCAGCAGGCGATGTGGCAGATGATCACGCCGCAGGTCGTGCCCGAGCCGAGCGTGCCGCAGCTGGCCGCGGCGCGGCCGAACTTCGCCGGCTATGGCGAAGGCTGGAGCCTCAGCGACTACCGCGGCCAGAAGCTGGTCTGGCATACCGGCGGCTGGCCGGGGATGGTGTCGCGCGTGACCCTGGTGCCGGAGCACAAGCTGGGCATCGTGGTGCTCACCAACCAGGAAGTCGGCGCGGCCTTCAACGCCATCACGATGGAAGCGCTGGACGCTTACCTGCAGGCCCCGGCTACCGACTGGGTCGCCGCCTATGCCGCTGCCGTTGCCAAGTCACAGGAGAAAGCAGACGAAGGCTGGGCCAGGCACCAGGCCGCGCGCGATGCGAAATCCAGGCCGTCGCTGCCGCTGTCGCGCTATGCCGGTGGTTACCGCGATGCGTGGTACGGCGATGTGTTCGTCGAACAGCAGGGCGGCAAGCTGCGCCTGCGCTTCGGCAAGACCGCGCAGTTGATCGGTACGCTGGAGCATTGGCAGCACGATACCTTCCTGGTGCGCTGGGATGATCGTTCGCTCAATGCCGACGCCTTCGTGAATTTCAGCCTCGATCCGGACGGCAAGGTCCGCGAGGTGCGCATGCAGGCGGTGTCCTCGCTCACCGATTTCAGTTTCGATTTCCAGGACCTGCTGCTGATGCCGATCGCCGTGGAGGCCAAGGGCTGAACCCCGTCGCCAGCCTGTGATGGGGGTGAGAGTAAAAGGGCAGGCCGCGGTGGGATAATCGCGGCCTGTTTTGTTTTTGGTGCACTGCGATGTTCCGCTGGTTCGAATCGATTATTCCGGTCTTCCCGCCGATCGACGCGCGCATGCCACCCCGCAAGGTGGTGCCGTTCTATATCCATTACCTGCGCCCGGTCTGGCCGGTGCTGCTGGCCACGTTGATCGCCGGCCTGCTGCTGGCACTGGTCGAAGTGGCGATGTTCGATTTCCTGGGCCGCATCGTGGACATGGTCGCCGAACAGCCCGGCAGTGATTTCTTTGCACGGCATGCCAACACGCTGATGTGGATGGCTGGCATCACGCTGATCGCACGGCCGCTGCTGGTATCGCTGCACAGCCTGCTGGTCAACCAGGCGATCGTGCCGGGCTTGAGCAACCGTTCGCGCTGGCTGATGCACAACTACGTGGTGCGGCAGAGCCTGAGCTTCTTCCAGAACGACTTCGCCGGCAGCATGGCCAACCGGGTGATGCAGACCGGCACCTCGCTGCGCGAGTCGGCGGTGCAGATGGTCGATTCGGTCTGGTACATCCTGGTCTACACCGGCACCGCGCTGTACCTGTTCGCACAGGCCGACTGGCGGCTGATGATCCCGCTGGCGCTGTGGATGGGCAGCTACGTGGTGATCATGTGGTACTTCGTGCCGCGCGCCAAGGAGCGGGCCTGGCTTGCCTCGGAGGCGCGTTCCAAGGCGATGGGCCGCATCGTGGATGGCTACACCAACGTGCCCACGCTGAAGCTGTTTGCCCATGGCGGGCGCGAGCAGGCCTACGTGGCCGAAGCGATCGGGGAACTGGCGACCAAGCACCGCGGCCAGACCCGTGTCACCACCGGGCTGGAAGTGACCATCGCCGTCGTCAACGGTTTCCTGATCGTGGGCACGTGCGCGCTGGCGCTGTGGCTGTGGAACGGTGGGCACATCACGGTGGGCGCGATCACCCTGGCCACCGGCCTGGTGATCCGCATCCACAACATGTCCGGCTGGATCATGTGGACGATCAACGGCATCTTCGAGGATATCGGTACGGTGCAGGACGGCATCACCACCATCTCGCAGCCGCTGACCGTGCAGGACCGTGCCGATGCCGTGCCTTTGCTGGTCAGCCAGGGCGCCGTGCATTTCGATCACATCCATTTCCATTACGGCAAGAGCGGCGGGGTGATCGCCGGACTCGATCTGAACGTGAAAGCGGGCGAGAAGATCGGCCTGGTCGGTCCCTCGGGTGCCGGCAAGTCGACCCTGGTCAACGTGCTGCTGCGCCTGTACGACCTGGAAAGCGGGCAGATCCGCATCGACGGCCAGGACATCGCAGGGGTTACCCAGGAGAGCCTGCGCCGGCAGATCGGCGTGGTCACCCAGGACACCTCGCTGCTGCACCGTTCGATCCGCGACAACCTGCTCTATGGGCGCCCCGATGCGACCGAGGACCAGCTGCATGCGGCGGTGGCCAAGGCGCGTGCCTCGGCTTTCATCGACACGCTGGTGGACGGGGAAGGGCGTCGTGGCTATGACGCGCACGTCGGCGAGCGCGGGGTGAAGCTCTCCGGTGGCCAGCGCCAGCGCATCGCGATCGCGCGGGTGCTGCTCAAGGATGCGCCGATCCTGGTCCTGGACGAAGCCACCTCGGCGCTGGATTCGGAAGTGGAAGCGGCGATCCAGGACAACCTGGACGAACTGATGACCGGCAAGACGGTGATCGCGATCGCGCACCGGCTGTCCACCATCGCGCGCATGGACCGGCTGGTGGTGATGGACCAGGGCCGCATCGTGGAGACCGGCACGCACGCCGAGCTGATCGCGGCGGGCGGGTTGTATGCACGCTTGTGGGCGCGGCAGACCGGTGGATTCGTGGCCGCCGACGCGTAGATCCACGCCCTGGGTGGATGCATCTGGTTCCGTGACAAAAAAAACGGCCCGGGGTCCCCGGGCCGTCTGCAGGCTCATCCACGCATGGCGTGGATTTACTCGATCGGCTGGTCCAGCATCAGCTGGCGCGCGAAGCGCACCGGCGGAGCGCCGTAGGACAGCATCTGGTCGTGGTAGGCCTTCAGGTTGAACTTCGCCCCCTGCTTGTCCTGCACGGCCTTGCGCGTGTCGAAGTGTTCCTGCGCGCCGACGAAGTAGGTCGGCAGCTGCGCGGAGGTCAGCTGTGCACGCACCCACTTGCCCGAGGCTTCGCTTTCCTGCTGGAAGGCGTCATGGGTCATCAGGTGCATCGCCTGCTCACGCGTCCAGTTGTCCACGTGCACGCCCTGGTCCAGGATCGCGTTGGAGATGGTGCGCAGGTAGAACTTCAGCTGCACCAGGTGGAACAGCGGATCGTTGTCCAGGTAACCCTGCTCCTGCATCATCCGCTCGGTGTAGACCGCCCAGCCTTCGGCGAACAGGCCCGAACGCAGCACCGCGCGCAGCGTCGACGGGAACTTGCCCGAGTGCCAGCCTTCCAGGTAATGGCCCGGCGTGCCTTCGTGGATGCTCAGCAGGTGGATCATGCGGCTGTTGTATTCGCGCAGGAACGAATCGACCTGCTTGTCGGTCCAGTCGTCCGGAATCGGCGAGACTGCGTAGAAGGTCTTCAGGTTCTTGTCGAGCGGGCCCGGCGAATCGCAGTAGGCCACGGCCACGCCACGCTGGAATTCCGGCATCAGGATGATGTCGACCGGGGAATCGGGCAGCGTCATCAGGTCGTGCTTGTGCACGAATTCGGTGGACTGCTCCAGCGCGGCCTTGGCGTCTTCAACGACCTTGTCGCGGGCCGGCTTGTCGGCATACGCCAGCTCCAGCGCGGCTTCGATCGCGGCCTGCTGCTGCTCGTCGCTCGGGTTGGCCGGCAGCGCCGGGGCGCCCGGCTTGTCCTTGAGCACGGTCTGCGCGATGCCGTACATGTCCTGGCGTACGCGCTTGAGCTCGGCACGCGCGCGCTCGCCGATCTCGGCGCGCGAGAGCGAGGAGTTCAGGGCGAACTTCAGCTTCTGGTCGTACAGGTCGGCGCCGATGCGGAAGTCACCCTTGGCGTTCGGCACCAGGGTCTTGTCCAGCCAGGTCTGCTGTTCGTCGACGGCCTTCTTCAGGCCGTCGATCGCGGCCTGCAGACGCTTCTGGTCCTCGGCCGGCAGTTCACCGATGTGCGGGGTGATGAAGGTATCGACGATGCTGAGGATGCCGCGGTTCTGCTTGGCCACGGTCTCGGCATGGATCTTCGGCACGCGGGCCGGGTCCAGGTTCTCGCGGGCCTGGGCAAAGATCTGCGGCAGCTTCTCCATGCGCGCGGTCGCCGACTTCAGGCGGTCGGGCAGCGGCGCGAACTCACGCGCCATCAGGCCGTACAGCGCGCTGCCGGCCATGCCGTTGTACATCTGCGGATCCCACTTGGGCGACTGCAGCACTTCCGCGGTCCAGACTTCGGACTGCAGCTGGTTGCGCAGGATCGCCGCATCCACCTGGTTTTCGCGCGAGAGCTTGCTGACATCGATCTTGTCCAGGTCGCCCAGCAGCGCCTTGTACACGGTCAGCACCTTCTGCTGGCCGGCGGCGCTGAGGTCGTCGATCTCGCTGTCGTAGCGGTGGTCGCCGATCTGCGTGGCGCTGATCGGGGACAGCTGCATCCAGGTGTCCAGGGCGCGCTTGGACAGGTCGGCGAAGGCCGCATCGACCGCGGCATCGCCGGCCGGGGTGGCCGCTTCGGTGCCGGTGGCGGGCGTCGGGGAGTCGGCCTGCTGGCAGCCACCAAGGGCGGCGATCAGGGCGAGGGCAAGCAGATGCTGGCGCATCGGTGTTCCTGTACTGGGGACAATCCCCGAGCATAGGGCCGATGGCCCCCTTTGTCCCCGTGCCATTGGATTACCATGCGCTGTGAAATTCACCGCCGTTGATGGAGCTGCACTGTGACTGGATGGAGAGGAGGGGCCCGCGCCGGGCTGGCAGGGATGCTGCTGTTGGGCCTGGTGGCCTGTGGCCGCAGCGGGCCGAACTACGCCGCCGATGCGGCTGCCGGGGCCGTCGCGTCGCCGGAAGGCGCGTTCCTGGCCTACGAACACGACATCCGCATCCAGCTCGATGCGCAGCGCATCAGCGCGCGGGTCAAGGCGGTCTCCGAGGCCTGCCAGAGCAATCGCTTCGGTGACTGCGCCGTCCTGCAGGTGGGCGAGGAGGGCGGTGAAACCCGGTCCGGCTCGATCCGCGTGCGCATCGCGCCGAAGGGCGTGGAACCGATCATCGCCCTGGCCGGTGAAGGCGGCGATGTGGCTTCGCGCAACACGCATGCCGAAGATCTGGCCCAGCAGGTGGCCGATACCGCGCTGACCCAGGCGCGGTTGCAGAAGGAACACGCGCAGCTGCAGGCGTATCAGCAGCGCAGCGACATGAAGGTGGCCGACCTGCTGGCGGTCTCGCAGCGCATGGCGGAGATCGAGGCGGGGCTGGAGCAGGCCAACAAGGACGCGGCACAGCAACGCCGGCGGATCGATACCCAGCTGGTGACGATGAACTTCGAAGGCCCGGCCGGGCAGCGCAGCCGCAATGAGATCGGCAAGGCGTTCAGCGAGTTCGGGGCGATCTTCACCACCAGCATCGCCTTCGTGATCCGCGCGGTGGCGGCCCTGCTGCCGGTCAGCGTGGTGGTGTGGGCGGTCAGTGCGGTGGTCGTGGCGCTGTGGCGTCGCCGCAAGCGTCGCAAGGCCGCAGCGGCCGCGGGCTGATGAAACGGGTCGTGGGGGGGGGGGGCACGCGGGCCGCGCCAAGAACAAAAAAACATTCGAAAGAAGAAGAAAAAGAAAGAAAAAA